>JBBRXO010000037.1:0-23375 GCA_038248345.1 Armatimonadota bacterium | reverse complement strand
CCTGGTTATGAAGATTTATGTCGTATTTGGATGCCAGAAGAGGCAGAGGGTTGGTATTACCATATTACCGAGTCTATAGAAATGTTGCGGGATGAATTAAGAAGAATGGAAGCGGCTAACGCGACCCCTGCAGAATTTGGTCTTAAAGTACGTAGTCACCCTGATAATTTAATTGTAACAGCCAGGAATAAAATGGGTTCTAGCGGAAAAGTCGTAGTACGTATCGGATTAAGTAATAGTTTTGTAGAAACAGCATTGCTTAAACGGGATGATAATAGCTTGACTAAAAATAGATTGGCAGCACGCAGATTTGTGGAAAATTTAGCTGAATCAGGTCGCTCTTCATCATCGTTCAAAGCCAACAAAAGAGGTTGGCTATTTAAAAACGCCCCCGTTGATCCCATAAAGAAATTCATATCTGAATTCGTAAACCATCCTGGTTCTATGTTAACAGATAATGGGCCGGTAATTAAGTATATTGAAGACCGGCAGAATATTGAGTTGCACAAATGGGATGTCCTTCTCACCAGCACATTACAAGCAAAAGTTGATACGTTGATAGATGAATCATTAGGGTTGAAAATTAACTGTCGAGCTCGTACCTCTGGCCAGAAAAGTGACAAGGATACTTTAAGAATTACTAATAAGCAGCGGGTTGCTTCCAGAGGTGATGAGCAAGTTGGCTTATCTCAGAAAGAAATTGATAACGCAGAGTTGGGTTATTGTCAAAACGAAGGAAAGGATGTGTCTTCAAAGAAGATTAATTATCCTGATTGGATATACCGCACAGAAAGGAAAAATCCTCTATTGATCATACATCTGTTGAAATTAATAGATAACAGTGGAGCATGTATATCTGATAAACCTGTTGTGGCTTGGAGCATTAGTTTCCCAAGGACTGAAGTGAAGGAAACACGTGTCGAATTTATTGTTACAAAAACATGGATGCGTGAAAATTTCTTTAATGATAACGACATTGATGAGATAGAGGATAATGACGATGAGTGATCCATGGAAAAGTCTTTCCCAACCCAATCTAGCAGATGCTTTATGTGCCATGCGCGTCGATCCTGAATTAGCATGGGGCTTCTTCTGGGCACGCGGGGTTGATAACAAATATATGCTCATCCTTCAGCATGATATAACATCATCCCCACCAGGAGGTTTACCTCACTTGAAAGGTATTGAAGCTTCGATTATAACTGAAGGTAGTAACAATAATCGGGTTCTGGCGCTAAAACTTTTAGATTCAGCACAACGGGAACTTTTTTATAAGCTATGTACAGACATAGTCGCAAGTACAGCTGCTGCAGCCACTGAAAAAGAGGCGGTAAGTATTGCAATAACCCGCACCTGGCGCTGGCACTATCTGCTTCGAGGAGGAAGCGATGGGCGTTTGTCGCAGGAGGAGCAGAAGGGACTTATCGGGGAGCTTTTAGTGCTTGATCGTCACCTGTTTCAAATGCTATCTATAACAGATGCAATCAACACATGGACAGGCCCATCGGGGGCACCGAAGGATTTTGAGGTCGGCAGGATTGCCATAGAAGCAAAAGCACGTCGCGGAGCTGCAACACCATATATCCTGATCAACTCCGAGTATCAACTTGATGAGACCGGAACTGATAAACTCTTTTTGCATGTGGCTGAGCTGGACAAATCGCCAGATAATTCCGACCTTGCTTTCAGTGTCACCGATATCGCCCGACGAATCAAGGGGCGAATTGCGCTTGTTAGTAATAACGCACTCGACATCTATGAAAACCTGCTCTATGCAACGGGCTTTCGCTGGGAAGACGACTACTCAGATTCTTTATGGGTTGAAGGTCCATCTCATCTTTATCTGGTAAATGGAGACTTCCCTCGCATTGCTGTAGATACTGTTGTGTCAGGAGTAACCAATGTTAAATACTCAATATCATTGCAGGAATGCCAGCCATATATAGTATCGGATTCAATTCTTCATCATGCTGTAACAGGAGGAAACTCAAATGAGTGAGTTAGAAGATTATTACCATGAATTTCAACAGAATATTCTATTACAAGCAGAAGCTGATGAAAGCTATAAGGAAGATGCTTTTTTTGATATCTTCTGTGAATACCTGACAAGTACCGGTGAATTATTATCTGCGGACAGAGCATTCTATCAGGCCCAGCGTGGGATGCGTGTGGATGGATATGGTGGTGATCCGCTTGAAAATGACAATGTATTGAGTCTGATAATCACTGATTATAACACCTCAACTCAGGTAGAGACACTCATTCAAACAGAGATGAATGCAATATTCAAACGATTGACTAACTATCTCGAAAAGTCATTAGATGTAACCTGGCGAAACAGTTTGGAAGAAACTAATCCTGCTTTTGGACTGGCAGATTTGATTAGCCGCAGGTGGAATAGCATTGACAAAGTCAAACTGTTCCTGCTTAGCAACCGGCAACTTAGCGAAAGGGTGGATGGGCGTAAAGCCGACGAAATAGAGGGAGTTCCGGTAGTTTATAATGTATGGGATATTGGCCGACTTCACCGTTTTGTTTCCTCAGGGCGCGGGCGTGAAGAGATTGAGATTGACTTGGAAAAAGACTATGGTGGCGCCATACCTGCACTACCCGCACATCTGATGAATGCCAGCTATGAAGCCTATATTGCCGTTGTGCCCGGCGTGCAACTCGCCGCCATATATGACCGGTGGGGCGCTCGGCTACTCGAGCAAAATGTCCGCGTCTTCCTGCAGGCGCGCGGCGGGGTGAATAAGGGGATTCGTAACACTATTGAGAATGACCCCGAAATGTTCTTCGCTTACAACAACGGCATCACCGCAACCGCCGAAAGCGTGGTGCGCCTCGAAGACGCTGGTGCTTTGCAGCTGACTAACCTAAAAAACCTCCAGATAGTAAACGGTGGTCAGACCACCGCCTCTATTCACGCGGCCAGCAAAAAGAAGATTGACCTCTCCAACGTCTTTGTCCAGATGAAACTCTCGATTATCGCGCCGGAGAAGACCGAGGAAGTTGTTCCGCGAATTTCTGAATATGCCAATAGTCAAAACCGCGTAAATGCCGCCGACTTCTTCTCTAATCACCCCTACCACGTGCGTATGGAAGGTATCTCCCGCCATTTACTCGCTCCCTCTCCCGACGGTAGTTTCCGCGAGTCAAAATGGTTTTATGAACGCGCACGCGGACAATATATGGATGTGCGCATGAAATTGAAACCCTCTGATCAACGTAAGTTCGATTTGGAATCACCGAAAACACAGCGTTTCGACAAAACTGATTTGGCCAAATACGAGAATACCTGGATCGGCCTGCCCCACATCGTCTGCAAAGGCTCACAAAAGAACTTCGCCAACTTTGCCTCGAGGATCGGTGACGAATGGGATAAGAATGCTGATCAATTCAACGAGCAGTATTTTCGCCACCTGATTGTGAAAGCGATAATTCATTGCGAAGTGATGAAAATCGTCAAGTCGCGCCCCTGGTTTGAAGGTGCCTACCGCTCTGCCTTTGTTCCCTACACCATCGCCAGGTTCGCTGCTGATGTTGAATGTAACACCTTCTGTTTTGATTATGATGCTGTGTGGAAAACTCAGCATATCACTGAAAAAATGAAGAATGCCCTGACAATTGTGGTTGATGCCATATATGGTGTCATCCTCGATCCACCGTCAGGAAATCATAACGTACTGGAATGGGCAAAAATGGAGGCCTGCTGGAAACGGGTACAGGGTATCAATATTCCCTGGGATCATCAGTTACTGGAATCATTACGCACAGTTGCTGATAAACGGGATGTAAAAAAAACCGCCGTCAAAGAACAGATAATGATAAATGGCATCCAGGCGCAGATAGCTGTAACAAATGCAGGAGCGCGCCTCTGGGGAAGTGTCATGCAATGGGGCGTAGAAAAAGGGATTCTTACCCCCATTCAGCAAAGCATCATCGGCATCGCAGCCACCGGTAAAACGATCACTGACAAGCAAAGCATCATTGCCATTGAAGCACTGAAAAAACTTCATGGTGAAGGATGCCAACTCGGTTTGGAGGTAGTGAAAAACCTCTAGCATTGCCTGCTCCACACATATTGTTTGTCGCTGGGTACGTAGGTAGTAACTCATATAGTTCTCGAATAGCCTCCTCTGTGCCCCCGTAGCATGGGCCATATAATCATGAGGCTCTCGAATGCCGCTCATGAGCACGGCCAAATAGGCCCCCCCCGGGAGCGCAGGCGTCCCGCCTGCCCACGCGTCAAGGAACACGCAGGATGCGAGCGCTCCCAGCAAATCCCCCGCCACCTCCGGGGCGGGAAATTATTTATATTGCCCCCAACCACGGGTCCCGTACTCATATTCCCACCGCTCATATGGGTACTTCACCCGTGGCTAAATTCCTTCGCCCTTTCAGGGCACCCTTCCGCCCCCCCATATCTCTCTCTTCGTGCCTTCGCACCTTCGAGGTTCACTAAGTAACCTACGCCCCCCCACCACCACAGGCCAACGGGATCACGCCTTACACCCCCTATCGTAATTCGTAATTATTAATTCGTAATTCCAACCCAGTATCTCCCCAATCCCCCCATCCGCATCAAACGGCGTCGCCGCCACATACCACGTCCCCTCCGGCAACGAAAATCTCGCATGCTCAATATGACCTGCGACAGCCGCTACGATCTCCCCCGACACCACTTCAATAGGAACCGCCGCACTTGCTGTGATGATCGTCCCCCAACTCGTCACCGTCGCCGATGGCACATAGCGGACGGTTACCACGTCTCCCTCAACCGTCACCGCCAACTCTGTCACCGCCGCATCAACCGTCGTCGGCGCCGCCCCCGGTTCTCGCGCTGGCGCGTGCCCGACCTTGAACGCTTTCATCCCCATTTTTGCGAAGGTGTGGAACCCCGGCAAGTCAAATGCCCTACCTGCTTCTACCCACTGCGCCCGCTGGCCGTCTGGTATCGTTGCCCACAACGCTGACATTACCCCGACAACTGCCCGGTGTGCCCGCTGCCTCATCGTGCGCGGGTTACGCGGTACCACTAATTCTTTGCTGTAAGCAATACCCCGCCAGTTCGAGTAAATCAGCTTCTTCCCAAACTTCCCCGATGCCGTCACCGAGAACTGCGGCCCCGTCAATTTAGCCATCGCGCCCTCCTTCCCGACCCTAAAGCAATATACCTTGGTTTCATTATACTTCAGAACAACAACTAGTGCAAACACATGTTCGTTTGGTGTTTCTTAGGTCACTTTAATACCCTCTGAAGTCAGTTCATACAATTAGCTCCTTTTTCCACGCAGGGAAGAGGCTGGTGGTTAGGTAACCATACCTCATACAAACACATCCCTCCGTCAGGCCAGCGCGGGACTAGAGTTGAACTAGAGTTGGACTAGAGTTGAGCTAGAGTTGAGTCCTCGCCATCCCCTCCTCACTCTAGCACAATATTGCTCAAATCCTCCTGCGGTTTCGGGTAGTGCAGGTCGAGGCTCTCCAGTTTATCCAGGATGATCTGGCTGATGACCACGTTGCGGAACCATTTGTTGTTGGCGGGGATGATGTGCCAGGGGGCGGTGGTGGTGCTGCATTTCATCAGCGCATCGGCATAGGCATCCTGATAATCGTCCCACAACTTGCGCTCGGAGAAGTCGGCACTGCTGATCTTCCAGTTTCGCTGGGGGTCATCAATGCGCTGCTGAAAGCGCCGCTTCTGCTCCTCATTGCTGATATGCAGGAAGAACTTGAGCGTGATAATGTTGTTGTCCGCCAGATACTGCTCGAAGCTATTTATCTGCGCATAGCGCGCCTGCCACACATCTTTTGCCACTAGCTTGTGTACGCGCACTATCAGTACATCCTCATAATGCGAGCGGTTGAAGATGCCAATATCGCCGCGTGCCGGGACCGACTTATGAATGCGCCAGAGGAAGTCATGATCCATCTCCTCGGCAGAGGGTACCTTGAAGGAAGAAACCTCTACCCCCTGCGGGTTAAGTCCGCTCATCACATGGCGGATAGTGCCGTCCTTGCCCCCGCCGTCCATTGCCTGCAACACAATAAGCAACGAAAAATGGTTATCGGCATAGAACAGATGCTGCAGCTCCGCCATCTTCGCGACATTGCGCGCCGTCATCTCCACCGCTTCTTCCTTGTTGTTAAAGCCTGGTGTCTCTCCCGGATCAACCTTCTTCAGATTCACCTTTTCGCCCGGTTTTACCCGGAATTTTTTGCTATAGTCCATTTTTACTATCCTCCCTTGTGGGCAATATATGCTATGATAAACACAGTCATATCTTGCACATTCTATAATGCACAGCAATAACCTTGTCTACCCGAAGGAGAAATTGAATGAAATCCGAAAAGACAGCTGAAATGGCCGAAGCCGAAGTAAAAATGGAGCTGACGCAGGAGGAGTTTCGCCGCATGCCAGAGACCTTGCTGGCGCTTAATTTCCACCAGGAAGACAAGTATTCAATTGTGGACTATTATCTGGATTATCAGCTGGCTGGCAACGGCGGTTATAACTTCTCCCGCGTGCGCGAGACTACCCACGGCTTTAAGATTACGGAAAAAAGCTGGAAACAGGACAGCGCCGGCCGCTGGATTCGCCTGGAGGATGAGAACGTGCTCGATAGTCAGTCCGCCCGCTCCATGACTACGGCTATATCGGAAAAGAATATCATCCGCAAGGAGCGTATGGATTTTCGCGGTGGCTCCTCGCAAATCCCCATGACAATCTCGCTGGATCGGCTCGAGCTGAACAAACGCATCCGCTACTATATAGAAGTAGAGATGATCGTACCGCCAGAGATCGCCGCAGATGCGCATGATTCCATCATGGCTTGGATGAAGCACGAGTTGCGCTTGCTGGCGGAAACAGAAGCGCCGAGTATGCTGCAGCTGCTACTCTCGTCTACTCTTTGATGGCTTTCAGGAAGCGGCGGCCGTATTTCACCAGCTTGGCATCGCCTACACCTGCGACCGCCGCCAACTCTCCCATCGTCTGGGGTCGCACGCGCAGCATCTCACGGAGTGTGGTATCATGGAAAATGACGTAAGGCGGCACATTTTCCTCTTTTGATATCTCCATACGTACAGCACGCAGCGTCGCCCACAGCACCTGGTCGCGTTGGGACATCCCGATGGTGATATCTGCGTATTCGCGTTTCGTCTTCCGGGTGCGCTCCACGCTCTTCTCCGGGTCTTTACGGAAATTAACGGAGAGTTTATCCTGCAACACCTCAACACCGGCTAGCGTGAGTATCAGGCTGCCGTGCCCCGCCAGGTCAACCGTCAGCATCCCCTGCGCCGTCAATTGCCGGAATATCTGCTGCCATTGCTGCGCGGTATGTTCCCCACCCTTGCCGAAGGCCGTCAGCTTGTTATGCCCGAACTTTATCACCCGCTCGCTGTTATGCCCCAGCAAAACATCGGTGAGATAGCTGGCCCCAAAGCGCTGCCCGGTCTGGTAGGCACAATAAAGCGCTTTCTTCGCCACCAGCGTACCGTCCCAACTGGCCACCGGGTGCAGGCAGGTGTCGCAGTTACCGCACGGATCCGCCATCTCATCGCCAAAGTAGCGCAGCATCACCTGCCTGCGGCAGGCGGTGGTTTCGCAGAATCCCAGCAAGGCATCGAGTTTGCGTTGCTCCAGCCTTTTATGCGCTTCATCGGCCTCGGAGTTGGCCAGTAACTCGCGCATAAAGACGACATCCCCCAGGCCATAGAGCATCCACGCATCCGCCTTCTGCCCGTCACGCCCGGCGCGCCCGGTCTCCTGGTAATATGCTTCAATGCTCTTCGGCAGATCAATATGCGCCACGAAGCGTACGTCCGGTTTGTCGATGCCCATGCCAAACGCGATAGTGGCGACGATGATGATCCCGTCCTCACGCAGGAACCGATCCTGATTCTTCTTGCGTAGCTCCGCGCTCAAGCCCGCATGGTACGGTAGTGCGGTGAATCCCTGTTCGCAAAGCCACTCCGCCATCGACTCTGTCTTCTTGCGCGACATACAGTAGACGATACCCGTATCATGCATATGCTCCACAGTGATAAAGCGCTTCAGTTGCAGGCGCGGGTTGTCTTTGGGCAAAATACGGTAACGAATGTTAGGGCGGTCAAAGCCGTCCACAAAGGTTCGCGCCTGCTCCAGCTTCAGCCGCGTCACGATCTCCCGCCGTGTCATTTCATCGGCAGTGGCGGTGAGCGCCAGGCGTGGCACCTGTGGGAAACGCTCATGCAATATCGACAACCCCAGATAATCGGCGCGGAAATCATGACCCCACTGTGACACGCAGTGCGCTTCATCAATGGCAAAAAGCGAAAGTTGCACCTGCCCCAGCATCTCCAGCATACCCTCGGTACGCAACCGTTCCGGGGCAACATAGAGCAGGTCCAGGTTACCCCCCAGCAGCGCCTGCTCCACCTGGCGTGCTTCATTATAATCAAGCGCAGAATTGAGGTAGGCGCAACGAACGCCCAACTGCCGCAACGCCCCCACCTGGTCATGCATCAACGCGATTAACGGTGAGACGACGATGGCAGTGCCCGGAAGTAGCAAAGCCGGCAGTTGAAAACAGAGTGACTTGCCCCCGCCCGTGGGCATGAGCACAAAGGCATCCCCACCCTGCAGAACATGAGCAATAATCTCTTCTTGACCGCGTCGGAAACTGTCGTAACCGAAGACGGACTTTAATATCTGGCGAGCATTTGTCATAATTATTCTTACAGTATTACAGTTCGCCGCCTGCCCAGTAATCACCTGCGAAAATCCAATGGAAATAATAACAGGTATTGGCACCATCCTTGTTGAATATAATTATTGTATACCCACTGAGGAGAGAAAAAGGATGCCGAATTGCCCACGTTGCGGGGCTACAAATAAAGAAGAGCGTGAGACTTGCTGGAATTGCTGGGCTAAAATATCTGATTTGGCCAGAATTACCGGCACGCCTGCTGCCAAAGCACAAGTCTGGGTAAAACCGAAAACCAAAGAAATAGTTCCCAAGGTAATAGTGCCACCACGCATGCCGCCTCCTCCGGTCAAAGGTCATTTTAATTTCCCTACACGTGCCAAAAAAGAAGAAACCAGTAACGACAATGTCACCTGTCCATACTGTAGCGCGACCAATAGCGCCACCCGTAACCTCTGCTGGAGTTGCTGGCAACCCCTGACTGAGCCTGTTGAAAGTACATCGACAACTGCATCCACTAACTTAACAACGCCACCAATACTTGAGGTTACCCTTGAGCAACTCCCCGTTGCGGCAGAGCCAATAAATGTATTGCCCGAAGAGTTCGCATCAGTTGCGCCTCAACAAGCAATAATCGAAGTGCAACCTGCTCCGCCAATAGTGTTACTGCAAATCTTTGAGTTACCCGTGGATGAACCGGAACCCATAAAGCTTATCACCGAACCGGAACTTGCAATAGAGCTATCGCAGGTATATGAGTTGCCTTTCGAAGTACTACGACCAACAGAGTATATTACCGAACCAGAACCACCAGTAGAGTTGGTGCATTTTTTTGAGTTACCGGTGGATGAGCCGCAACTGATTGAGCTAATCTCTGAACCGGAACTGCAGGATGAATTGCCCAGCGAAGCCACGTTGCCGGAGGAAATACTACCCTCTACCCCACCCTCTGTTATAATAATCCCCGCTATCGCTGTTACTCCGCTCCCATCACTAGAGCTGGTCATAATCGCAGATGATGTTCCAATTATTGTAGCAGAGGAGGAAAAGTTAGCAACTACTCCGATTGTTGCTGCCCCATCAGCACCAAAAGCTAGAATATCTGTGAAAAAAAATTATAGCCCGGCAAGCTGGTACGGGTTGTTATCTGTTACCATTATCGCACTGACATTGAGTGCAATGCTCTGTTGGAGGCTATGGCTACAATCGCGAATTGATGTGGTGCGGATCACACGGTTGACTCAAACATACCTTTCTTCGCTGGAGCATGGCGATATCAATACACAGATGAAATTGGCAACTGCAGTGACTAAAGGGAAGCGCTTGCCAGCATGGATAACCTTGGGAAGCTCCACCTTATTGGAGCCTACAAATATGCAGGGTGATATGGTAACCTACGCCGTCAAACTCTATCTTATTCCCGCCGAAGGAAGATCAGAACGAATACCCGCACTGCAAAAGGCACTCTCCCGACAATACCAGGTGGACTTAGTGCTACGACAGGAAGCTGGCAGTTGGCTGATCGATCAACGGAAACTCACGGATGATGTGAAAAAATGCCTGACCGAAGAGAATCCTGGTACTGATTTTCCAGCGTGGTAAAAAGCTACCCGCACCACTATGGAGCGGGTAGCTGCAGGGGAATGCTCATCCAACAATAGTATCAGCAACCGGATGGTTCTTGGGTAACGTAAAGTAGAAGGTGGATCCTTTACCGTAGCTACTATCTACCCAGATATCTCCACCATGTGCTTGCACCAGGCTTTTCACTAGGAACAACCCAATGCCGGTACCGCCCACACTTTGCGCATCTCCCGATGCAACACGATAGAAGCGTTGGAATACTTTCTCGATGTTCTCTTCTGGTATTCCCATTCCATGATCGCTGATGGCGAAGACTAATTTATCACTTTCTTCTGTGATAGAGACCTTGATTTCTCCCCCATTGGGGCTATATTTTATGGAGTTACTGATCAGGTTAGTGAGTATCTGATCCATCTTATCTTGATCACCAATTATTGAAGAAATCTTCTCGGGGCAGTCAATGATAAATTGATGCTTTTCGGTATAGCTGCGCTGGAAATTAATGCACTTCTCTACCAAAGCTTTAACATCAACTTCTGAGTAATTCAAATGAACTGGCAAGCCGCGTTCAATGCGTGATACATTCAAGAGGTCTGAGATCAAGCGAACCAGGCGGTCACACTCGGAATCAATAATACCGTAGAATTCCAGACGCGTTTCCTGGTCATAGAATTCACCAGTAGGATCATCAATCAAAGTGCGGACAAAACCTTTAATCGCTGTAAGGGGCGTACGTAATTCATGTGATACCGTAGATACAAAATCACTCTTCATACGCTCTACATTACGAAGTTCTGTCACATCATTCAGCACCACTAGTAGACCGATGGTTGCATTTTTTTCATCACGTACTTTTGCTGTCTGAGCTTGATAATACCGCTCCGAGATTTGGAATTCTCGTACTGTTTCTTCATTCTCCAATATGGCTTTGGCAAGAAACTCGCGTATCTCCGCGTCAACAATAACCTGGGTGTAGGACTTGCCGACGGCAGAAGCATCAATTCCCAGCACTTTCGAGGCCGAACTGTTCAGTAATTGAATTCGCTCGCCTTTGGAGATAACCAACAAGCCGGAGCTCATACTCTGCAGTGTGTATTCCAACTGTTTCTTCTCTGCAGTAATTGAGATAAAGGCGTTGGCGCTGCTGATCACTGATGCCGCATTACGCGCCAGCACGGTAAGCAGACGAATATCTTCTTCCGTGAATTTAAGCCCGTAACGCTTATTGAAAACGTGAATTACGCCGATGATATTGCGATCTACTACTTGTTGATTCTCATTGCGACGCTCAATAATCATCGGAACAGTGAGTGAATCGCGCACATTGAGCTTGGCGAAATTATCAACTAACGCACGCGGATCAGCCGAGACAATATTGCAAATAATGGCTTTGCCGTCATGGAAAGCTTCACCGGAAATGCCCTCATTCAGCGGTACTCGGAATGAAGCTATTTCTTCGTCCGTCAGGCGAAGCGCCGGGGCTTTTGCCACTAGTTCATGCGCTTCATAATCTACCTGCATGATAGCGCATTTCTCGGCTTGCAGAATCATGGCTACCCGGCGTACGAAGGTGCGTAACGTCTGTTCCAGCTCTTCTGAAGTAGTTACCGGACCTACTGCCTCCGGGGCAGTTGTGGAGGTGGAAACTTGCTGCTCCAGCTGAACCTTTGTATGTTCCAGTTCCGCAATACGGCGCCGTAACTCTACCAGCTCAGTTTGAATCTCGCGCTGCCGACCAGCGGGATCAGTAACAGAGCCTTTCCCTATAGTTTCCCCAGGGGCGTGAGAAGGATCCTGGGAGCTACCAACCGTCATCATTAAACCTCACATATATCTGAAACGCGCTACTGCATACATTGCTGCACGTACTATCATAATTCTAACGAAAAGTGGCTTCCCACGTCAAGTTAATCTCCGTTACACCCCCCTTACTCCACGCCTCTCTTTACGCTATAATAAATTAGAAAGCAGGGCTAACAATGACTGAGGTCCTCCCAGCAACAGACAAACGGGGGCGGATGAGCGTGGCACAACAGGCAATGCTTAGTTTCTACTGGTTCGCGACCAATGCTCAGTGGAGCGCG
The DNA here is from genome assembly GCA_038248345.1 of Armatimonadota bacterium. Classification (GTDB taxonomy): domain Bacteria; phylum Armatimonadota; class Hebobacteria; order CAIYQO01; family CAIYQO01; genus CAIYQO01. Next base: position 11,017 of record JBBRXO010000037.1, on the reverse strand, counting down.
ATCCTTATCATTTTGCTGCCCAAACAGGCGGAAGCTATCGGCGGGGATGCTAATAAGGGTGCCACCGTGGGCATCATCCTGGGCATCGGCGCCTTCATCTCCATGATCGCCGCCCCGCTACTGGGGGCGTGGAGCGACCGCGTGCGTACCCGCTGGGGACGACGCCGGCCCTTCCTGGTGGTGGGCACTATTTTCAATGCCATCGGGCTGATTATCATGTCCTTCATCCCGGCATCTCCGGGCACCTTCATTCCTTATACGCTCGTTTTTTGCTGGATAATGATCTTCAATAACGTCGCCACCGCGCCCTACTCCGCGCTCATACCCGACGTTGTACCGAAAGACCAGCGCGGCACCGCCAGCGGTTGGATGGGGCTGATGACCATGCTGGGCATGTTCGTCGGCGGCAGCGTGGGGCTATTTCTCGATAGAATCGGCTTCCAAGGTGCTTACATCGCATTGGCCATCATCATGCTCATGGGCATGGCGGGGACGGTGTTGACGGTACATGAACCGGAGCCGCCCGGGGTTGAGCCGTTCAAATTCACCGCCTTCTTCCGCGGTATCCTGGAGCCGTTTAAATCAGCGGACTTCTCCTGGGTATTCTGGACGCGTTTCCTGGTGGTGATGGGCACCTTCACCGTGCAGGAGTTTCTCCAGTATTATATGCGAGATTCCGTTGCCGGTGGCGCCGTCCAATACAATTACTCCCTCTTCGGCAAGCATCTAGCAAGCCAGGCGCACGAGGCGAACTCCTACTTCATGATCGCCCTGCTCGGGGGCGCGGTGATGTCAGCCTTCGCCGCCGGGGCACTCTCGGACAAATACGGGCGCAAGCTGATGGTGTATATCAGCGGAGCGCTGCAGGGGGTGGTTGCAGCGGTCTTCATCTTCAGCGGTAATTACACCGTGGCACTCTTCATGGGGTTGGTTTTCGGACTCGGATATGGTGCCTACCAGTCTGTCGACTGGGCGCTGGCCAGCGATGTACTGCCCAGCGAAGATGACCACGCCAAGGACATGGGCGTGTGGCACATCGCCATGACTATGCCGCAGGTGCTCGCCCCGCTCATAGCCGGATTCCTGCTGGATCTCTTCCAGAAAATTGGCAAAGACGCGGGCATACCGACATTGGGCTACACGGTGATCTTCGGTCTGGCAGTAGTATACTTCTTCTTCGGCACCGTCATGGTACGCAATATTCGCGGGGTGCGGTAGCACAAAATAAAGGAATCAATCATGCTGGCAATTATCCGCGCGCTGGTGCAGTTTCTGCTCCGCTTGCGCTATCGTATCACCATCAAAGGCCTGGCGGAGATCAAGGCGCGGGGCACGCGGAGCATCGTTTTCCTCCCCATGCACCCGGCGTTGATCGACCCGGTTATAGTGGTCAGCACGCTCAGCAGGGACTTCGCCCCCTACACCATCGCCGACCGTGATGCTACCGACATGCCCGGCATCCGCCAGTTGGCCGCTATGTTCCATGTGCGCACCATGCCCAGCGTGCGCCGCTACGGGCAGGAGGCACGTACCGAGATGGAGAAGGTTCTCAATGCCACACTGCAGGATGTAAATAGCGGCGCCAACCTGCTCCTGTATCCAGCAGGGCGTACTATGCGCACGCAGCGTGAGGAACTGGGTAGCAATAGCGCGGTGGAGACTATCCTCAAGGCTGCACCCGATGTGCGTATTGTGCTCCTGCGCACCACCGGCCTCTGGGGCAGCTCCTTCGGCGAAGCCCCGGGCAAATCGCCGAATGTCGGGCAGATATTACAGCAAGGTATGCTGCAGATACTGTCTAGTTTCATCTTCTTTACCCCGCGTCGCGAGGTGACGCTGGAGTTCGTCGAGCCGGATGACTTCCCGCGCACCGCCGATAAGATGACCATCAACCGCTATCTGGAGAATTTTTACAATAAAGAACCGTTGCCCCCCAACACCTATGTCCCCTACACCATCTGGGAGGGAACAAAGCCGATCATCAAACCCGACCCACGCGAGCGGGCCGCCGCGGGGAATATGGAGAATGTCCCCACCGCCACGCGGGAGATAGTCACCAAATACTTGACCGAGCTGGCCGGCGTTAACTCCATCAAGGATGAGGACAGCCTGGTGAATAACCTGGGGCTGGATAGCCTGGCACGCGCGGAGATGATGGCCTGGCTGGAGCAGGAGTTCGCCTTCCCCGCCACCGATACCGACTCGCTGGCGACTGTTGCCGATGTCCTACTCGCCGCCTGTGGCGAGTCAGTGGCCATCGGCCAGTATGAAATGGCGGAAGTCCCCCCCTCCTGGTTCGCCGGGCAGGATGCCACACGGCTGTCGGTGCCACCAGGTAAAACTATCAATGAAGTCTTCCTGCAGCAGGTTATGGCCAACCCCAGGCGGGTGATCATCGCCGACCAGGCCAGCGGGGCGAAGAGCTACCGCGATCTGCTCACCGGCATCTTCGCGCTGCTCCCGTCGATCTCGGCATTGCCGGGCGAGCGTATCGGTATCATGCTGCCCGCCTCCGTCCCAGCGACGCTTTCCTATCTAACAGTGCTCTTTTCCGGCAAGACACCAGTGCTGGTGAACTGGACCGTGGGCGCACGCAATCTGCAACATTCCCTCGATCTGGCTGGGGTGAAACAAATCGTCACCGCGCAGAAGCTCCTCACCCGGTTAGAGAGCCAGGGCATGGACTTGGGGGCGCTACAGGATCGCTTCGTGTTACTGGAGAAGCTTGCCGCTGGAATCAGCAAAGGGGCGAAGCTGAAGGCATTGCTCAGCAGCTATCTCGGCTGGGGTCAGCTACGGCGGGTAACCCCCTCGCCCACTGCTGCTATCCTTTTCACCTCGGGCTCGGAGAGTATGCCCAAGGCGGTGCCGCTCACGCATGAGAACCTCCTCACGAATATCCGCGACACCTTCACCGTCATTGATATCCGCACTACCGACAAACTCCTCGGTATGCTCCCGCCGTTCCACTCCTTCGGCCTCACCGGCAACATGCTGGTGGCGCTCTGCGCCGGTTTCCAGACGGTCTTCCATGCCAACCCCACCGAGGGTGGTATGCTGGCGCGCCTGATCGGAGCTTATAAGGTCAACTACATCATCGGCACTCCGACGTTCATCAATGGCATCGTGCGCAGCGCCACCCCCGAACAGCTGGCCACCCTGCACTACGCCGTCACCGGGGCGGAGGAGTGCCCACCCCGCGTCTACCAGTCGCTGCAGGAGAAGTGCCCACATGCGAAAGTAATGGAAGGATACGGCATCACCGAATGCAGCCCCATCGTCAGCATCAACTGGCAGGACGATCCGCAACCCTTCACCATCGGCAAACTGCTCCCCGCGGTAGAGTATGCGCTCATTGATCTGGAGACCGGTGAGCCGGTGGCGGACGGATGCACCGGCATGATGCTGCTGCGCGGGCCCAGTATCTTCGGCGGCTACCTGGGCGACGCTCCCGATCCATTTGTGGAACACGCGGGCAAACGCTGGTACCGCACCGGCGACCTGGTGCAACAGTTACCCGACGGCGTCTTCAAATTCATGGGACGACTGAAACGCTTTGTGAAAATCGGCGGTGAGATGATCTCCCTGCCCGCTATCGAGAGTGTACTGCTGGAGCGCTACGCCACACCGGAAGACGAAGGACAGATCCTGGCCGTTGCCGCCTACGACGACGCCGAACGCCCGGAATTGATCCTCTTCACTGTGCAACCGCGCGGGCGTGAAGTGATAAATGAGCAACTACGCGCCGCCGGTCTTTCCCCCCTCTACAACATCCGCCAGGTGATAGTTGTGGACGCCATCCCGGTGCTGGGGACGGGGAAGACTGACTACCGCAGTTTGCAGAATCTCATTCCTCGTTGAGAGTATTGCATTTTTTACTAAATTCTGTTACTATGAGTAATCATTTTTGAATGGGTGGCGAAGACGGAACTCCCTTCGCGCCACTAACTGCCCTGACTGAGATGCGCTAAGATGTGAAAGAAGGGTGGTTATTATGCCAGAAATAATCTCGAATACGATTGCAGCACAAGTGAACAGCGTTGATGGAGCCGAAATGGTATGGGTCGCCGGGGGTGATTTCCTTATGGGTTCCAAAGATGCTGATATTTGTACAATTCTTCAACAGCATCCCGATTGGCAAGCAGATTGGTTCGCCCAGGAAAAAGAGCAGCGTTCTGTTTCGCTCCCCGGCTATTGGATTTACCGCGACCCCGTTACTGTAGCGCAATTCCGTGCCTGTTGCCTCGCCACCGAGTGGACAATGCCGGTCGAACCGGAATGGGGATGGCAGGATGATCACCCCATCGTGAATGTGAGCTGGGTGGAAGTGACGCACTATGCCGCCTGGGCGCAAGCTATGATCCCTACCGAAGCTCATTGGGAAAAAGCCGCGCGGGGTACCGACGGCCGCTGCTGGCCCTGGGGCGATGACTGGACACCCGAACAATGCAGCCATGCCAGCAAAACGACCCAACCAATCGGAATACACCCGGATAATATAAGCCCGTATGGCGCACGCGACATGGTGGGCAACGTCTGGGAGTGGTGTCTTGCTGCGCCGCAAGGTGAGTATGAACGCGCACCTATCCGTATGCCAATCAGAAGAACGCCCCCCGGCAGTGGGCACGTGCTACGTGGCGGCTCTTTCCAGAGTACCTACGCGGCATATCTCCGCTGTGCCAACCGTTGCTTTGATTGCGATTCTCAACGCGGACGCGGATCCTACCGCCGTCCGACAGTTGGATTCCGCTGCATTGTAGAGTAGAAAGCAGCACCTTGGGTATTTTTCAGCTGCCTATTGGTACGAAAAACCGACACTTTTGCGGTAATATATTATTTCTAATATCACCCCCTTGTATTTTCCTATGAAAGTGGGTATACTACTAAAAGATGGAGAGAAGTCTCCACGACTAACCGACAGGTAATCCCTGATTTGGGCAATACTGGTTGTTCTTGCACGCGCTAGCACATCCCTTACACCATCCAGATCTCGACACCATGACGGTAGACTATTAAAGGAGTGCAAGCTATGAGCTACACAGACAAGAACTTGACCTGCCGAGATTGCAGCAGAACATTCGTGTTCACCGTTGGTGAGCAGGAATTCCACGAACAGAAGGGTTTCACGAACACCCCTGGTCGTTGCCCGGATTGCCGTGCAAAACACAAAGCCCAGAGTGGCTTTGGCGGACGTCGTGATGGCGGCGGCGGCGGCCCCCGCGAAATGCACAGCGCAACCTGTGCTACCTGTGGCAAGACCTGCCAGGTACCTTTTCAGCCGAGCGGCGAAAAGCCCGTTTATTGTTCCGATTGTTTCCAGGGTCAGCGCAGCTCCTCACCGAGCCGCTCCTCACGCTGGTAATAGATACAACCTCTCAAGCTAATTGAGATACAAACCTACGCGCCCGCCGGAGATTCCTCCAGCGGGCGCGTTTTTTTGTTACCTACTAAATGGTGAATAATTAACACAGAGAGCACAGAGAGCACAGAGAAGGTGGGCAGGGCAGGCGAGACGCCTCGGCCCCAGGGTGATGACCCATGAGGTTATGTACTATCCGCCCATGCTACGGGGGCAAACTGGAAGCGTGCGTTCCCAGTAAATGCCCCCCACCCCGTGCACCAGGTAAAAATTATTTTTCATGCTATTGACACTGTGGAAATATGTGGTATCATTATCATAGGAATATCTGGCTAATGGCTACCGTAAGGGATACTAGCATAAATTGTAGGTTTAACCAGGGTCGCATATTATAACTCTTATATCTGAGGGAGGTGGTCAACACTAAGAATTGAGTATTTCTAGAGCTGGCAGGCACCATGGATGACGTCATGGGATTGCCGATGGAAAAAGTTTGCTTAAAACACTGTAAGCGTTATCAACCTGTATGGGTTGTCACCGACTGTTATATTTTCAGTGTTCGTTTTGTCCACGGACTATTGTCCGGTGTATCGTTCAGACCTTGAAGTTTGGGGGTCTCTATGTTTATTCAAATGCGCACTTACTGTCTGGTTATCTGCGGGCTTATAGCATTATTCCTCGCAAGCGCCGTACAGGCAGTAACTACAATCAACTACACACTACCGGCAGGAGCGCCTACTTACAAGACATCTGCCGCTGTGTATGATGGCAATGGCGTCCTGGTTCGCACTCTCTGGCGTAACGTTGTTAAAAACGTCGGCACTAATTCCGCTACCTGGGATAACCTCAACGATGCCGGGACTGCGGTTTCGGCAGGTACCTACACAACCAAAGTCCTATATCATAATGTCGGCTACACGGTAGCCGGTACCATCGGCAATACCTCAGCCGTACTCTCGGATGATGTTCAATTCTGGCGCTCTTTCATCTCGCCACAGGCAATGGCCAACTCCGGTGCTGCCTCCAGCCCCATATTCATGGTGGCAGGTTATAACGAACAACAAACCGGCTGTAAAAAAATCACCCCCAGCACACCGCAAAAGGCGGATGACTGGTTCCGTCAGGATTGTTTTACTTCCCTGGTGAAGGTTGCAACAGATGGCACCAATGTCTATCTGGCAACAGCTCCCGCCATTCAGAATGAAAAGAATTTTGTATTTGCGATCAGTGCAACAACCTATAGCACATTCTATTCTTTTGGCACCTATGGCACCGATGTTCGCCTGAACGGTACCTATGAAGGTCAACATTACCCCAGCGTTATCGACCTCAGCACCGTAACCCCTGGCCCTAACAACGATTTCGCCAGCGGTCTGGCCGTACAGCGCACCGGACAGGGCGCGGGCAATCTGTTGGCTGTAGCGCATGCCACTTTGAATACCGTGCGCTTGTATAACAAGACGACAGGCCAATTACTTCGCTCTTTCACCGTTACCAGTCCGAAAGATATCGCCTTTGCCAATAACGGCGACCTCTGGGTGATCACTGGTACGACGGTAAAACGCTATAAAAACCTGACCACCACTCCGACACTGGCAGCAACGGTTTCCTCGCTGAATGCTCCAGTCACGGTAGCCACTCATCCTTCCAGTAATATCATGATGGTGGCAGATGGTGGCACCAGCCAACAGGTGAAATCTTATTCCAACGTCCTGACCGGTACGGTCACCACCCCAACATGGACATATGGGCTGGCAGGCGGATGGCGGACTAATGGTATCGCCGCTGCCAATGATAAGTTCGGTTTCTTCCGCTCGACTGATGGCACCAATATAACTGATCCGATAACTCCTTTAGTGGTACTATCTGATGGGTCATTCTGGGTGGGTGATACAGAAACAAATCGCTTGCTTCACTTCAACTCCGCACGCACTTACCTTGAGCGCATTATGTTCCGTCCGGCAAGCTATTGCGCCACGGTTGATAACAACGCCCCCACACGCGTTTTCAGCGATTTCATTGAGTATGCAGTTGATTACAGCGTACCGCTGCAGACGGGTGACCCGGAAGCTACTGGCGGCAACAACTGCTGGAGATTCGTCAAAAACTGGGCCGCTGGACGCGAAATGTCCAATTTTGACGCGATCTATTCCACCAGCGTCGCTAAAGGCTTAAAGCCTGTTTACACCCTTTCTAATGGACGAACTTATGGTGCTGTAAACCGTAGTAGCGCTGGCCGCGAGATTGTTGAGCTTACCAGCACTGGTTTGCGCTTTACCGGTATCTTCTTAACAAACACAGCAGAATCATTCTACGCAGATGGCTCACGTCGGTATGTCAGTAGTTCAGTTCCTGCGGGGACGGACACCTGGTATAAGATGCCGCTCCTGGGCTTTGATACTTCGGGTAATCCACAATGGGGACCAGCGGTATCGCTGGCAAGCGCTCCTATTGACGCTTACTCTCCCCGCTCAGGTTTCGCTCTTTACGGATCGCTGATACCCATCACCTCAAACAACGTGCTCATCGCTTTTGACCCCAGCAAAAATTATGTCGCTGCAGGCCAGCCATATACGTGGCACCTCGGTGCCGTTAACCTCGGCGCCGGCGCATGGCAATGGAAAGGTAGCCCGGCAGTTGCCACGGAAATTCCGTTCCTCAATATTGGCAATTTCGATGTCGGAGATGGAATACAATACGCTGGTACGCAGGTAAGTTCTGTAGGTGACCAGGTGATCTACGGACACACTGGCGAATTCTATAATGGCGGTCAATCCTCGCAATGGATGCACTTTATGGATGATGGTCTTTTCGTCGGGCAGTTCGGAGTTCCGGGTAACCCTAACCAAGTGTCAAAACCGATAGGGTTTGCCGGCAACACCTATGCCTCTGAAATGTTCTCCAATGCTGGTGAATACTTCGTCTACTCCAATGATGAGAGTAACGTAGCAGGTGTGATGCTCTGGAAACTAACTGGCGCCAGCGCAATCGCCAAACTGGGTGGCAAAGGGGCACTGGACACCACCGTTACCCTGGGGACGCAGGTTGCCACGCCACTCTTCTCGGTGACACCGGGTACCTATAGCTTCGCACAATATGTGACGCTTACTAGCGCTACTGCCGGTGCATCAATACGCTACACTACCGACGGCTCTACACCTACTTCCTCAACAGGAACCATCTATACTGGGCAAATTGCAATTTCGACGAACACTACCCTAAAAGCAATTGCATATTATGCTGGCATGACAGATAGCTTCGTCGCTTCCAGTAGTTACAGTATCCGTTGTGCGCAGCCTAGTTTCACTGCCGCCGCCGGTACCTATCCAACCGCGCAGACGGTGACCATCGCAACTTTGACGGGTGGCGCGACCATTCGCTATACCACTGATGGCACCACCCCAAGCTCAACCGTGGGGACTATTGGCACATCAGTCACGCTTAACGGCGGCTGTGTATTGAAAGCCGTCGCATATAAGACGGGAATGGCCGATAGTCAGGTCTCAACTGGCACCTACGAAATCCATGGAAACGGATCCAACATTACGAATCTATTCTCTGCCCTGGTTACCGGCGATATGCCGAATACAGCACCCTGGACACGTAATGTAGCCGATCGACATGAAGCAGATTCGTGGAATGATTGGTTTGCGCATTTCGATGCTTCCACCCAGAAAGTTACCGTGGCATGTTCGCAGGTAGCTCCTACTGGAATGAGTATATATCGAGACATCGCAGGACAGACTTTCGGCGCTCCAACTTCCGTGACGATCAGTGGAAACTTATTGGTTAATTCCGGTTATGATGTAGCCGGTATAAAACTCAAAAACGGCAGCACTGTTATCGCCACCCTGCAAAGCAATAGCGCGGGCACCGTTACCTTGAATGGGACAACGCTGGTGGGTGTTGATGGACGCCTTACTAATAACTTCTCACTGGCCGTGGCGGGAACTACCATCACTGCGATAGTAAACGGAGTGAGTGTATCGGTCGGTGGCGGTCAGAATCCGACGTCGGTCGAAATCTATTCTACGAATGCTGCTGCCAGTCGTAGAATAGATTTCGGAGCCCTGCAATTGAATGTAGTCTTCGGTACCACGACCGATCTCTGCAGCGGGTTAATCACCGGCGACATGCCCAATACCGCGCCATGGACGCGCAATCAAGTGGATCGCCACAATATAAATGATCCGTGGAATGACTGGTATGGGCATTTTGATGCTACGACACAGAAAATAACCGTTACTTGTACGCAGGTAGCACCCGCTGGAATGAGTATCTACCGGGATATTACCAGTCTGGTACCAGGTACCCCAACTAATGTTACCGTCAGCGGTAACATCCAAATATCATCAGGTTGGGATGTAGCAAGCATCAAACTCAACAGTGGTGGTACAACGATAGCAACCTTGCAAGGTGATGTGAAAGGAACTGTTACCTTGAATGGTAAGGTAATCCAAGGAGTAGAAGGGCGCAATATCAATAACTTCACGCTCTCTATCTCTGGTACTACAATCACAGTTGTCATAAATGGCATAACGGCTACGACAACCGGTGGACAGAAACCGCTCCAGATTGAGCTTTTCTCCACTAATGCCGCCGCTGCCCGCTCAGTCATCGTTGGCAACCTGCACCTGAATGTAATCTAAACACAACCACGGAAGGCAATAGCAAAAAGCGCCGTGCCATACAAGGATTAGTATGGCACGGCGCATCTTTGTGTTAATATTAGATCGGCTACTTCCTGCACTTCTCCAACTGGTTGTAGACATAGAGGAATAAGCGTAAGAGCGTATCACCGTCGGCCAGGTTGTTACCCATGGTTGTATTGGAACCACCACGGCCTCGCATATTTACAGTTTCCGGGGTGGTACAGACCAGGCGTATACCGTCTTCGGCTACGTGCAGGCGGGTAATCTGCAGGTTATCATGCATGCCGGGACTCAGTAGTTGATTCAGTTGTTGCCAGTTAGGGTATCGAGTGGCAGAGATGCGTAGCACCAGCGTGATATCTTCGTCAATGCGCTCATTCACCTTGGTATATTTGCGTTTTCGCTTCTCTTTGCGCTTGATATTCTGCTTGATGGAGACGTTGAAGCGATTGCCGTCGGCCAGTTTGCCGCGTGCGCCGAACCAGGAATCCGCGTATTTGAAGGTACTGATGGGATTCAACATGCCGCCTTTGTTTTCTTCCAGCAACTTCCCGTGTACTTTGTATCCTTGGAAGTCTACATTCAGCGTCACCGGGGTGTTAATCTCGATGTCGCGTCCCAGCACCCCGAGGAATTTCAATGGCAGTTGGATACGCCGGTCTTCGATATCCTGCTTCTTCAGTCCCGACCACTTGATTCCCGTGATAATCGACATTACCGCACAGGGAAGCAGAATGATAATCCCAAGTGCGACAAAAACTGTTCCCTGCGAATTTAGGAACATCAGCAGAAGCAAACCAACCACCGCTCCGATGATCCATATGAGCATCTGCTTTTGCGTCTCCGCCGCTTGCATTTCGATGATATTGTCCTGCCGTTCGATGTCGTGCAGATTCTTCAGATGCTGGTCGATAGTTCCGCTAACGTTTATCCCTGTCGGCATCATGTCCCTCCGTTGCGATGTGATAATGGAAGACTATCGTTATTGTAAACCTGAGCGAGGCAT
>JBBRXO010000036.1:0-23427 GCA_038248345.1 Armatimonadota bacterium | reverse complement strand
CGGAGTATTCGACACCACGCTGCGCCGCTACCTGTCCGACCCCGAGCTGCGCCAGCGCCAGGGCACCGCCGCACGCCAGCACGTACAAAACCACTACACCCGCAGCGACATGCTGCTGGAGTATGGGGCGTTGTACCGGGGAGTGGCCGCATCAAGGGAAATATAAACGGTTTAACCATGACACGAATACTTCGACCTGTGGAACATCGGCGTCCAGGTATCGTGCTGTAATAGCTTGCCCCATTGGTTTGCCCGGTTCTTCTTGCCATGCCAGCCAGGTATGAATCAAGGCTTTGGGTTTCGATAATTCACTTAATTGCAATTCGCTGGTGGGTATTGCTGCGATACTAGCCTCGACATGGGCAAACAAGGGCGAGCCGGCAGGCACCAGGAAGCGTAAGAAATCCTCCAGAATCCCTTTGGTCTGGTTGTCGGGCATAATCCAGATACCCACACGCGGCAATAACGAATCTGGTGGTGGGGTGATGATTGTTCCGTCTGGCGATGGGTTCTCCGGTAATTGCTGATATCCAACCTTCACCAGCCGATCCCGAATGGATATCCAACGCGCCTCCAGGTCAGTGTCCGCATCAATCACAATTCCTACGATATCGCCATCTTCACCTGCTTTCAAACGAACAGGGATATCCTCAAGCAATTTCTCAACACTATCGAGCTGGATGACCTTGTCTATACTTGGAACCTTCTTAACTTCACAAATATTACTAATAACGTGTAAATCATCTTTTCCCTCAACTAGCAGAATCCTTTTCCTACTCATATCAGCGCACCTCGATGTGATCGCGGGTTACGATGGCCAGTTCATCTTCGCGGAAGACCGTCGGGATGATCTCTTCTCCGCGTCGTGTCAAACGGATCAATACACCTTCGTCCCCAACCTCACTCGCCGCCTGCTGAAAGGCTTCGATAGCATCCCAGCTATGCGAGGTTGCTACCACCTGGATATCGAGACGATTGGCCAACTTGAAGATAACACGCCATACATCGACTTGAACGGAGTAGTGCAGGCCATTTTCAAATTCATCAATCAAGAGCAGGCCATCTTTGGAGTTTACCAATGAAAGTATGATACCGAAAAGGCGGTTGAGGCCATCGCCAAAAGACCGTAGTGAGACAGGGTCATAGATATTACTAACCCTCACAATTGCTTTGCGTGTTTTCTGCGACCCTTCTGCCCCGACCATGGATACTGCCTGTATTTGCGGATCAATTATTCGCAAAGCATCAACAACATCATTCTCATTGTCTGTAAGAGCTATTTTATCCCATAAATATCCTAAAGTTCGCGTAAACTCGCCCCCAAATGGACTAACGAATTGACATGGAATCAGTTGATTATCCGCATAATCAGGACGAAAAGAGCCTATCCGCCGATATCCGTTAGATGTTAGTGACAATATTCTACTCTTACCCTCAGTTTTAATAACGAGCCCTGGTGCCCCTTCCTCCTCTTCACCAAATAACCCCTGCTGTTTCTTTAACACTCTTCTCAGACCGGTTTCATCCCTTTCTTCAACATACCAGCCCGCCCCAATAGAAATATTCATTGCACGTTGACCGGTAGAGATAATTAGGATAGGGTTGATGCTTGCTGAAAACTGTGGGAATCCTAGAAATAAGCTCGAAAACCGAAAAAAACTTTCCATAGATTCATCCGCGTCTTCTTCTCTGAAACGCAGAATGTCACTTATAACATAGGGCGATGCTTCCGATGCTAATATTCGAATTGCTTCCAATACCGATGATTTACCGGTGTTGTTCTTACCTGTGATGAGGTTAACCCGCCCCATTCCTTCAATCTTCAGGTCTTTAAGCGAACGGAAACGCTGTATAGCCAGTGAACTGATTTTTGGTTCCATAATCATTGTCCTCTATTTGTGTACATGCCATTATCACTCATATTATACACCAACAGTGATACAAACCGACAATAGTTTACAACTTCATCCCCCGTACTTCCACCCCCACAACCTTATCCCCCAGTAGCACCGGGGCGGTGACTGCGGGCAGGCTGTGCAGGACGTCTATGCGGCAGCAGAAGTTTACGTCGTCGCAATAGCCTATCTCGATCAGGTGTTGCGCGTGGAGGCTGTCATTGAAGATGGCGGGCATGCCTTTGTGTTGCAGCTGCGCTTCTTCGGCGACGAAGGCTTTTTGCGAGGCTTCATTGATGGGCAAATCCAGCCGCTGGGCCAGGTAGGCGCAGACGGCGTCGTCCTCGGGGGAGATGAACTCCTCATCGGGGTACTGCCCGGCAGCGATGAGCACCACCGGTAGATCGTTTTTGCTGGCGTAGGGGCGCACCCAGGCCACCAGCGCACGCGCGTTGCAGATGGTGCCCACCAGCACGGTATTCGCCCCCGTGCAGGCGGTGAGGCGCTGTGCGCCGTTGCTGCTGGTGAAGATGGCCACGGGGGCCAGCTCTTTGGCGGCGAGCGCCTCTAGCGGGCTGTTGCCCAGGTCAAACCCGGGCAACTTCTCACCCATGCGCTCGCCCACCAGCATCGCCCCCGGCACCTGCAAGGCCAGCGCCCGCGCATCCGCAACCTCGCTCACCACCAGCACACGCTCAACACCCCGATCCAGTAGCGTGGGCAGCGTAGCACTGGCGCGCAGGGCGTCCACCACAATAGCCACCGCCCCCAGTCGCGCCGCCAACTGACAACCCGCAAGGCCGCGGGTGAGGTATATCTGTGGTGATGATGATATTGTTGTCATTATTGAGTCCTCTGGCTTTTTGTCTGAACCCGGATTTGCCCGATTATAATGATTTTCCTGATAACTGGGCCGTTAAGTCGATGAGATATTTCCCCCCGGGCAGTAAATTATCAGGAAAATCCTTATAATCCCATAAATCCGGGTTCAGACAAGTAACTACTGCCCCAGTGGGCTATATCACCGCGATCATGCGCTCTATCGTTTGTCTTGCTGCCCCGGCGATCTCGTCGGGGACGGTGATCTCTGTCTGCATATCCTGCAGCGACCAGAGCACCTTCTCCAGCGTGGTCTTCTTCATGTTGGGGCAGGTGGCCATGGGGCCGATGTGGATGAAGGTTTTGTCCGGGTTCTCTTTGCGCAGGCGGTGCAGCATCCCCTCCTCGGTGCCGACGATGAAGGCGCTAGCAGCGCTCTCGCGCGCCAAGCGCACCATGCCGCCGGTGCTCACCACGTGGTCGGCCAGGTCGATTACCGCGGGGGTACACTCCGGGTGCACGATGACCTCGGCCCCCGGGTGGGCGGCGCGCGCGGCGATGATATGCTCGGGCAGGATACGGTTGTGCGTGGGGCAGAAGCCGGGCCAGAGGATGAGCTTCGTGGTGGTGAACCGTTGCACCCAGGCACCCAGGCAGCGATCGGGCACGAAGATCACCTCCGGCGCGCCCAGACTCTCCACCACTTTGAGGGCGTTGGCACTGGTGCAGGTGATGTCGCACTCCGCCTTCACCGCCGCCGATGAGTTGACGTAGCAACATACCGGCACCCCCGGATGCTCTGCCTTCAGTGTGCGCAGGCGCTCCGGGGTGACCATGTCAGCCATCGGGCAGCCGGCATCGGCGGCGGGCAGCAGCACGATCTTCCCCGGCGAGAGCAGCTTGGCCGTCTCCGCCATAAAGTCGACGCTGCAGAAGACGATGACATCCGGCGCGGTGAGCTGGGAAGCCTTGATGCTCAACTCCAGCGAGTCGCCCACATAGTCGGCGATATCCTGCACCTCGGGGTTCTGGTAGTTATGTGCCAGAATCACCGCGTTCCGCTCCACGCGCAGCCGGTTAATCTCTTCAATGATGTTCATCTATTCACTCTTTTTATGCTAATTTACATGGATATACAGGATAGGCAGGATATCCTGTTTATCCATGCCTATCCATGTATTTCTCACGCTATATACGAGCAGCAGTAGTCGGTTACTTCCAGCACTTTGAGCTTGAAGCGGGAGTTGGCGGGGACGGTGAAGGACTCGCCGCCGTTGATGGTGCGCCAACTCTTCTCACCGGGGAGGAGCGCTTCCAGCTCGCCGGCCATGATCTCCATCATCTCCTTGGCGTCAGTGCCGAACTCATAGTCGCCGGGGAGCATGATGCCCAGCGTTTTCTTCTCGCCATCGGGGAAGATGACGGTGCGGCTGGTGACTTTGCCGTCAAAATAGATATTGGCCGTCTTTACTACGGTTACGCCCTTGAACTGATTCACTTCTTTAATCCTCCGTTTTTAATATGATACCATTACCGCCTGGCAGTGCCAAGTTTTTGAACGTGACAATTCAATGATCGAGGAACTTGGAATCAACATCGGACTGCATAGGATTGCCATTTTTGCTAACAATAACCTAACGCAAAACTAATGCCATTTGCAATGATAAGGGAGTATGTTTAGAATATGTTATAGTGCAGGAGATGATAATGGCGAAATTTAAGATTCTGGTTATTGAAGATGAAGAGGATATCCTCGAATTAGAGACTTTTAATCTAACCAAAGAGGGTTACCAGGCGCTCGGTGTTACCACCGGTGAAGAAGGGTTGCGCGCGGTGCGGGCGGATGCACCAGATCTGATTGTCTTGGATTTGATGTTGCCCGGTATCAGCGGTATGGATGTTTGCCGGGTGCTGAAGCAGGATGAAGGAACACGCAATATCCCTATCATCATGGTCACGGCGAAGGGCGAAGAATCCGATATTATCTCGGGATTGGAATTAGGGGCAGATGATTATTTGACCAAACCTTTTTCTCCTCGTGTGTTGCTTGCGCGAGTTCGCACTGTGTTGCGTCGTCGTGTCGAGACTCCAGCGGACGAGGATTCGGCGGTGAACGTTCACAATATCACTATCCATCCGGGACGGCGTGAGGTTACTGTTGATGGGAAGCGCACGGAGCTGACCTTCTCCGAGTTCAACCTGTTGCACCTGCTGGCGCGGCGTCGTGGCTGGGTATTCACCCGTTATCAGATCGTGGATGCTGTGCGTGGCGAAGATTGCGCCGTCACCGAGCGTTCTGTGGATGTACATATAGTCGGTTTACGGAAGAAGCTGGGCACTGCCGGGCAGTATATCGAGACCGTGCGCGGCGTAGGGTACCGCTTCAAGGAGTAACATGAGACGCAAGCGGTTGCTTTGGCGTTTATTTCCTTCATATCTGTTGATAACCATGCTTGCATTGGTGACTATTTCCATTGTAGCATGGTTTACCTTACGGCATCTTTTCACCGTGCAGGCGGAGGAATTACTTATTGCGCAGTCCCATTTGGCGGAGTTGCAATTATCCGATGACCTCCTTGCTGGTAATTTGGGCGTCATTGATGCACGTTGCAAGGTTATGGGTAAAGTGGCGGGGATTCGCATTACTGTTATCCTGCCCGATGGCCGAGTAGTGGGCGATTCCCAGGTAGATATCGCCACATTGGACAATCACGGCACGCGGCCTGAAGTGGCGGCGGCATTGCTGGGGAAGCAGGCTACCAGTACCCGTTTCAGCACAACGCTGCAGCAGGAGATGCTCTATGTGGCAGATCCACTGATAGAGCAAGGTAAAGTGTTCGGAGTCGCCCGTGTCTCATTTCCGATTATAAGGATAGAGCACACGTTGTTGAGTGTGCGTTTTATCATTATGTTGAGTGTTCTCTTCGTTTTACTCACGGCTGCCGGTTTGAGTATCATTGTCTCGCGGCGCATCAGTAGACCATTGGACGTCATGCGGCAGGGGGCAGAACGTTTTGCGCAAGGAGACCTGACAACCCCGCTGGATATCAGCAGCACTGACGAAATCGGGGCACTGGCGGAATCCATGAATACCATGGCGGCGCAGTTGAATGAACGAATACGCACCATCAATAGGCAACGGCATGAGCAGGAAGCGGTGCTGTCGAGTATGGTTGAGGGTGTAGTCGCCTTCGATAAAGATGAACGTGTGCTCAAATTGAACAATGCCGCCGGGCGTCTGCTGAATGTAGATGCGACTAAGGTGATGGGCCGCCATCTGCAGGAAGTAGTGCGTAACCGTGATCTGCAGCTTTTCGTGCGTACCATGCTCACCACGTGGACGCCGCAAGAGGGCGAGATAGTGCTGCGCGATAAGGGCGAGCGTTTTATGCAGACACATGGCACCGTGCTGGAGGATGAAGGGCATCAGCGTATCGGTGTGCTGGTAGTTATGAACGACGTCACCAGCCTGCGACGACTGGAGAATGTGCGTCGGGATTTCGTCGCCAATGTATCGCACGAATTGCGTACCCCGATCACCTCCATCAAGGGCTTTGTGGAGACTTTACTCGATGGGAGCATGAACGATCCGGAAGATGCCCAGCATTTTCTGGAGATCATTGCTAAACATACCAACCGCCTTAATGCCATCATTGACGATCTGCTCAGTTTGTCGAGAATAGAGCAGAACGGAGAAGTGGCAGGGGGGATTGTCTTTGAGGAGACGGACGTTTGCGCGGTGGTCAGCTCCGCCGTACAGTCCTGTATGCAGCGCGCAGAAGACAAATCTATCCGTATTACGCAAGAATTGTCGGAGAAATGCCCGGCGATGATAAATGTAGTGCTCCTGGAGCAGGCCACCGTCAATCTTATCGACAATGCGATCAAATACAGCGATCCGCAAAGTGAGATACTGGCCGCCGTTCACTGCAGTGAACTCGAGGTGACGATCAGCATCCACGACAATGGTGCCGGGATTGCCGCAGAGCATCTCCCGCGCTTGTTCGAGCGTTTCTATCGCGTAGACAACGGGCGGAGCCGTAAACTCGGCGGCACGGGACTCGGGTTGGCAATTGTGAAACACATCGTCCAGGCGCATAGTGGCATCGTGACGGTGGAGAGCAGTCTTCGCGCCGGGAGTACCTTCACTATCCACTTACCGAGATAGGCCGTATCATCGCTGGTACATATAGAACTACGCCGCCCCCTTCGTTGACACGGAGAGGGCGGCATAGTTATTTTCCCAACGAACCATGTTACTTAAAAGTATACAGGTTTGCCAGATGCCGAAGAGGCATAGATGGCTTCGAGGATTTCGGAGACCACCAGCGCCTGCTCAGGTAATACCGTCAGGGGCGTACCTTTGGTGATGGCATCATAGAAGGTGTTCGCTTCAATATCAGTTGGGTCGGTGCTCGGTCCGTCGTAGAACATCACCCCAGACTGATCGAAGGAAACCTTGGTATCGTACAAGCGCCCATTTTTGCTACCATTGATATGCAGACCGTCCATCATGTCGGCGCCAGCTTCAGTGCCACAAAGGGTGCAGAGTCCCTCGCCGGATATACGCAGGTTGACGGCCCAGCTAGCATCCAGCGTAACTGTAGCGCCATTCTTCATGCGGACAAAGCCGAAAGCGGAGTCTTCCACAGTGTACTTCGCCGGATTCCAGGGGCCCATCTGGTTGGCTTCGCCGGGGCGCTTACCGAGTTTCTTGTAGCTAGTGCCGACTACGTAGTCTACGTCATAGTTGTCCATACACCAGAGGGTCAGATCGAGTGCATGGGTGCCGATATCGATAAGTGGCCCGCCGCCCTGGGCTTCTTCATTGAGGAATACCCCCCAGGTCGGTACGCCGCGGCGGCGAATAGCGTGCGCTTTTGCGTAGTAAATTTCACCGAGCTCGCCATCCTGGACGAGTTTTCGCAGGTACAGGGTGTCGGGGCGATATCGATTCTGATAAGCGATAGTGAGAAGCTTCCCGGTACGCTTGCTGGCCTCCAGCATGGCGCGCGCGCCAGCGGCGGTTTTGGCCATCGGCTTCTCGCAGATTACATGGGCACCTGCTTCCATGGCAGCTACGGCAATCTCCGAATGGGCGACATTCGGTGTTAACACATGCACAGCGTCCAATTTCTCATGCGCGAACATTTTCTGGTAGTCAGTGTAGGTTTTTGCGTCCTTCACCCCATACTTTTTCGCGTTCTTTTCCGCCTGATGTTCTATGATGTCGCAGAAGGCGACAACGTCCACTCTGTCCGATAGTTTCGCCAGGGCGGGGAGATGTTTATTCTCCGCGATACCACCAACACCTACAATTCCGACTTTCAGCTTTGATTTACTCATGGTAAATTCCTCACTAACCAAAATTATTGCCGGTGTATAATTTCACCGGCCAAACACCGGTAATTATAGAAGTGTTTGCCCATTAAGACAAGAGCAATGCACTTCTCCATGGATCATCTTCCACCGCTTCTATTACATCAATTCCCGTCAACCGGCGCAAGTGTGCGGCCATGATAGTCACGGCGGGACGCTCGGTAGGGTAGTGGCCGCCATCAATGATGGCGCAATCGGCATCGCGCGCCAGCAGGGCGGTGTGATGCTTAATCTCACTGGATATAAAGACATCGGCCCCGGCAGCGCGCGCATCGGTGAATAGATCATCGCCAGCTCCGGTGCAGAGAGCCACCGTGCTGATTAATCGCTGTGGATTCCCCAGCACTTTCAGCGTGTCTGTATGTAGCGCTTTGGCAACTAACGTGGCAAATGTTGCCAGTGTTACCGGCGTCGCCAGCGTGCCGATACGCCCCAGGCCGGAATTGGAAAGCAGTGGACTCATGTTAAGCACTCCCAGCAGCTCCCCCACATGGGAATTCAGCCCGCGTGGCGCGCTGTCTAAGTTCGTGTGGCAAACAATTAACCCACACCGGTTGCGGATCAACTGCCGTGCCAGCGATACTACGCCGCCATCTTCCACCAGCTGTTTAATCGGGGAGAAGAGCAGCGGATGGTGTACGATGATCAACTCCGTCCCCAGCATTTCTGCCTGTGCGACAACCGACGCGGAAGCATCCAGCGCCACCAGCACCCGCGATGCCTGTGCATCTACGTCACCGATCAACAACCCCACGTTATCCCATTCCTCTGCTAATGAAGAGGGGGCCAGTAATTCCATATGGTCTTGTATTTTTCGTATGGTGATGGGCATATTGACTTTCCTTATTTACATCTTCAACAATGGTTCTTCTGCGGCGGCCCAGGTGCGCAGGTCGCGGCGGTGGCGGCTGATATTGAGCGCCACGCCCAGGGCGAACATGCTGGTGAGCAGGTTGCTGCCGCCGTAGCTAACGAAGGGCAGCGGAACACCGGTGACCGGAGTGAGCGTGAGGCACATGCCGATGTTGATCACCACATGCGCGGCGAACATAGCCGCAATCCCGCCCGTCACCAGGCGCCCGTATGAGGTTTCCGCCTCCTGGGTGATAATCAGCAGCCGCCAGAGAATGAATAGATATAGCGCCAGCACCACCAATGCCCCAAAGAGGCCGAACTCCTCGCCGATAACGGCGAAGATGAAGTCGGTATCCTGCTCAGGCAGGAAGCCGCGCTGTGCCTGCGTGCCGCGCAGATATCCCTTGCCCCATAGCTCACCGCTGCCGATGGCGATAGCCGCCTGGCGCTGGTGGTAGCCGCTACCGGAGGGATCAGCGTGCAGGAAATCCAGCCGTCGTTTCTGAATATCGGAGATAAGCGGCCTACCGCCAGGCAGGCGGACATTCCACATGGTAGTGATCACCAGTAGTACGGACGCGATTAACCCGACGAGTAACAGACCGTGGGTTTCTCCCAACAGCAGCATGATGAAACAGATAGCACAGAGGATCATGGCGGTGCCGAAGTCCGGCTGGGCCAGTACCAGAAAGGTGGGGATGAAGCAGAACAGCACCACGCGGGCGAAGTTATTTAGCTGATTAATCGCCCCGGCGTAGCGTGCCAGCAACGATCCCAGTGACAAAGCGAGGGCGATTTTAGCGAATTCCGACGGTTGCATACGGATAGGCCCGAAGTCGATCCACGAGTGCGCCCCGTTAGTTTTTCGGGCAATGACCAGGGTGATCAGCAACGCCAGTACGGTGATGACATAGAGCAACTTCCGGTGTCGTGCCCAGGTGCGGTAATCGACGTTCATCACCACCAGCATTCCCAGCAACCCGCCCGCCGCAAATATCCCCTGTTTGATAACCTTTACCGCGCCATCGGTGATATGCGAGGCACTGTATATCGTCAACAAGCCGATAGCTAGCAAAGCCAGCATCGCCCACAGCAACCCCATATCCACACCCGGCGTCCGCGAGGAAGAAGACATAAATTGTTAGTTCGACATAGGGTGGGGGATGTCCTGTTTAGGGTTGGAGGTTGTTAGGTTTGTAAGTTATCAGGTTAAGAGAGGATGCCAGGCCTTAGCGCGGCCCCGCTTGGAGTATATTTCATGGTGGGAAACACACTCCCAGGTGGAAACCAGTGATGGGTGAATGTCATTATTGATTCTGCATTTAAGTGGTAATCTATACCATGAGGTTATGCACTAATGCCCATTACCCAGCGGGGCCGCGCTCGGCTTGGCATCCTTCCAGACTTTTCTGTTTCGACAACCTGTATGGAAACGCCGTACTCATGGGCGTCATTCGAGAACCTCATGATTTTCAGCCTGCGCTCCATCTAGCCATTCACCGCCTTTTCTGCTATGATAAGGGATAGGAAGTGACTAGATGCAGCGTATTGTCTGCCGTTATAACCGCGATATCTCGCTGAGTGCGTGGAATCAGAGTCAGGTGCGCATTTGTTGGAGCGAAGCCATTGCGACGGCAGGACTGGAACTGGACGAGAAGCGCGGGATGATATTTGGCCCCACATTGCCGACTGGAGCCAGTAGTGATGCTGAAAGAATTGCGCTGAATCTGCTCACTTTAACCGAACCTTCACAATTAATGGAAAGAATTAATCAGGTGTTACCCGCCGCAATACAGATCAGTTGCGCGTGGGTGGCTACTCCGGGATGCGAGGATGAGAATCCTGCCCGCCTGGACGAGAGTGATTATGAGTTACGTTGGAGCGCTGCACCCTCAGTGAGTGAGCTCTTCACACGTATAGCCGATATTTCGCGCCAGACCACGTTGCCCTTTATTCGGGAGCGTGAGCATAAGACGCAGAAGTTTGACGCACGTCCGCTCATCATCAACCTCACCCCGGCGCTGGGTAAGGGGCCAATTCACCTCACGCTTCGCAATGGCGAGCAGGGGAATTTACGCCCGGAGGAGATCTTCTCGTTGCTAGGCTACATGCCCGAGGCCGATACTGTGCAGATACATCGTACCGAACTGCGCATATCCAGCTGGCATGAGGCACAAAAGTTGCGACGCCTGGGACGTGATTAAGGTCAAAGTTCCAATTTGAAAGTATCAGCCGTAGCGGGCGGGTACTTTGAACTTAGAACTTTGCACGAACAGGTTGTTAAATGACTAAAGAAATTATTGTCAACGCCGGCGAAGCAGAATCCCGTGTGGCGATTCTGGAAAATGGCCGGCTTATGGAACTGCACGTCGAACGAGACCCGAAAATAGTTGGAAACATCTATAAGGGACGCGTGACGAAAGTGCTGAAGGGGATGGACGCCGCCTTTGTGGAGATCGGCATTGAACGCAATGCCTTCCTCTCCGTCTCGGATGTCGTCTCGGATGATGATGACGACGGCGGCGGACGCAATCGGCATCGGGTAACCGCCCCCATCAATGAACTCCTCCACGCTGGCCAGGAGATAATGGTGCAGGTGGTACGCGCCCCGGTGGGTACCAAAGGCGCGCGTGTAACCACGCGCCTTTCTATCCCCGGACGCTACATGGTGCTCATGCTCAATGGTGGCGGCCACGTCGGCGTCTCGCGCAAGATCGAAGACCCGCGTGAGCGACAACGCCTGCGCGCGGTGGCCGAGAGTCTGCGCATCGACAAATTCAGTATTATCGTGCGTACCGAAGCGATGGATCGTACCGACGAGGAACTAAAGCAGGACCTGAGCTTCCTTATCGACCTGGCGGAACGCATCGAAGAAAAGGCGAAGAGTACCTCGGCACCGACGCTGATCCATGGTGACCTTACGCTCATTTTCCGCCTCATTCGCGACGCCTTCACTCGCGACGTCAACCGCGTAGTAGTGGACAGCCCCGAGACCTTTGAGAGTATTGTCGAAATGGTGGAAGTGCTGATGCCGCGCATGAAAAACCGCATCTTCCTCTATGAAGACCCGACGCCACTTTTCCACGCTTATAATATCGAGCCCGAAGTTGAGCGTACCTTGCGTCGCAAAGTATGGTTGCCCAGCGGTGGTTACCTTATCGTCGACCAGGCCGAGGCGCTGACAGCCATCGACGTGAATACCGGCCGTTTCGTCGGTTCGGTAGATTTAAATGAGACTGTCCTCACCACGAACCTGCAAGCGGCAGAAGAAGTTGCCCGGCAGTTGCGCCTGCGCGACCTTGGCGGCATCATCGTGGTGGACTTTATCGACATGGATAACCTGCGGCACCGCCAGCAGGTGACCAAGGCCTTTGACGAGGCGCTGCGTAATGACCGTGCCAAAATCAAGGTACACAGCATCGGCCCGTTGGGGTTGGTGGAGATGACGCGCAAGCGCACCGGTGACAGCCTCGCCGGCCTGCTTACGGAATCCTGCCCCTATTGCAGCGGCATCGGACGCATCCAGACGGCCACCACCATGGCGCTGCGGATTCAGCGTGAAATTGCCGCGCAGGCTGCTCAATACCCGCAGACGGAAACCTATTTATTGAAGGCGCACCCGCGTATCATTGCCAGCATCCTCGGATTCGAGGGCGAGACGCATCGCGATCTGGAAGAATATATCGGGCATCCGGTATATATGCGCGTCGAAGAGAGCTTCCATCCCAACGCCTATACGCTGGAGCGTCTCACCTTTGAGCAAGCACTGGGCGCTGTCGTACGGATCGAAGAAGATTCCATCATCGAGGGGCGCATCGTCACCCCCGACCCCGAACTATCTGCTGATACGCTGCTCTTTGCGGAGGGTCAGTTCATCATCGCTCCAGGCCTCGAGGCTCCGGTGGGAACCTTCGTTCGTGTCAAAGTAGAAGTTGCGGGCACCTCGCTGGCCAAGGTAGTACCGCCGCCGGGTGAGAGAATTGCCGTACGCCAGGAAAAGGGGCTACTCAGCATGACTCGGCCTCCGCTGGTGCCCGAGTCGATGCTTCCCGCCTATCTGCGCGACGAAGCGGCTCCGGTGGTTTCGCGAACCGTACCATTATTATCTCCCACCGCAGAAGGTGTGCCCATACCAGAGGCGGATTTCGTCCCCAGCTATGCGCAAACCTACTCCGAGCCAGAGGAAGCGCCGCGCGGTCGCAATCGTCGTGGCATCCGTGGTCCCAAAAAGCAGGAGATCGTATTTGCACCACCCACTCCCGTAGAAATTCTTTTCGAGCCAATTCCCCCGGTGTTCGCCAGTGATCCATTCGCTGATGATGTGGTCGTTGATTTGAGCATCGACCCATTTGCCGAAGTAGAACTGGCGGGTGAAGTGACACCGGAGGAAGTGACTATCAGTGCTTCCGCCCGTCGCCGTCGCCGCCGCCGCAAGAGTGGTAAAAAGACAGATGGGGTAGAAGCTACCGGTGAAATGCCGGACGAGCTTACCGAAGAAGTCGAAGAGGAATTGCTGGAAGAAACCACAGTTGCAGAGATTGCCGATGTTGAGACTGTCCTCGAGGAAGGCGAAACAGCTGCCGTAACGCCCCGCAAACGTCGCCGCCGTGGTGGCCGCCGCCATCGACGTTCAACTGCCGGAGATGCTATGGTAACTGGCGAGGCCGAAGCGAACGTTGCCGAAGAAGATGTAGTGGAAGTGGTGGCAGTGGAAGAACCGGCAACAATGCCGGAGGCTGAAGCCCCGGCCCGCAAACGCCGCGCGCCGCGCCGTCTGGCAAAGCTGGAGGCAGTGGCGGGCATAGAGCTGCCGCCGTTGGAGATTACCCCACTAGTTACAGCAGAGGTGCCGCCGATCATAGAAGCTGCCATGCCTGAGCCGGAGATAGCAGCGGAGCCGGTGGTAACTCCCAAGCCCAAACGCGCCCCCCGCAAGCGTGCGGCGAAGACGGTGGAAGAACCAGTAGCAGCGCCAGAACCAGTAGCAGCGCCAGAACCAGTAGAAGAGCCGGTACTGGTAATAGAAGAAATCGCCCCTAAACCCAAACGCGCGCCCCGCAAGCGGGTGCCGAAGAAGGTTGAGGGGGAGTAGCCTAGTATTTTTACCGCGAAGCGGTAACGTATTTTAGCCCGGTGCGCGAGCGCCGGGCTAAAATTTTGCTGGGACTAAAGTCCCGGCTGCAGGGCACCGCGTGCCGGTCGTCCGCCTACGCGGACTTTTCTGAATCGAATGATAGCGCCCTTCAGGGTGCTTGATCTTATAGCCATGTGCTTTAGCGCGTGGCGAGATGGCAAATCTCCAATATCCCTATCTTCTCCGTGCTCTCTGTGTTAATATCTTTCCTTATCTCTTCGTGCCTTCGTGTCTTCGTGGTTTTCTTCGCTCATTCCCATGCTAAGGGGACGACAAAACGCCCCGCCTTCCCCTTTATCGGAGCAGGCGGGGCGTTGAAATGTATAACCTAGGCTTCCAACGGGATGATGGAAACGTTCTTCTGGTTCTTGCGTGCCCAGCCGAACTTCACGGTACCTTCGGTTAAGGCGAAGATGGTGAAGTCGCGCCCGAGGCCAACGTTATTGCCGAGGCGTACTTTAGTGCCGCACTGACGTACTATGATGGTTCCGCTGGTGACCAGCTCGCCGTCATATTTCTTTACGCCACGCATTTTTGGTTTGCTATCTCGGCCGTTACGGGAACTGCCAACCCCTTTTTTATGTGCCATCTAATTGGCTCCCTTCAAATTGTAGAATTAAAGCTCGATGCTTTCCACCCGCAGGCGGCTGAAATACTGGCGATGGCCACGTTTAACGCGGACATTTTTCTTCGGGTGATAACGCAAGGCGATAACCTTTTTGGCGCGATCCTGTTCGGTAACAGTGCAGATTACTTTGGCGCCTTCTAAAACGGGAGCGCCGAAGCTTAATTCTTCGCCATCCGCCACCATCAGTACGCGGTCCAGCGTAATCTTCTCACCGCGCTCGGCAGGTAATTTTTCTACCCGGAAGGATTCTCCCGGACTAACGCGGTACTGTTTACCGCCGGTTTCCACAATGGCGTACATTTACTATCTCCTTAACACGCTTCTACGTGCATAAAATCACACAAAGGATATGTTACCAAAATGTGTATGACTTTGTCAAACGAAATCAGGCTCCTGCTTGGGGGACTGTTCCACTTTACCCATCCCCACTTCTATGTTACAGTTATCACATGAACGTATATACGCGCATGTTAAATGCATCATTGTTGATTACCCTCGCAACAGCGGCAACGCTGGCGGTGCCACGGACGGAATATCTGGGACGGCGGGCGACCGCGCAGCCATCGGTACTGCAGGATGGTGTGGCGGTTGCGGGGCAACTGGCGCAGCTGGCGGGGAAAACTGTGGAGCTGGAAGGAACCGTGAGCTGTACCTTTGACGGCAAAAATGGGCCGGGCTTCATGCTAACACTGCCGGGCAACCAGTTGGTGACATTCCTCTGTGCCTCGCTTGATTCGATGGTGCAGCCGGGCTATACCCTGCAGGCACTGGCGACGGTACCAGCGAACGGCAGTGAGTTGTTCGCTTGCATGGCGCTCACTACCGTGGGTGATTATGACATCCCCACGCAACCAGCGCTGCCGAAATTAACATATGTGGCCACGTTGCCGACTAACACTGAAACGGCGATTGCGCCGCCGCCGCCCGTCGATATCGAAAAGCGGCCCCTCTGTCAGCGAGGCAAAGTGGTGAATGCCTACGCGGAAAAAATTCGTGACTATAATCACCGCCTGGACTATAATGAATCCTATGGCATGGCCTACAACCTATTGGAGCAGAGCGAGGCACAACGTGTAGATCCGCGCCTGGTATTTGCACTCATTCGCGCGGAATCGGACTTTAACCCCACCTGTGTCTCCTCGGCAGGGGCTAGCGGGCTGGGGCAGTTGATGCCAGGGACGGCGGCAGGTATGGGCATCACTGATATCTTTGATGTCGAGCAGAACATCGCTGGCAGCGTGCGCGAATTGCGCGATTGCCTGGATACCTTCGACGGCGATGTAAAGCTGGCACTGGCCGGGTACAATGCCGGTTGTGGCGCTGTGCGCAAATACAATGGCATTCCACCCTATCCGGAGACACAGAATTATGTTAGAACCGTCTGGGCGTTATATTGCGAATTAGCGGGTAAAGATGAATAATATGAACAATAAAGCAATGGTCATTGCCGGTGGTGCCCTGTTAGTGCTGATTATCGGACTAGTAGGGTATCAATTAACGAATAAGCCAGATATCTTCCTGCTGGCTCGTGTCGGCACGCCTAAGAATATCAAGTCGGCGGTGACTCACGGGGCGAAAATAAACAGTGTGGACAAAGCCGGGGCGACTCCATTAATGATCGCTGCACAGGAGAATAACGGCATAGTCATCATCAAAGCGCTTGTGGATGCCGGGGCCCAGCTAGCGGCTAGGGATATTGGCGGCAACACCCCGCTAATGTACGCAGCGCGCTACAACAGCAACGCCAGCATCACCACTGCGCTGCTGCAAGCGGGGGCAAATGTGAATGACCGGAATGCTGATGACATGACGCCGTTGATGGTAGCCGCCGAGAATAACCGCAACGCCGACGTGGTGACCGCTATGCTGCAGGGTGGGGCGAAGATAGATGATCGTGACCGCAACGGCGATACTCCGCTGATGTATGCCTCCCGGCATAATCAGAATGGGAAAATAACCAAATCCCTGCTGCGAGCCGGAGCCAAGGTAGATGAGAAATGTGGCGAAGGCGAGACCGCACTAAGCTATGCCGCCCAGGATAATCCTAGCCAGGATGTGTTGAATGCTCTGTTGGCCGCTGGCGCCAATATCAATGAGCCAGAAAATGAAGGTTGGACACCGTTGATGCTGGCCGCGAGCAATAACACCAACCCCACCATAATAACCATCCTGCTGAAAGCGGGCGCCGATGCGAAGCTGAAATCCAAAGAGGGTAAAACCGCTGCCGACTACGCCGCAACAAACAAGAAACTGAAAAAGACAGCAGTCTATGAGGAGTTGCGCAAGGCGGCGGAATAGATTTGCTCCACCTCAAAACCCACAGTCTCAAGCATTGACGTCTGCGCCGCCAGCATCTTCGGGCTGAGGCCGAGGCGCTCATTGTCAGCAATCATCTCCTCGAAACGAGATTTAGCCAATGCTCGCGAGCGGACAAGCGCCGGACGCGGGATGCTGCCGGGGAGGACAACCTCTGCCAGTCGTTCGGCGGCGAGGTTGACAGCGATGCGTGATTCATCGGCGGTGACCCAGCGGCGCCCCAGGCGTTGCGCCACAGCGGCGGTGGTGCCGCTCCCACAGAAGAAGTCCCCTACCACATCATCCACGTCACTAGTGGCCAGCAGGAGGCGTTCCAGCAGCGCCTCTGGTTTTTGCGTGGGGTAGCCCAGGCTCTCTACCGCCCACGGTAGCAGGCCATGTTGTTCCCACACATCATCGGGGAGCTTGCCTTTCTCCAGGTCACGTTCGCTGCCATCGGCGCGCTTTTGGCCACCCGTCCATTTATACTCTACCCGTACGCGGTCAGCGTAAAATTTCCACTCTTTTTTGCTCTTCGTATAGTAAAGAATATTGTCATGCTTGCGCGCGAAACGTTTTTTGCTGGCGCCGCCGCCGGAGTAGTACCAAATGAACTCATTCTGGAAGTTGTCGTAGCCGAAGAGCCGATCCATTATTACCTTCACGTAATGCGTGGCGTGCCAATCCAGGTGGACAAATATCGCTCCGGTCGGCTTCAGCAAGCGGTGCATCTCTTGCAGTCGCTCCTCCAGCCAATCCAGGTACTCCGCCAACCCGCCCGCCCAGGTATCGGCGAAGCCGTGTACTTGTTCGGTAGAACTGTTGTGCAGCGCATAATCTTCACCGCTGAAGAAAGGGGGGTCAAGGTAGAGCACGTCGAAGGATTCCGCTGGCAAGGCGCGCATGACCTGCAGGCAATCACCATGAATCAGGCGGCTGCGTCCGGTGGGAAAGAGCGGCGTACAGGCGCTGGCCACCCCGATTGACTGTAATTGGGAAAATGCATCCATACGTTATTTGCCTAGATAGCGCTTGATACCGAGGAATAAACCCTCGGCAGCACGCTGGCGGAATTCCTCACTATTGAGCAGCTCTTCTTCTGTCGGGTTGCTGATGAATGCAGTTTCCAGCAATACTGATGGCATGTTTGTTTTGGTTATTACAACAAAGTCGTGCTCGGGGTTAATACCACGATCAACGCGCCCAAGTTTCTCCTGCACCGCATCATGAATCGCCCGGGCCAGCTTGCTACTCTGAGCAGTATAGTAATAAACTTCGGTGCCTTTTGCTGATTGCACAGAGTAAGCGTTGCAATGTACCGAAATGAACAACGTAGCCTTGGCATCATTAGCCTTGGCGACGCGGCTGTCTTTCACTGGTTCGGTACTTTTCGGTAGTGAAACGTAGGTGTCATCGCTACGCGTCAGCATGGTTTTATATCCGGCGGCGCGCAGTAAGGTATCGGTACGCTTGACGATGTCCAATGCGACATCCTTCTCTCGTACACCGTTTGGGCCTACCGCCCCACTGTCTCGCCCGCCATGTCCGGCATCAAGGACGATTAGGTTAGCCGCTGGAGCGTTACTGGAACCTGCCGGCATGAAGCCTGTCGGGGGAGTGATGCTGACAGGCGCGCCGGCGGAGATAGTTAACAGGCGGCCGTTATCACTGACGTCGGGGATAACGGGAACCTTTTTGTCCATAATATCTAGCACCATGCGTGTACATGGCGGGATCCGCTCATTGTGCTGCGATTGGCGCACTGCCTGGACCTGGTATTTATTTATATCTACCAGTCTGTTGCCATGCTGGTCAGTTCCGATGAAATCGTAGATAACACGCTTGGCACCCATCGGGTCGTCGATAGCTTCAATACGATAACTCAGCGGTACGACACTGCGGGCAAAGATTGCCACGCCGCCCTCGCGAACCTCCACTGCCACCTGAAGCCAGGGGGTGAGGGTGAGGGTGTTGGAATCGGCATTATAATGCGAGTTCACTCCTAACCAGGGCGTAAGCGAGGTTAATGGCAGCCAGGCTTTATCATCGATAAGCTTGGGTGCCGCCGGGAGCGTGAGCTTGTTGCCGTCTACCGTCACAGTGCGAGATTCCGCCTGCATAATAATGACATTGCCGAGGCCGGTGGTGAGGGTAAAATCATTCTTTGTTACAGTGAGTTGCGCCCCTAACGTCGGCAAGGCGGCCGCCGCTGGCGCGATAACCTCTCCGTTATCCATAATGAATGGAACGGGAAGATCCTGTTTTTGCAAACCTATCACCAGCACATCCGCGTGGACTGTTAATAAACTGATGATGATAAGCAGGCTAGCGATGCACCAACGCAAAGATTCTGCCTCCACACCGAATAAAACATGCGCATTTTAACCCGTAAAAAATATACTACCACGACTTCGCCGTATACGCAACTCTAACTAGCTTTTTGCACACCAGCACATTTCCTTCGACAATGGATAAATAGACGGTCTACCCCAATACCTGCATGATCACGCACTTAAGATACTTCGTCTCCGGCACGCCCAGCAGGATTGGGTGATCACGGGCTTGCAGGCGTTGTTCTATAATGCGTGTGGGGCGGCCGGCATCGGTTCTGGCCTCGGCCAGCATTTCCAGAAAGAGCGGTTCGCTCATGTGATAGCTGCAACTGCAGGTGATCAGGATACCGCCGGGGTTGAGCATGCGCAGTGCCCGCAGGTTAATATCCTTGTAGCCGCGGTGTGCGCCTGCCATGCTGGCCTTGTTTTTGGCGAAGGCAGGCGGATCAAGGACAATGGTGTCGAACTTTTCGCCGCCTTTGCTGTAGTCATGGAGCAAGTCAAAGGCGTTGGCCTCCAACGTTTCTACATTGGTGGCCCCGTTACGGCGGATATTGGCACGGGCGGTGGAGAGCGCATCGGCGCTGATGTCTACTGCCAGTACCTCGTCGGCGTGGGGCGCCATGTGCAGCGCGAAACCCCCGGCAAAGCTGAAGGTATCGAGCACGCGCCCATGTGCATAACGAGCGGCGGCGGCGTAATTCTCCCGCTGATCGAGGAAAGCGCCGGTTTTCTGCCCGCCCAGCAGGTCGTAGCCGAACTCTACCCCGTTCATGCGCACGGTCACTTCGTCAGGGGCTTCGCCGTACAACGCACCTTTATCCAGCGGCAAATTCTCATGCTTGCGCACGCTGGCATCGTTGCGCTCGATGATGGAGGCGGGCGAATAAAGATCGCGCAGCAATTGCACCCACGTATCTTTCAACCGCTCGCTTCCTTGCGCCAGCGTTTGCAGCACAAAATGATCATCGTAACGGTCGATAATGAGCGAGGGAATGACATCGCCTTCACTGAAGATCAGCCGGTAGGCGTTGGAATCACTCACCACCAGTTGGCGGTACTTCTCGGCGTTGATTAAGCGCGTGCGCCAGAAGTCATAGTCGGGATACTCGCCCGCCGGGGCAAAACGCCGCAGCGTGATCTGCGAGGAATCGCTGTAGAATGCGTAGCCGTAATCCACACCGCGTTCATCATAGAGCGAAACGATGTCGCCCCCGCTGATATCCCCACGCCGTACCACATCCGAGGAATAAACCCACAGATGCCCACCCTTGAGACGTTCCACTGCCCGGGCGTTAATTGCCACTTTCTTTTCAATCATACTACTCATAGGCCTTAACTATGCCAGAAGTAGGGGGAGATTGTCGAGAGGGTGGGGCAATATCAATACTTGAGTTGCCTCCTTCGCGCTCCAACTTCATCAACCCATGGTAGATCATTTCGGTGGTTATCGATTCCATACATTTCAGGTCAGCGCAGAAATGTTTCATGCAGCCCATGCAGGGGATATCGGCAGAGATAATTACATGCAGGGTGCCATATGGGCCGAACATATCCCACGGAGTGGGGCCGAAAAGAGCAACTATTGGTATCTTATGCGCGGCAGCAATGTGCATCGGGCCGGTGTCGGAGGTGATGAACGAAGAGCATTTTTTAATCAAGGCCGTTAAAACCAATATATCCACTTTGCCGGTAAATGTGATAGGGTGGTGCATCGTTAAAGCGCAGACAGCATCAACGAACTCCACGTCCATCAAGCCGCCGAAGAAGACAGGCGTATATCCATCGGCAGTTAATTTGTCGTTTAGTTGGGCGAATCCGGCGATAGTCCATTGCTTGGTAGGGAAGCTCGCTCCAGTGTTTAGTCCAATTACTCGCGTTTTACCCTCCAATCCCGCATCGCGCCAGAGCTGATCAGCTGTTGCTTGCGCTGCTGGGCTTGTCCAAATCTCCAGGTTGTTATGCGGTGCCTCGGGGACACCCATTTTATGCAATATCTGCAGGCATTGGTCAGCCGCGTGGACTCCCGGTAGCGATGTTACTGCGGTATCAGGGTATAGAAATCGCAATGCCGGTTTTACGAAGCCGCCACGTTTTTTGGCGCCGCTTAAAGCGGTAAGGATAGTTGTGCGCTCGTTACTATGGTTAAAACATATAGCCAAGTCGTATTTACGGCTCCGGATCAACCTGATATTTCTCCAGAATACGGCTAGCGGTTCCATCCTTTTGGGGGCAGCTATCGGGTATACCTCATTCAATAGCGGGTGATGTTGTACTATCTGGTAAGAGCTATCATTCACCATCATATCAATAACTGCCCCCGGATAAGCGTTATGCAGTACCCGAATAGCGGGGGTGGTGAAAAGCAGGTCACCCAGGTATTTCAGATTTATTATGAGAATTCGCACGTAACATCACCTCAAGTTATTCAGAATATTGCCGATGATATCCATCACTTTGTCGCCGCCGATGGCATAAAGGGACTTTATGGCGTTGCAGCGCGTCAAGTTGTAGTCGTTGCCCAGGGCTTTCTGCAACGGCTTGATAGCGTCTTTGTCTTTGTATGCCTCCAGCGATAGCGCCACATTTGCCGACACCACGCCCGCCTCGTCCACCAATGTGTCTAATAGCGGTTGGAATGCCGTTTTGTCGACAAAAGATTTTGTGCCCAACGACGTGGCCGCCGCCGCCCGCACTCCTACATTGGCATCCTTTAATGCCGCTATCAACGCCGGAATTGCCTTGACATTTCCCTGTACTATCAGCGACTGCATCGCCTCTTTCTTTACAACCGCCTCTTTGTCCGTTGCGAGAGAATTGATAAGCGCATCAATCACCTTACCCAGTCTCACTTCAGCCAGGTTCTTTTTGGCTGGGTCTATCGGAGTTGGATCGTAATGATCACTCTCCATTCTCATTTTAGCCATTTTTTTTGCTGCGCTTACCCGAATCGCTGGAGTAGCATCACTTAGTTCTGTGATGATAGCGTTGACTGCACTATCATCATATAAGATAGATACGGTAGCTAATATCGCGTCATCTTTTTTCTCCTGCCAGGTTAGATACTCCTCCGTCAAATTTAATGTTTTATCTGGTATCCACTTCAGCGCAGGAGCGTCCTTGTCAGTAATTTGCTGGCGCAACATAGCACGCATCTGCTCTTTCACTACCCACTCCTCATAGGTTACGGGGGTGAATTCTTTATACCTGCGAAAGAGCTCGGCACGCACACTATTATGATCTAGGTGATTAACGTGCAACATAAATGCGACCAACTTCAAACGCAGTAGCTCAGGTATTTCCCATTGCCATTTCCATATTGTGGATTCTTCCGGCCAAGTACTGTAATACGGAAGAAATATCCGTTGTTCTGGATCAATTTTCTTTTCTCGGTCGAGAATTTTCCATAGATAGGGAGGGCCTCCTAACGATTTGTATGCCCCACCGTACAAGGTATTCCGCTCTGCTGCAGCTTCATATTGTCGCTTTTTTCTGTGGAACTCATAAGCTTCTCTATCACTATCACGCCTATATGGTGCCGATCTGTTCAGTATTTTTTCTATCTGTTCATCGGTTAGATACTGAATATCTCCTTCCACAACATTTATATAATAGGATTAGTACAGGAAACTCCCCGAATAAGAATAGCGTAATGTTTTGATTGGCATATACATTGTAGGCTGATTTTTGAAGAATCCTATCTGCTTGGAGTAATAACCAAGTTTCTCCTGTTCATCCGCGAAAACGCGCAACAACTCTTGTGGCGGAACTAGCTTCGTGAGGAATCGGTCTTCATCCTTTGGCGGCAACAGTTGTTGATTCGCTGATCCTTGGCAATATCCAGATGATATTATCAACATAATACTCATTACCGCCCATAATAGGCGATGACAATTAAAACCAAACAAGGTATACCTCCAAACTAAAAAATTATCCACTAATTCCAAGCTCTTTCCTGTTATACACCAGAAAGCATAGAAAAGTTCCCGATTCATCGAAAGTTATTAGTTGGGGCACAAGGCTTGTGCCCACGTCGTAACCATACCTACAATCGGTCATGTCTCCGATACCCCGTATCGAGGGCACATG
>JBBRXO010000035.1:0-23754 GCA_038248345.1 Armatimonadota bacterium | reverse complement strand
TGGCATGTGCCCTCTATACGGGGTATGGGATACATAGACCAATTGAAGGTATGGTTATGGGGTGGGCACAAGCCTTGTGCCCCTACAATTGAATTGTGGGCATAGCCATGTTAGGCAAAATCATGAATCATCAACTTGTTTCACCCCGCGTTAATGCCATAATCTCGTCCGTACTCATCTCAACATTACCATTAACTTGCAGACGTGTGGCAAGTACTCCCCGCCAGCCGCTCCGCCGCCAGCACGGTATTCCTGAGCAGCATCGTCACCGTGAGCGGGCCGACGCCGCCGGGGACGGGGGATACGTAAGCGGCGCGCTCGGAGATGTCCTGGGCGTCGATGTCGCCGACGATTTTGTCGTTGACGTAGTTGATGCCGACGTCGATGACCACCGCGCCCGGACGCACCCAGTTGCCGGGGATGAGGCCGGCTACGCCCGCTGCCACCACCAATATCTCGGCGCGGCGCACGTGCTCTTCCAGCTTGCCGGCGGCCTCGGTGCCGGTGTGGCACATGGTGATAGTGGCGCGCTCATTTACCAGCATCATCGCTACGGGCTTGCCGACGATGGCGCTGCGCCCGATAATCACCGCCTCTTTGCCCTTCAGCTCGATGCCGCTGGCGCGGATCAGCTCGTAGGCCGACTGCGCCGTAGATGGGTACAGCCCCGGACGCCCGCACATCACCGCGCCCAGGTTGCCGGCAGTGACGCCGTCGACATCCTTGCGCGGGTCGATCATATCCTGCATGGCGTTCAGGTCATAGCCACGAGGCAGCGGCGTCTGCAGGATGATGCCGTGGACGGTGAAATCAGCGTTCAGCTCACGCAACGCCGACTCCAAATCAGCCTGCGTGCCCACCGGCAAGTCGCACCGGCGGTATTCTATCCCCAGCGCGGCGGCCTTCTTCTGCTGCTGGCCGCGATAGATACGCGAGGCGTCGTCCTCGCCCACCTGCACCGACACCAGGCACGGAGTCACCCCGCGCACCGCCAGCGCCGCCACATCAAGGGCGATCTTCTCATTAATAGCACGCGCCACCGGGGCGCCACGCAGTTCTATTGCAGACATAATTCTCCTTCAAAATAGTTTCATATTCCAAGTTCCAAGTTCCAAGGCTGGCCTAATGACAATAACGCATCAGGTAAAGATTTGGAACTTGGAATTTGAAACTTGGAACTCATAATCCCATAACTTATTCGTACAGTTCACCCCTCAATAATATCTGTTTATCGCATGGAGGTGCAAGGGGGGGCGCATGTCTGTAAACAGTTATTAACTACAACGAATCTTTCCAAATCGCATGTTCCTCCCAATTGTGTGGAAAGCCCATTTTTTCAATCGGTATTTCGGGATACTGCCGCAGCAAATCGCGGAATCGACAATTCCAATTCGAAGTAGGTGCCACGTATTGAAGCAGATATTTCAGTATCGTTAGTACTGAAAAGATACGATTGTTCTGAATAACAAACGGTGTGTGCCATTGCGGATATTTATTTACTCTCGGAATCATCGGCTTGATGCCAAGCTCGCGATTCCATAGTCTACCATGATGAGCGCATATATTTCGGACAATATTTAAAGTATGTAACCATGATGTAAGGTGCGTGTCGCTAATAGCATAAGAGCTAGCGAGTCCACGTCGGATATTGCTATTCACCCCCTTATAGAACAAATACATTTTTCCAAAACTCATTATTTCGACAAGCATCCAAAGGGGCGGCATTTCGTGAATATCACCATATTTTCCACGAAAGTGCTCAAGGAAGGTCTCACGGCCACGCTTTGATTCAAGCCTCATTCCTTTCAGCCATTGGTCAAATTCATTCTCTTTCTTAAAACCAGACATATTTTCAAAGCAAGTATAATCAAAAGGAGAATTTGCACAAGTGAAGCGGTAGGCTAATTGTGAACGTACCGCAACCTCAATTCGCTCCAGAGCATCCATAACGATAATGCGCAATTGGCGGTCAAAAGTGTAGTATTTCCAGACTAACTCCAAAGAAGTGTTCTCACGATATTCTTCTTTTCCGTTTTGGCGAAATGGGTATAAATAGGCAGTTAGTCGGTAATAGCACACCGTTTCCAAGCGCGATATCAGAATATCTTTATCAGCTATCAGACCGCGGGAAATGAGGAGTTCCGCTTGCTGTTGTAATGTTAACGGAGATTTGTCGTCAAGCATAATATCCCCACAAAAAAACCCACCGAATTTCGCTTGCAAGCAGAGGCGCGGTGGGTATGCTGGGTCTATTGTATATCGTCATTGAATTGGTGTCAAGTTGCATAAGGCGACTAGCGACATAATCCCATAACCTTAAACGCACTCCCCACCGCCTTCTCCGCATCTTCCCCGGCACCGCCCAGTTCGTCCAGCGCCGCCTGCAATTCATCCACTGCCTGGCGGTCGTCCAGGTATTTCAGGTTCAGGCGCACGTTGATTACTGCGCTGTCCAGCGCGGCTTTGGCCATGTGGGCGGCCACGGCTACGTCGCTCACCAGGTTGGTGTTGCAGTTGTCGGCCAGTTCCACGGCGTCGGCCAGCAGATGGGCGCAGTGTTGGGCGATCTGCAGCGGTATCTGCGCGGACTCCAGCGTCGCCGCCTGGATAGCGGCCTTGCGCAGCGCCTTTTCCTCATCGGTGACACGCGGCAACGCCATTGCTGCACCGTAGCCGGCGAAGGCCTCCGAATCCTGCTCGATCAACTGCTGCAGCTCCCGCCGCGTCGCATCGGCGTCGGCGATCACCCGCGCGGCCACTGCCTCGTAGTCGGCATACTTGGGGCGTCCCATGGTGAAGCGTGCGGCCATCGCCAGCAGCGCCGCCCCCATCGCCCCCGCCAGCGCCGCCGCGCTCCCCCCGCCGGGGATAGGCTCGCCAGAGGCCAGCTGGTCAAGGTACTGTTCAAGTTTTGCGTTCAGGTATTCAGGCATAAAATATCCTCCAGCGATCGTCACATTGAGAGTCTAATTCACAGGATAGAAGGAAAGAGAAGATATCAAGGATGAGATACATAATAACATTAATATCCCTGGTATCCTTGTATCCTGTGAATTAAACTAGATGAAATACCGATGTTATGCGCTATTTTTTAAGCCGTTTCGGCACCACGTCATGGCTCAGCAGGTCATCCAACGTCTCACGGTTGGCGATCAACTCGGCTTTGCCCTCGTTTACCAGCACCACGGCGGGGCGGGTGAAGCGGTTGTAGTTGCTGGCCATGCTGTAGTTGTAGGCGCCAGTGGTCTGCACGGCGAGGATGTCGCCGGGTTCCACATCGGGCAGCGGCAGGTCGAAGATGAGGTTGTCGCACTCGCAATGCTTGCCCGCCAGGCGCACCTTCTGGGTCACCGGGGCGTTCGGCTTATTGGCTACCACTGCCTCATAGACCGCCTCGTAGAGCGCCGGACGCGGGTTATCGCTGAGGCCGCCGTCGACGCTGACGTATTTGCGAATGTTAGGTACATCTTTGATAGTGCCGATGGTGTAGAGCGTGGTACCCGCCTCGCCCACGATTGAGCGGCCCGGCTCCTGCAGCAGCAGCGGGTAGGGCAGGCTATACTTGGCCAGCTCATCATGCAGGCCGGTGATCACTGCATCGGCGTACTCTTCCGGGGTGGGCGGCTGGTCGTCGCTGCGATAACGCACGCCGACGCCACCACCGAGGTCTAGCTCGGCGATAGTCAGCCCCAGCTCGTCGCGCAGTTGTGCGGCGAAGCGGATCATCATGCGCGCGGCCATCTCGAAGCTGTCCAGCCCCATTATGTTAGAGCCGATGTGGCAATGCAAGCCCACGATGTTCAGGTTGGGCAGCTGTTGCGCCTTCGCCAGCCCGCGCTTGGCGCAGCCGGTACTCATCCCCAGGCCGAACTTGGTGTCTATCTGCCCGGTCTGTATATAGCTGTGCGTCTCCGGCTTGATGCCCGGCGTCACGCGCAGCAGCACATCCTGCACCACGCCGTGGCTGGCGGCCACCTCCTGCACCATGTCCATCTCACGCTCGTTATCCAGCACAATGCGGCCCACCCTCGAGGAGATGGCCAGCTCCAGCTCCCACAGCGACTTGTTATTGCCGTGCAGGTAGACGCGCTCCATAGGGAAATCGGCCTTTAGCGCGGTGTAGACCTCGCCCCCGCTGGAGAGGTCCAGCCCCATGCCCTCCTCATCCATGATACGGCAAATGGCTTTGTTAATGAACGCCTTGGCTGCGTATAACATCAGCGTCTGCGGGTAGCGGGCCTCATAGGCGGCACGCAGTGAGCGACACCGGGCGCGGATATCCGCCTCGTCCATCACATAGAGCGGCGTGCCGAACGCCGCCGCCAGCTCCAGCGTATCGCAGCCGCCGATCTCCAGATGCCCAGCTTCATTAATCCTCTGTGTTCCCAGCAACATAATATTTACCCCTCTCCTGCGCGCCAGCTAAAAAAAATACCGCAGGTTATTAACCCCTGCGGCAAGACGCGCGAACGACGTTCCACGCGACTAACCGCCGCCAGGTTTACCGTCAATGTTTTCAGTTGTTTTTGTCAGTATCGACATATGGTGATAATTATAGGGTTGGGCGGGGATGAGTGTCAAATTTTAGGTCTGTAGGTCTGTAGGTCTGTAGCCCCTTCATGGTAATATTCTAAACAACTTGCATTGAAAAGCTGCACGTTGTGGGTTGATCGTGGCATGGGCGTCCCGCCCATGCCACAATTGCTTGCAGGACAGATAAGATATTGGGTTGTGGGTGGAACCCACGTTAGGTTCTGGCTTTGACTTCACTCACGCATAAGTTGATCGTAGTATAGGCATCGGTGCCCACACTACGATCAACAAATGCCGTCTATTAATCCTATCCGCACGCCTCCAGCGCCTTTTCGATGATCGCGAACGCTTCCTCTACTTGCTCGGGGGTGCAGATTAGCGCGGGGAGGAGGCGTAGCATGGTGGCGCCTACGGTGAGGATGAGCAGGCCATTGGCTTGCGCGTTGTCCTTCACCGCCGCGGCGATGGGCATTGCCAGGTCGATGGCCATCATGCAGCCGCACACGCGGAAATCCGCCACCAGCGGGTTGCGCGCCTGCAGCTCCGCCGCACGTTTGGCCAGCAACACGCCGATTTTGGCCGCGTTCTCCGGCATCTTCTCTTCGATGACGGCCGTCACCGCCGCCAGCGCCGCCGCTGCCGCGATGGGCGTGCCGCCGAAGGTAGTGGCATGATCGCCCGGCTGGAAGGCCGAGGCCACCGGCTCCTTTGCCAGCATGGCGCCAAAGGGCATGCCGCCGCCGATCGCTTTGGACAGCGTGACGATATCCGGCACGATGCCGTAATGCTCGAAGGCGAAGAACTTGCCGGTGCGGCCCACGCCCGTCTGCACTTCGTCGAGGATCAGCGCTGCGCCGCGCTCGTCGCACAGCCGGCACACGCCCGCCATATACTCCTGCGTGGCGGGGTAGACGCCGCTCTCGCCCTGCACCGGCTCCAGGATCACCGCGCAGGTTTTATTGTTAATGGCCGCGTCCATCGCCGCCAGGTCGTTGAAATCCACGTATTTGAAGCCCGGCACCAGCGGAGCGAACCCCTGCTGATATTTCGGCTGCCCGGTGGCGGTTATCGCCCCCAT
This sequence comes from Armatimonadota bacterium, assembly GCA_038248345.1. GTDB lineage: Bacteria > Armatimonadota > Hebobacteria > CAIYQO01 > CAIYQO01 > CAIYQO01. The sequence goes on along the minus strand of JBBRXO010000035.1, from coordinate 18,143 downwards.
GGTGCGGCCATGGAAGGATTTCAGCGTGCTGATGATCTCCACCCGCTCCGCCGAGTCGCGCTGGCCGTGCTTGCGCGCCAGCTTCAGCGCTGCCTCCACCGCCTCCGCGCCACTGTTGCAGAAGAAGACCTTATTCAGCGGGGATAACCCGGTGAGCAGTTGCGCCAGGCGCTCTTGCGGCTCGGTATAATAATCGTTGGATGTGTGCATCAACACGCCCGCCTGCGCGCAGATAGCCGCCACCACCTTCGGGTGGCAGTGCCCCAGCCCGTTCACCGCGCGGCCTCCGCTGCAGAAATCCAGATAGCGGCGCTCGCGGTCATCCCAGCAATACATCCCCGCCCCGCGGGTGATCATCAGCGGTGTGCGCGCATAAAGTGTAAAATAACACTGCGCGTCGATCTGTTGCGCCTCATCCAGATTCATCATCTTTCTCCCTTATCATTGTTACTCTCCGTTTGTACGGCAAGCTATAAAGATATACCTGCTGCGTTTGCGTGTCAAATTTCCTTAATGACGGATCTCCACCCCTTGACATCTCCCCCCACAATAGTTACGCTGGATTCGGTTATTTACACAGGGAGAAAAAATGATAAAAGTTATCACTGCTGCACTGCTTATTGGCGCGCTTGCTACGGCAACATACGCTGTTCCCTCGCTCACGGGGCCGTCTGGTGGGGTGATTACACCACAAGCTAATAATGTGCTAGTACCAGATAATGTTGAAATTGCGCTGGATCAGCTTACCTTGAATGATAATGGCTATTCACTGGTGCGCGCAAATTATGCTGCCAGTGAGCGGCTGGAGGTTGGCGTCACCACGCAGATCGCTGGCGAAAAAATGCAGTTGCGGCGGCTGGGCGGCAGTGCAACCTATCAGTTGCCCAGCGTGGCAGGGCTGGCGGATTATTACGCAGTCGCCTGCACTTACCAGGGATCGGTGAATGGTGGCGTCGCTGGCGGCCCGGATGAAATTCTGCAAATATCACTCGTCGGCTCGCATAATGTGCGTACCGATATCGATTACAAAAAAATGGATGTTCGATATCCATTGCTCTTCACCAGTTATGGCATCAATTACCTCCACACCAGCGGTTCCGACACTATCCGCCCCTTTCTGGGAGTTGAGGCGGTTTATCCGAAGTTGGACATAAATGCGGAAGTGCAGGCGAAATGCTCACCTTATGACCGGGCCGCGCTGTACTCTATCTCGGTGCGGGTGCCAGTCTCGGATAATGTCGGTATCCAGGGTGGTGTCACCAATGCGGTAGACGGTGTATTCGGCGGCAAAAAAGCGAACGTCTTCCTGGGGGTTAATGTACGAATGGCGCAGTAAAACGCGCTGCCGTCATCCACTAACCGGATTGACCTCGGCGATTTCCTTCTCCAGACTTTTGGGGATATCAGGGCCAGAATGTTCGCCGCGATTCACTGCCAGGGCGAAGCGAATGACCGCCACCGCTGGCGGGGCGAGAAACATGCCGATCAACCCCAGCAGCTCATAGCCGATGAGAAGTGAGATGACGATGAGCACCGGGTGGATATCCAAATTATCGCCAAGGATGCGCGGCATCAGGTATTTGGTCTCAAAAAGATGCAGCAGGGTGAAACCGATGAGCACCCAGATAAAGAGCGAGGAACCTTGCTCGTGCAGCAGCACCCCGGCCATCACCGGCACACCGCCCACTAGCGGGCCGATCATCGGGATGATACGCGAGACCCCAGCGATAATGCCCAGGATAAACGCCCCCTTGACGCCCAGACACACCAGCCCCAGGGTCACCACCGCCCAGGCAATGGCACCCAGAATGATCTGACTCTGCACGTATTTGCCCATTATCGTGTTGATACCATCCAGATAAATGCCGAAAATGTCACGTTTTTTCTTCGGGACGAAGTAAATTATTGAATCGCGTACCTTCGGTGCCTCGGTGAGGAAGTAGTAAGCAAGCAAGGGCACAAAGATAAATTCGATGAGCATCCCCGCCCACACAACACCACGTTTCGCCAGCCCCAGCAGCCAGGCTATCAGTCCCTGCATCATCTCTGGTGAGCCGCCTGCCTGTTGCTGAACCGAGGCCCATATCTGCGTACGCATCTCCAGCGGGACAGCGGTTTTGTACCAGTAGTCGAATCTGCTCATTTGCAGTGAGGGCATTTCGCTTGGCATATAATCGGGAGAGCCCACCTCTGTGGCGCTATCTACCTTCAGAATGCTGTACATTGCTTTGGCGCTGGGAGTCAGCTCGTTGATGTTGTTGCGAATAGTGCGCATCGATATTGCACCAAAGATATAAAGTACCACTGCTATGACGCAATAAAGCGTCAGCACCACAGCGACACGCGCGTTATGCGACTTTTCCAACCGGATAAGTTTGAGTGTGCTATCTACGATGGGACGTAGCAGATAGTTGAGGATAGCGGCGAAAACCAGTATCGTCACCGTGGGGCGCAGATACTGGTCAAAATCCATGTAGCCAAAGACAGCCAACGCACCGAGTAGTGCGGCGAACGCTAACGTTCGCCACCAGGGTAAATGGGTAGAAGGTTGTTCCTCGAACACTTCGGTAACGCACGGTGTCACAGTTGCCATCTCAGCCTGCCTTTTTTGCAAAAAATTCTGCCGGCACCTCCGAAGACAAGCCAAAGTATTTCTTCAGCGCTGCTACGATACGCACGGAGGACTCGCCATCACCATAAGGGTTATGCGCGTGGGCCATGGCGGCGTGGGCGGCTTCGTCGGTTAATAGACGCACACTTTCATCAGCAATTAACGCACGGTTAGTGCCCACCAGCTTGGCAACCCCTGCTTTGATAGCCTCGGGGCGCTCGGTGGATTCACGTAGTACCAGCGCTGGCACACCAAGGCTGGGGGCCTCCTCCTGGATGCCGCCGGAATCGGTGAGGATGAGCCGGGCGCGCTTCAGTAGTTGCACGAAATCAAAGTAGTCGGGCGGCTCGATCAGGCGCACGCGTGGGTGGTTACCCAGCACTTCGTTGGCCGTCTCGCGCACCACCGGGTTGCGGTGTACCGCATAGACCAGCCGCGCCTCCGGCACCCGCTCCAGCATATCCAGCATCCCCAGGCAGGCTTCTTTCAGCGGTTCGCCCCAATTCTCGCGGCGGTGTGCGGTCACCAGCACCAACGGCCCACCCTCTTCGTCAGCCCACTTGAATTCCTCGGGCAATTTGCCCTTGTTGGCAGCGAAGAGCAACGCATCGATGACGGTATTGCCGGTGATATAGATACTATCTATCGACACGCCCTCATGTAGCAGGTTGTCACGTGAGGCAGTGGTGGGGGCGAAATGCAGGTCGGTCAGCGGCCCGGCCAGCCGGCGGTTCATCTCCTCCGGGTAGGGGGAATATTTGTCACCGGTGCGCAGTCCCGCCTCCACATGCCCGAAGGGGACGCGGTGATAGAAGGCCGCCAGCGCGGCAGCGAAAACGGTGGTGGTATCGCCCTGCGCCAGGACGATATCGGGTTTCAGCTCTTCATAGGCACGGTCAAGGCCTTCCAGAGCACGGATGGTAATGCCGGTGAGCGTCTGATTCGGGCGCATGATATCGAGGTCAGTATCGCCCGCGATGCCGAATTGGCGCATCACCTGATCAAGCATCTCGCGATGCTGCCCGGTGAGCACTACCTTCACCTCAAAGACGCCATCCTGCTGCAGCGCCAGCACCACCGGAGCCATCTTCACCGCCTCCGGGCGCGTGCCTATTACCATTACTACTGTTATTGCCATTTATTCTCCTACGGAAATAGTTCCAAGTTCCAAGGCTGGTTAGAGCGTTCAAACCCGCCAGCCTATCGCCATTCGCACGGGACGGCTTAACCTTCCCCGGGTTTCGCCCGGGGTAATGTTAGTATTCTCTCTTATTGCCTCTGCCCATAGTAGATTGTTGAATCGAAATCCGAAACTGTGCTGAAACCATTTATGCAGTCCCATATGCAAGGCATGATAGCATAAACTTATACAAAAACATCACTCAATTCTGGCACATTGCAAACTTTGTAAACAATACCAGGGAAAGCGTCATCTAGCCGCTTTTTTGCCATATTCACTGCCAAATGAGTGATATCAATGCCTATCCACTTCCGACCGAGTTTCTCCGCCGCAACCACTGCGGTGCCGCAACCGCAAAAAGGATCGAGCACCAGGTCACCGGGCATACTGCTGGCCTCAATTATTCGTTCTAACAAGTATTCAGGTTTTTGGGTTGGGTAACCCAGGCGTTCTTTTGCCTGCGAATTAATCACAGGAATATCCCAGACATCATCAATTGGTCGTCCGGGAGATTCCTCGTCCGTCATCTGTGTTACCAATCGCACTTTACCATCAAATTCTACTTTACTCTTTTTCCCACGCCACCGTTTCAGCGTTCCTTCAGAAAGCGGCTCCAATAAGACGTTGAATACATTCTGTCGATGTCCTTGAGAGTAAAAGAGGATTACATCGCGCATCCGCTGAAAATTCTTTTGTTTGGCGGGCCAGCGCTGATAATGCCAGATGATTTCATTACGAAAGCTAGCTGCCCCGAACACCGCATCCATGAGCAGCTTAAGATAATGGCTGGCCGTGGGGTCACAATGCAAGTATATACTAGCCGACGGCTTCATTACACGGTGTAATTCCAGCAAACGGTTTGCCATCATCGTCAGATATGCCATCACGTCATTTTGCCCGAGAAACGAACGAAAGCCGCGCATCATCTCGGCAAGTTGCGTGTTCGGCTGATGCAGTATCTGGGCAAATTCAATTTCCGCTTGCTCACCCCAATGCCAGGAGTCGACGAAGGCGGTCACCTGCGACTCGGACTCGTGCCCGGCAGGAGTCTTAAAGAGCAGGTTATAATCGCGCTTGGAGTTGAAGGGTGGGTCAAGGTATACCAGATCGACGGTCTCATCCTTCACATTATCCCGTAGCACATCAATGTTATCGCCATAGTATAGGGTATTGGCAGGCATGGCGTTATTATATCATATGTGATTCTGAAGTGTAACCGGTGAGGAGTTTACCGAATCACCGCCAGCCACACCGCGATGAGGCAGCCGATGGTGGTGATGGCATATATCGTCAGCACGGCTTGTGGTTGGGTGAGCCCCATATTCAGCAGACGATGATGCAGGTGGCCTTTGTCAGCAGTGAAGATCGGTTTGCCACGGAACATGCGCCGCACGATTGCGAAGATGGTATCGAAGATGGGTACCGCCAGTATGAGTACCGGGATGGCAAAAGCCAGCCCGGTTGCGACCTTGTAGTTATATAACAACGAGAGCGCGCCGATGGTATAACCGAGGAAGTGACTGCCGGCATCCCCCATGAAGATGCGGGCTGGGGAGAAGTTGTAACGGAGAAAGCCTATGCAGGAGCCGACTACCGCCGCTGCCAGTATGGGATCGCTGGACGGGCCTTTCAACAGTAGTGCGATGACCACAAAAGTAAGGGCGCTGATGCCGGAAACCCCCGCCGCCAGCCCATCCAGCCCGTCGATGAGGTTAATGATATTGGTGACCAGCACGATCCAGATGATGGTGAGCGCCGAAGAGAGTATCAGCCCCACCAGGCTCGATTGCTGCGGGCCGAAGATGTCGGTATTGAAGGCGACAGCCATGCGCAACTCAAAGGGGGGGAAGACCAGCATAGCAGCGATGAGCGCCTGTCCGAGGAGCTTGTAAGACGCCTTTATGTTATACTTGTCGTCATACGCGCCCAGCGCCGTGATGAGAGCGCCGCCGAAGAGGATTCCGGCGATCTTCCGGTGTACCAGATTCTGCCCGGTTAGCTTCCAAACGACGACTTCCAGCACGATCACCGCCACCAGGAAGCCGACGTACATGGCAAGGCCGCCCCAGCGCGGGGTGGCCGTCTCATGCACGTGCCGCCCGCCGGGGGCTACCATCGCTTTGGCGGCAATCGCCCAGCGCATCACCACTGGGGTGAGCAACATGGTGACCACCAGTGCCACCAGCAATGCCAACACCCCCAACGCCATCTTTTCGGATGTCCCCAGCTCGGAAGTCAGTAACATCGCGGTCGTATCGCTAGTCGTCAAATTCACGCGATCAATACCTTCGCTACCCGGCAAAATTTGCGGGTATTATACCTGTTCAGTCGCGTTCAACTGGTCAATACGGCGTTGGTGACGTGGATCATTGCTGTATTCAGTAGTGAGGAAAACGCGGAGAATATCTTCGGCCAAGCTGATGCCGATGACGCGCGCCCCCATACAAAGCATATTGGCGTCATTGTGATCACGGGCCATCCGAGCCGAGTAGGTCTCAGCACAGAGCGCTGCGCGGATACCATGCACCTTGTTGGCCGCAATGGAGCCGCCGATACCGGTGCCACAGAGAAATACTCCGCGTTCCGCGCGCCCTTCGCGCACCGAGCGAGCCACCTTCACAGCGATCACCGGATAATCTACGGGTGCAACTGAATCAGTGCCGCAATCCAGCACCGTATGACCCATACTTTCAATTACCTGCCGCATTACTTCTTTGTACACAAATGCCGCATGGTCAGTACCTAATGCGATAATCATCGTTTCACGCTCCTGCGTTATTGTACCCTACCTGGTTAATTATTGCCAAGAGACGAAGAAGTTTTGCAATAACCTCTCTAATTACTGAATCGAAAACAAGACAACAGGCGGACAATTGGTGACTATTTACTTATAGCTCAACAAATATTGAGGTGTAACGATGAACACGGGCTATTTTGCGGTGCGGGATGAATTAAACACGCGGATTAACCCATAAGTTGGTAGAAATTCGCCCTAAAAGGGCATGTAATGCTAGCAACGGGCAACGTCTGTGGATGTGGGAGTGTATAAAATTCTTCTTTTCTCCTGCCACTTCGTGGCGGACTAGCCTCAAAGATGTGGGTAATTGTCAGGGCGTAAGCCCATGGTATGGGGATAGTGATTATTATTCCTCCCTGAATGGGATGACAGCCCCATTCGTCATTATATCCACCCCCTGAAGGGGGTGGATAATAAAAAACCATCAGCCACCCCGTGATACGGGATAGCTGATGGTTGTTGATCCTATATCAGACTCTTCCCACCACCAAAGTGGCGTTGTGGCCGCCGAAGCCGAGGGAGTTGCTGAGGGCGTAGTTGATTTTCCCTTCGCGGGTGGTGTTGGGCACGTAGTCCAGGTCGCATTCCGGGTCGGGGGTGGTGTAGTTGGTCGTTGCCGGGATTACGTTGTCGCGCATGGCCAGCAGGCAGAAGATTAGCTCTACCGCGCCAGCCGCACCGAGCATATGCCCGGTCATCGACTTGGTGGAGCTTACCGGAATCTGGTAGGCACAATCGCCGAAGGCTTTTTTGATCGCCATCGTTTCGATTCTATCGTTAGTTGGCGTTGAGGTGCCGTGGGCGTTGATGTAGCCAATTTGCTCGGGGGTGACGCCCGCCTGGCGCATGGCCGCCTGCATGGCGGCGATGCCGCCGCGCCCACTTAGGTCGGGCGAGGTCATATGGTAGGCGTCGCCGGTGGCGCCATAGCCACAGAGCTCGCCGTAGATATGGGCACCGCGGGCGCGGGCATGTTCGTACTCTTCCAGTACTACGATACCGGCTCCCTCGCCCATCACGAAACCGTCACGCGTGGCGTCAAAAGGTCGACTGGCGTGTTCGGCATCGTCATTGCGGAAGGAGAGCGCCTTCATGGAGGCGAATCCGGCGATACTCACTGGTACGATGGCTGCTTCGGCTCCGCCGGTGACCATCATTTTGGCGCTGCCGCGGCGGATCATCTCCGCCGCTTCGCCGATAGCATTAGCCCCGGAGGCACAGGCGGTGACTACGCACATATTGGGCCCGCGCGCTCCTAGCTCGATAGAGACCATCCCCGCCGCCATATCGCATATCATCATGGGGATGAGATACGGACTCACACGGTTCGGGCCGCGCTCCAGCAGGATGGCGTGCTGTTTCTCCCAGGTGGCCATACCGCCGATCCCTGAGCCGATCACCACGCCACATTCGGCGCCGTTTTCTTCGCCTAGTTCAATCCCGGCGTCTTTGAGAGCCATCTGGCCCGCCACGACGCTGAACTGAACGAAACGATCCATATGCTTCGCTGCCTTAGGGGTCATGAAGTCTGTCGGCTCGAAGCCTTTAACCTCACAAGCGAAACGGGCGTTGTATTCAGTTACATCAAAAGATGTTATCGGGCCTGCGCCAGATACCCCGCGCAGAATCGACTGCCATGTAGCGTCAATGCCGATGCCAAGGGGGGTAACCGCACCTACGCCCGTAATTACCACACGTGGTGTTATCATGCGCTGTGAAGTTCCTTCCGAAAAAACTAGTTGGATAGATTAGCCAAGACGGCTGTCGATGTACTCAACTGCATTCTTTACGGTTTTGAGCTTCTCAGCGTCTTCGTCGGGAATGCTGTCCAGCTCGAACTTCTCTTCGAGCGCCATAATCAGCTCAACCTGTGCCAACGAATCGGCGCCCAGGTCGTCCTGGAAAGACGATTCCATCTTCACGTCTTCCGCTGCTACGTTTAATTCTTCAACGACGATCTGTTTAATCGTCTCAAAAGTCTGCTCTGACATTAATATGTCCTCCTCATGTGCTTTGCAAGCAATCAGCGATAATAATACCGTTTTTTCCAAATTTAGAAAAGGGGGGGGCAATTCAACTTAGAATTTGGAACTGATTATCACCCCAACCGCCCAATTCGTTCGCGCGCTTCGGCTATCTCTGTCGTGCCCGCCAATACCCGGAATTCCAGGTGGTACTTCTTCTCTTCGCCGGGTTCCAGGCTCTTCAGACGACCGGCAGCGCGTTCCACAGCGCGGCCGCCTACGAGGCAATTGGCGGGTTCCAACCCCAGCGCGTAGTCGCTGTAGCCCATCATCTTCCACTCCACAAACTCCGGCAGGGTGGCTTTATCGTAGCTGATCTGCAGGCCCAGTCCCCCGTCCAGTGCGGTATTCACCAGCGCCGTAGTCACCATGCCGTCGCTATCCGCCACCATATCGTGATAATAGCATTGCTCGGCGATGCCGGGCGTAGGGGTGATGAAGCGCGCAAAGTCATGCAGCCCGGCAGTGGCGAAGTCATCACGCGGGGTGACCCGACGGCTGGAGCAGAGTAATTCTGCCGTGGGGGCAAGTAACGGGAAGCCCAGGTTGCAGTGGTAAAGCACCATCAACGGCACTGTTAGCCCCCCCAAGTTGGTCACGGTGTCGTCTATAGTAAATGCGTTGCCCCCCAATCGCGCGGAGATCTGCCGGGTAAGCCGCAAGTTACCGTTGGATATCGCCCCTTCTGCGAGGCTACCCCGCAGGAACATGTGGTACTCATCACCGCGCCATTCTCCCCAGTGGCCGATCTCGTCCATCGGCAGGTTACTCACCCGCCCATGCAGCCCCAGCTCTTCTCCCTCGTCCACACACGGGGAACCCAGATATGATAACCCCTGCGTACTCAGGAGCCCACCGGGAAAGTTGCGCAGCCAGCTCAAACCCTGCGGCTCAAAATAGGACGGGTGCGCCTGCCCCGCCGGGGAGATGTAGGCGAGAGAGCGCCCGTTGAAGGTGGCTTTGGAGATATCCAGCGCCCGATCCGCCAATGCGGTAAAGCACAGGCCACTACCAGTGTCGATATCAAACCCGCGCACCCCTCGCTCACGCCCGGCGGTAAGCTCAATTGGGCGAATCCCCCCCAACTGCTCTATCCGTCCAATATGTCCCTCCAGCTCGCGCCGTGTATATTCTCGCCCGTACAACTTCGCCATACCCACCTCCACATGGAATGTTATTGCATATTTACGCCATCGGTGGGCAATTACCTGCCATATCGGCTAAAATAACGAATATGGTAAAGATTCCGGTACTGGTATTGGTAGGGCCGACAGCGGTGGGCAAGACGGCGGTGGCGGTGGCAGCGGCGCAGGCGCTGGGCGCAGAGGTGCTCACGGCGGACTCAATGCAGATCTACCGCGGTATGGATATCGGGACCGCCAAGCCTACGGCAGCGGAGAAACAGGGGATCCCGCATCACCTGATAAACCTGGTGAACCCCGATGATGAGTTCACCGTCGCCGACTACGTGGCGCGGGCTGATGCACTTATCACCGAGATCAGCGCACGTGGTGCGGTGCCGATACTCGCCGGGGGCACCGGCCTGTATATCAATTCGTTGCTCGATCGCTGGGAGTTCCCGCCGCACCCCACGGATATGACCTTCCGCCGCGAGTTGACCGAGGAAGCGGAACGGCTGGGGCCAGAGGTGATCCACGCCCGCCTGGCGGAGATTGACCCGGTTACCGCCGCCCGCCTGCACCCGAACGACGTACACCGCACCGTGCGGGCGCTGGAGGTGCACCACCTCACCGGATGCCCGCTATCCAGCTTCAGCTGGAAACCGGCCACCAATGATGCCAGCCCCTACGCCCCGTGTATTTTTGGCCTCACTATCCCCCGGGAAACGCTCCACGACCGGCTGGCGGCGCGCATCCGCGAGCAGCTGGATGCTGGGTTGCTGGCAGAAGTACGCGGACTGGTGGAGGCCGGCTATAGCCCGGATTTGACCAGTATGAAGGGCATCACCTACCGGCAATTCGGCGGCTACCTGCGCGGTGAATACGATTACGCTACTGCGGTGGAGCTCTCAATCCGTGACAGCCGTCGCTACGCCCGCCGCCAGTACACCTGGTTCAACGCCGACCCACGTGTGCAGTGGATAGACATGAGCGAAGTCGGCGGCGTGGCGGGTGCGGTGGAGATAATTACGAATTACGAGCCCCCCGTAATTCGTAATTCGTAATTAATTTGAACATCCTCCGCTATTCCGTTATACTCCAGTGATGGAAACAGAAAAGAAGAAAAAGATTAACACCCTCAACGACCTCACCGGCAAAGAGTGGATTATCTTCACCCGCACCTGGTTTCAGTGCGACTCGCACCGGTATCATAAGAACAAGAATACGGAATTGCATCCGGCGCGTTACCCGGAGGAGATGGTGGCGGAGTTTCTGAAGTTCTTCACCAAGGCGGGCGGCTGGGCGCTCGATCCCTTCGCCGGGTCGGGGGCCACGCTGGTCTCTTGCTCGGAACAGGAGCGACGTGGGGTGGGGGTAGAGTTATCGCCGAAGTACACCGAGGTGATGCAAATGCGGCTGGCGCTGATGATGCCGCCGCAATACGCGCTGCAGGGGGACTCACGTGCTCTATCGACACCGGAGTACTGGGCACCTCAACTGGAAAAACTGGCGGCGGAGGGGCTGTCCTTCACCGAGGAGGGGCTGCCGCAGTTCGATTTCTCCATCTCCTCGCCCCCCTACGGGGCCATGCTGCACACCAGCCGCGGGCAGGTGAACTCAAAGCAAAAGCAGCGCGCCGCCAAAGAGGGGCTGGATACGGTGTACAGCGAGAAAGACCCGCATGACCTGGGCAATATCCACGACCATGACACCTTCATCAGTGAGCTGGCGGATATCTATCGCGGGGTGGCGCGCACGCTCAAGCCGGACGCCTACCTGGTGGTAGTCATCCAGAACTACCGCGCCCCCGATGGCGAAGTGATCCCGCTGGCCTGGGATTTAACCCGCGCACTGAAGGACGACCTGCTCTTCCAGGGGGAGAAAATCTGGATACAGAACAGCAAACCGCTGGGCATCTGGGGCTACCCCCACATATTCGTCCCCAACTATCACCACCACTATTGTCTGATCTTCCGCAATCGGAAGCCGGTAAGATGAAGGGGTATGTGGTATAATAGTTCTAGGCATTTCAAATGACAATCGTCCGCTAACACGGACAACCTTCGGGCGGACGACCGGCGCGTAGCGCCACGCAGCCGGGACTTCAGTCCCAGCGTAATAATGCTGTTTAACTATTATCTCAACCTGTATAGATTTTTGTAGGGGCACATGGCATGTGCCCTCGATACGTAGTATAAGAGACATAACCAATTGAATAGGATAGTTACGACGTGGGCACAAGCCTTGTGCCCCTACAATTGGGTTGTGAGCGAGGCCCACGTTTGGAATGAATCAATACCTGGCAAAAGGAACGGAACTATTGAAAAACGATAAGAAGCGTTTCACCGTAGTCACCCCTATCCGCGTGATTATCGACTTCTTCGCGCGGCAGGTGTCACGGTATTTCACTGGGAAGCATCCGATGCCACCGCTGCCCGCCAGCACTGGCAAGCCGCTCTTCCTCTTTCTGCACGGCTACGGCGGGTCAACACGCAACTTCTACTGGCTTTACCAGCGGCTGCAGCCGGAGATCGGCGCGCAGTATGACTTCGCCTGGCTGGCGATGGACCCGGGGATGGGCATGGTGCCGGAGGATAACGCCCATGAAGTGGTGGCATTTCTGCAGCAATACGGCGTGGGCGAGCGCGATATTCATATCATGGGGCACAGTGCCGGGGGGTTAGTCGCCCGCTGCTATATGCACCTGCCCGGCGCAGGCAACGTACGCAGCCTGATCATGACCGGCACCCCCAACGGCGGGGTGAACTGCTACAATCTGTTGCCGGTACACTGGCTCCGCTCCGCCGGATTTGATAAACGTTTCAACACCCCCTACCCGCCCCGGCCAGAGGTGCGCCACCTGCTGCTCACCGGACGCAAGGGCAACAACGCGCTGGAGGGATACCCCAACGACAATGTGGTAGGCCGCTGGAGCAGCCTGGAGCTACCGCCGGAACTCCCGCTGGAGCACCACGACTTCCCGGTAAACCACTGGGAGATAGTGGAAGATGAAGGGGTCGCGCTAGCGATACTGGCGTTTTTACGGCAGGGAGAAAAAGCGGGGGCGAAGGTACGGGGGTAGATCCCCGTTTTTATCCCTGGGGCACCGCCCCAGGCCTTTATCAAAAAAGGAAATCAAGCGAAAAAGTGGAACGTTAATAATAATGGATGTCAGGTGTGGTCAGTGGATTGAGGATTAACGATGAAGTGCCCGAATTGTAATAGTGATGTGGATGCTTTCCTGAAGCGCTGTACCAGTTGCGGTGAGCCCGATATCTGGCGCAATGCTGCACTGCTCCGCGTGGGGCGGGTGAAGGATGTGCACCTGTCGTCAAATCGGCCAATGAACCTGGTTGATCGTTTTGCAGAACTCGAAATAACGACTTCAAAGCCGACCGAGCCAGCGCCGGACAGTGTCTACGCTGGAGCAGAAAACCCGACCGCTCCGACTTTACCGTTCGAGATTCACGCACCGGATATCACCCGCGCTGTCCCAGCAACTACGCTGGCGCTGGCCACCCCCGAGTTCCTTAAGGTAGTGCAGAAGGGGGCCGCTGACAAGATTGCGGCCCTGCTCACGGATAACTCGACGCTGGCCAACACCCGCGACGAAGAGTCCGAGACGATGCTGCATATCGCCGTGCAAAAGGGCAAAGACAAGGTCATCACGGTGCTGCTGGACTCCGGGGCGGAGATCAACATCGGCGACTCTATCGGCGATACCCCGTTGCATCTGGCGGTGAAGAAAGGCGCGGACAAGCTCGTCAGCCTGCTCTTGTCGCGCGGCGCCGCGGTGAATATTAACAATAACGATGGTCTCACCCCGTTGCATCTGGCCGCTGGCAAAGGGCAGCTTAAAATCGCCACGCTGCTGGTGGAACATCCGGGGACAGACGTGAATGCCCTTGATTCGCATAATGCCTCGGCGCTCTTCCACGCGGCAGAAAATGGGCATGCTAATGTGATCAAATTACTCGTAAATAAAGGCGCCAGCATGGTTTCGCGCTCGTAACCGCAAAAGGACATTGCACAGCTAAAGCAGAATATATACACTGTAAAATAGCTCCATCCGGCAATTGTTTGAGGAATATTGAGATGAAGTGCCCTAATTGTGATAGTGATGTGGATGTCTTCCTGGCGCGTTGTACCCGCTGCGGGGAGACCGACATCTGGCGCAATAGCGCCCTGAAGCGTTTGGGCCGAGATAAAGACGTGAAGGTCGTCGCGCGCCCCGTGGAACTAGTCGATCAATATGAGTTAGCCCAACAGGGCACGCCCGCTAATATCGAGCCAGCGGCTGCGTATGTGTTGCCGCAAAACCTAGCCTCGGTGGTGAAGTCGCCGGAGTTCCCCCAGGCCATCCATGCCGATACCCTGATGCCGGGTGATCCTGCGTTCATCAAGCTGGTGCAGAGCGGAGCCGCCCCCAAGGTGAACAAGGCGCTAGCGGAAGACCCCGCGCTGGCCAATACGCGCGACGACGCCTACCTATCCATGTTGCATCTGGCCGTGAACAAAGGCAATGAAAAGATTGTCACAGCGTTACTCGATGCGGGGGCGGAGATCAATATCGGCGATCCCAATGGTGATACACCGCTGCATCTGGCAGTGGAAAAAGGCACGACCAAGCTCGTATCCCTGCTGGTGAGCCGGGGCGCCGAGGTTAATATTCACGACACTGTAGGGCGTTCTGCACTGTACGTGGCCATCATGAAAAAGAGTGTGGCGTTGGCCGACTTCCTGCTTAAAAATGGTACCGACGTCATCACTCCCGACCCCGACGCCCTCACCCCGTTGCATTTTGCCGCCGATAACGGGCAGGCGAAGATTGTCACCCTCATCCTCAACCAGCCGGGGGTAGACGTCGATGCTGCCGATACTCAGGGAGCAACCGCGCTCTTCCATGCGGCGCGCCAGGGGTACAAGGATGTCGTCACGGCGTTGCTGGCCGGCGGCGCCAATGTCAATGCGGTAGATTATTACGCCCAGACACCACTGCATTGGGCCGCCCGTGTGGGGGCATCCACGGTAGTGCCGCTCCTCATCAAAGCGGGGGCGGACGTCAACAAAGCCGGTAGTGGCAACACCACTCCGCTACATTGCGCCGCAGCCGAGGGCAAAAAAGAGGTAGTAGAGATGCTGCTGAAGAGCGGCGCCGAGGTGAACCCACTTAACATCAGCGGCGAGACCCCGCTGGCGCTAGCCACCCAAAACGAACACAAAACCGTCACCGCACTACTGCAGAAAAAAGGCGGCGTGCTGGAATTTGTCCCTGAGGAGCCAGTGGAGATGCCTGTCGAGGAGGCCCCGGTGCCCACCAATGACGCTCCCAATATCCTCGACGACCAGAACTTAAGCGCACGGGAAGGTCTCCGAGGCCTACAACGGCAAAACCATCAAGGTGAAAGTATCCCCGAGGTACCGGAAGCCCCGATAGCGGAAGTAGAAAAAGAACCCCTGGAGTTCCTCGCCCCCGCCCCCTTTGATCTGGACGAGGAGGAACCCATAGCGCCAGCCGATGTTGCGGAAGTAGTAGAAGAGGATGGGGAAGAGAAGAGTAAATAAGTGGTGACCGCAGCGGCATCAATTGAGGACTGTCCTCGCGCACAGCACCCGGTATATCAATAGCCCGGCCTTCCATAGTTGCACCTGTTTTCGTGCCTGGTATCCGGTTGGGACTGTCCCACCCGGCCGGAAAATGAGACTAACTATGGCGGGTATAAATCACGATTATACCGGAAATTGTGCGCGAGGACAGTCCCCGATTTGGCCGCCTGCCCCTACCCCGTAGCTCTGTAGCCCGCGCCCGCCGTGGCGCGTATTCGTAATGCCGTGGCACGGTATGTGCATACAAGAGCGCCACGGCGGGCGCGGGCTACAAACGCCAATCTCCGCATTGGCCCGTCCCCCGCCACGACGTGGGCACAAGCCTTGTGCCCCTACTAAACTATTCCCGCCTCCAGCAGGTCTTTTAAGTTGATCATCCCCACCACGACGCCATCGGCATCCAGCACGGGCATTTCGCCGATCTGCGGGGGGCCTTGCATTATCGGCAGGGTCTCGGCGGCCAGGCGCTCGGGGGTGACGGTACGCGGGATGCGGGTCATATATTTGCTGCAGGGGTTCTTCAGCGCGTCCTCGTCCTGCAGCAGTGCGCGGCGCAGGTCGCCGTCGGTGATGAGGCCGAGGAGGTGATTATTGGCATCTACCACCACGGCGGAGCCGGCGTGGGCGGCAGTGATGGCGAAAAGGACTTCCTTCAGCATCATATCAGCGGGCACGGCCGCCAGATTCTCCCCGGTGCGCATGACATCGCCTACAATTAACAGCAGGCGGCGGCCCAACGCGCCCCGCGGGTGTAGCTTGGCGTAGTCGTGTTTAGTGAATTTGCGCCGCAACATGGTAGTGATAGCCAGCGCATCGCCCATGGAGATCTGAGCGGTAGTGGAGGTGGTGGGCGCGAGGTTGAATGGGCATACCTCGCGCTCAATATAAGTATCCAGCACCACGGTGGCGGCGCGCGCTAATTGACTTTCGCGGCCACCAGTGAGAGCAATAATCGGCACATTGATCCGGGCGATAGCGGGGAGGATAGCGTTTAGCTCTTCGGTATTACCGCTATTCGACAGCGCCACCAGCACATCGCCAGTAGTAACCATCCCCAGGTCGCCGTGTACTCCCTCAGCCGGATGAAGAAAAAGGGCGGGCGAGCCGGTGGAGGCCAATGTACCGGCGATCTTGCGCGCCACTGCACCGGATTTGCCCATGCCAGTGACAACCACGCGTCCGCTGCAGTTCAGCAGTAGCTCGACAGCGCTCTCAAACTCCGTGCCCAGCCGGTTCGCCATTGCCAAGATAGCCTGCGCTTCCTGTAGCAGAATATCGCGTCCGGTATTAACAGTTTCTTTCGGATCAAGTGTATGGTGATTCATGTGTTATAACTTCGACGAACGACGGCGTCATTCCTGCCGGGATATTTGCGCAGGTTTCCCCACCTTGACATGCGGGTAATCATTAGGTAATAATTAGCATAGGTAATGAACATGACGACGAAAAATTTGCAGGACGGGATATCGCAGGGGCGGCTGGATCAGTGTGTCGAGCTGTTGCTGTCGTATTCCGCCACCGTGCTCACCAGTCGCCTGTTGGATGAGGTGACCGGGGGGGATATGACGTCGTCGCAGTTGGAAGCGCTCATCTTCCTGCAGCGGCACAACGGCTGTTCGGTGAAGGCGCTGGCTGAGGGGCTGCATATCAGCATCCCGTCCGCCACCCGGCTCGCTGATCGGCTGGTGCGCATGGAGCTGGTAGACCGCCACGAGAGTGGCGTCGACCGGCGATTGGTGATATTGACGGTGACCGCCACCGGGACGGATGCGCTGGCGCAGATACAGTGCGCACGCATGGCCCGGCTGGAGGAGGCCCTGCAATGCCTGCCGGTGAACGATCGGGAGACGCTGCTGACACTGCTGGAGCAGCTGCTGCGTGCGGCACTGCGCGACGAGCGCACGGTGCAGGATTGTTGCCTGCATTGTGGCACCGACCACACCAAAGAGTGTGTGGTGAATGAAGCGCATATGGCATTGCTGGGGACGCCAATAGCGCGAACGTAAGTAAAAAAAGCGAGGTATATTATGGCAGAGAAATATAGTGCGAAGGTTATGGACCATTTCGCCAATCCGCGCAACGTGGGCGAAATGCCCGATGCTGACGGCATCGGCACCGTGGGTAACCCCGTCTGTGGCGATGTAATGAAGATGTACATCAAGGTGAAAGATGATATCATCACCGATGTAAAATTTCAGACCTTCGGTTGCGGCGCCGCCATCGCCACCAGCAGCATCAGCACCGAGATGATCATCGGCAAGAACATCAACGAGGCATTGGCGCTGACCAACAAAGCAGTAGCCGAAGCCCTCGACGGCCTGCCCCCCATCAAAATGCACTGCTCCATGCTCGCCGAGCAAGCGGTACACAGCGCCATCGACGACTACCTGATCAAAACCACCGGCGTGGGCCTGAATGAGACCCCAGTAGACCCGCACGAGGCGTGCTGCGTTAGCGATAGCGAGTAGGGAAATATTGTCTATGCACTCAAGATGGCGATAGTGCAACCAAGGGTTACAGTGATGAAGGTGGCTGGGGTAGTGGTGTTTAAGTAAGCGGGCCGTTCACCTTCACTTTTTTCTCATTCGTCTCGTCCATCTCACCGATATCAGCAAACACCAGCGCCAGCTCGATCTTCAGGCCGGGTAAAATACTCACATCGGGCGTGTCATTGGCGTCGTAGGTGTTCTGTTGAACGAGCTTGCCTTTATCGTCACGCAGGAAGATGTTCACCCATTTTTCGTCTGGGTGTACCAGCCAGTATTCACGCACCCCTACGCGTTCATAGAGGGCCTTTTTTACC
>JBBRXO010000034.1:0-24273 GCA_038248345.1 Armatimonadota bacterium | reverse complement strand
GGCGTTTGGCTCGTAACATGGGTGGCGCGCTTGGTGGAACTGTAGCCCGCGCCCGCCGTGGCGCGCTTGGTGTTCATCAGCAAATACGCGCCGCGGCGGGCGCGGGCTACGGAGGCGGGGGACGGGCCAATGCGGAGATTGGCGTTCCCAGGGGGTGACCATGAGGTTACGCGCTATTTGGCCGTTCTCATGGGCGTCCCCCGCCCATGAGAACGGGAACTCAAAAAATAACCACCACCGCCGTGGCATAATCCCCGGCGTGCGAGAGCGAGACTTGCACTTGCCGCTCACCCAGGTATTCGGCGGCGCAGCCGGTCAGGTGGAGGGTGGGTTGGCCGTCAGGGGTGCGGGTTACTTCAATCTCCTGCAAGGATACCGGTTGTCCCAGCGCTTTGATGAAGGCTTCTTTGGCACAAAAGCGTGCGGTGTAGTGCTGCGCGGGGTTCGCTTTCCCCGCACAGTAATCGCACTCTGCCGCGCTGAAGATGCGCGCAGCCAGCCGTGGGGTGCGCGCCAACGCCGCCTCCATACGCGATATCTGCTCGATGTCGGTGCCGATTTTTATCATACTGTGAATAGCTTCGCCGCCTGCGCCAGGTCGATGCCACCGGTGTATAGGGCACGGCCGATAATGGCCGCTTCGATGCCGGGATGTTTTGATAAATGGATCAGGTCGTCAATTGCGCTCATGCCGCCGCTGGCGATGACCGCCATGCCGGTATCTTCCGCCAGGCGCGCGGTGGCATGGACGTTAGGCCCGGTGAGCATACCGTCGCGGCTGATATCGGTGTAGACGATGCGCACCGCCCCGGCGGCTTTCAATTGCAGCGCCAACTCGGTGGCAGTCAACTCAGTAGTCTCCACCCAGCCCTTCACCGCTACTTTACCGTCTTTTGCGTCGATGCCGAGGATGAGCCGCTCGCCGAAGGTGCGGAACATCTCCAGCGCCCACTCCGGGTCCTGCGCAGCGCGGGTGCCGAGGATACACCGGTCTACTCCCAGCGCGAGTAACTTCTCTACCGTGTCAGCGTCGCGAATACCCCCGCCCACCTGCACCGGGATATCCAGCGCCTGCGCGATGGCGGCAATTATTTCATGATTGCACGGCGATCCTTCACGCGCGCCATCAAGGTCGACAACATGCAGACGCACGCCCCCCAGTGCTTGCCAGTGCAGCGCCATAGCCACCGGGTCATCCCCATACACCGTCTCGCGCGAGTACTCCCCCTGCGCCAGCCGCACACACTTGCCACCACGGATATCAATTGCCGGAATTGGATACATCACCGCTCCTCCGCATCGTATTCAGATACGGTACTGATTATACCCTGTCGGTAGGATAGGGGCAAATGGAAATGCAGAAATGTGTAGATTAATCCTGCACAAAACACTTTACACGAAAACAAATGTATGCAAAAATTGCTATTATATCACAAACGTTGAGGGTAAGGAGCGAGTAAAATGTTAAGCGCAAAAAACGTAGCGGAATATTTTCTGGTTTCAAATGATGAGGAAGGTCGCGATCTTATTTCTAACCTCAAATTGCAGAAACTCGTCTACTATGCTCAGGGTGTATATCTGGCGCTTTATAACACTCCCTTGTTTAATGACCCTATCGAAGCATGGACGCACGGCCCGGTAGTGCCCGATCTTTATCATGAATATAAGAAATTTGGTGACCAGGCCATTGACGGCCCCGCGAATATTGACTACACAAAATATAGTCAGCAAGAACGGGATGTACTTGATGATGTTTATAGTTGTTTCGGGCAATTCTCTGCATGGAAGTTGCGGGATATGACACATGAAGAAAGACCGTGGAAGGACACATATAATAATGGCGGAGGTGTGATTCCGTTAGCGACGATGAAAGAATACTTTATGACATTCCTACAACATGACTAAATCGAAGATATAAATAATTCCAACCTTGAATGTCGGACATATTAACAGGAGTGATACGTCTATTCCCATGTCAAGTGATCAGCAGCGGCCAACTTTTTCTTTAATTGACATGCAAAGCGAATACTGTATAACTTGCTGTGACAAAGACGAAAAAGCCGGCTTCGCAGTTTCTTTGTATAAGCTAAGTAGTCTCACCTGGAGAGAAATAAGTACCAGTTCCAGGCATGGCTTAGGATATGAGCGTATTGCACTGGGCGCTATAAAAGCGCCCATACCGCATCACATCACAGATGATGTGACCTTAATAGCCTTTCGTTTCTCTGGTAAAAAAGCGATGGTAGGATATAGAGAACAGGCGATGTTCCATATTCTATGGCTTGATAGGAATTTTACGCAATATGATCATAGTTAGTTTTTTAGGCCGCAAGTTATGGTAACAACCTAACAACCTAACAACTTAACTATCTCTTCCCCATACAGTGTGCCGATCAGCTCCCGCTTCTTGATGCTGACAAATGAGAGCCAGGAGTAAAAACTATCCAGACGACGGTAGAGGACACCTTTAGCTAGGTAGGCCACCGGGCACTCGCCATCGTGGCCGTGGGTGCGGGTGAGGAAGACCCAGGCGTTGCCGTGCGCATCGGGGGAAACGGGGATGATATGGGCCGCCGGGTGGCTGCCCCCCTCATAGCTGGGGAGGTCGCCGTCACCTTCGATATGCGCCAGCTCATCCAGCCCGCAGATGTGCTGGCACTCGTAAAGCGTCGCGCCATCCGCGTATTCACGGACAAACTGTCGGTAGGAGTCGGGCAACTCGATTTCTAGCCGAATATATGTCCCTGTCACGTCGATTTCTCGGGCATGTGGCTTTAGCACGTGGGGAACCGGGGAGAGTTTTAGCGCGTAGATGATCTCTGCGATATTTATGTACATTCCATTCAAAGAAAAGACGCCGACTCCCGAGGGAATCGGCGTCTTTGAGGTTATTCGTCACTTAGTCGATTTTCGGGCCAGCCGCTTTTACGTTTTCAGGTACGTCTTTGAACTGGGCGAAGTTCTTCACAAAGCGGCGCGCCAGCTCTTTGGCCTGCACGTCGAACATTTCTTTGTTCTTCCAGGTGTTTTTTGGGTCCAGCAGTTCTGTCGGCACACCGGGGCAGGCAATCGGCACTTCAAAGCCGAAGAGCGGGTCGACGCGGAACTCCAGGTTATTCATCTCGCCGGATAGTGCGGCGTTAACCACCGCGCGGGATACCGGGATATCGAAGCGCTCGCCCACGCCAGCGGGGCCACCAGTCCAGCCGGTGTTCACCAGGTAGACGGGTACGTTATGCCTGGCGATCTTCTCGCCCAGCAATTTGGCGTATACCGTCGGGGAGAGCGGCAGGAAAGGCGCGCCGAAACAGGAGGAAAACTCCGCTTCCGGCTCAGTGACTCCTACTTCGGTGCCCGCCAGCTTCGCGGTATAGCCGGAGAGGAAGTGGTACATCGCCTGCTCGGGGTTGAGCCGTGCCACTGGCGGCAACACGCCGAATGCATCGGCGGTGAGGAAAATCACCACACTCGGGTGTTTACCGAGGCCGCTCATTACACAGTTGTCGATGAAGTCCACCGGATACGCGGCGCGGGTGTTCTCGGTGATGCTCTCGTCATCGTAGTGAGGGTGATGCAGAATCGGGTCGATGACCACGTTCTCGATGACGCAGCCGAAGCGGATGGCGTCCCAGATCTGCGGCTCCTTCTTTTTCGACAGGTTGATAACCTTGGCGTAACAGCCGCCCTCGAAATTGAAGATGCCGTTGTCGCTCCAGCCGTGCTCGTCGTCACCGATGAGACGGCGGGTCGGGTCAGCTGAAAGGGTGGTCTTGCCAGTGCCGGAGAGGCCGAAGAAGATGGCGGTGTCGCCGAACTCGCCCGTATTGGCCGAGCAGTGCATGGGGAAGACCCCCTGCTTGGGATACAGGTAGTTGAGCACGGAGAAGATTGATTTCTTCATCTCGCCCGCGTACTGGGTGCCGCCAATGAGGATCAATTTGTTTTCGAAGTCGACGATGACGAAGGCTTCGCTGCGCGTGCCGTCGCGCTCCGGTACCGCATGGAAACCAGGGGCGCAGACCACCACAAATTCCGGTTTATGATAGATAAGTTCTTCGCGTTTCACCCGGCGGAAGAGCTGATGCACGAAGAGATTCTGCCAGGCGTATTCATTGACCACGCGGATGGGCAACTGTAGCTCCTCGTCAGCGCCGGCGAAACCATCGAAGACATAGACTTCACGGTTCTGCAGGTAGGAGAAGACGCGGGCTTTCAACGCCTCAAATGCCGGGCGTGACATCGGTTTATTGACGTTGCCCCACATGATCTCGTCTTTGCTGGCCGGATCCTCTACGATGAATTTGTCTTTGGGCGAGCGTCCAGTGCGTACTCCAGTATTGCACACCAGCGCGCCATTAGTCGCCAGCACACCCTCGCCGTGTGCCAGCGCGCGCTCTACCAGCACGGCTACGTGCAGGTTCCAGTTAACATGCCCCAGATTGTACAGGCCATGCACCTCTAATGGTACATTCCCGACATAGCTCTCAGTCTCCATAATTACCTCCATCAATATATGCACGGTAACACCAATTAGATACTGGACTACCTAATGTATATGATGACCGAAAATAGGCAAGTCGGTCAATAGCCAGGACGTGGTAAGATGGGCGTCATGCCCATAAGAACGGGGAAACCACCGCGAAGTCATGCCCAGGGCTTGCGCCCTGGGCACTATTCCATCATCACTTCGCGGTGGGCGGGGGAGCTGACCACTACCACGTTCACCCACCCACAGTTTTGATCCACTCCTGCGCGATCAGCGCATGGCCAGCAGGGGTCGGGTGAACGCCATCATCTGCCCATGAGGTGGTCGGATGTGCAGTGCGCATATCGTTAAATATTTTATCCAACGGGATATACAGGGTGTCATAGTCGTGTGCGACCCGGCGAACGGCCTCGATGCGCGGGTCTACGTCTTCACGCCAGGCGATACGGTCATCCGGGACGGGGAGGACGAACGGCTCCAATATCAGCACACGGGCGCCAGCTTCATTAATGACGTTATCGAGTAATCGACGATAGCAACTCTCGAATTCCGCGATAGGCGAGTCCATGTCACTGTCATAACGGCGCCAGGTGTCGTTGATACCAATGAGAATGCTGACGAAATCGGGGGCCAAGTCGACACAATCCTTGAGCCAGCGTTTCTCCATATCATAGATGCGATCACCGCTGACACCGCGGTTAAGAAAGGTCATCCCATGATTAGGGTGGCGCAAAGACATTTGCCCAGCCACCATGTTGGCATACCCCTGCCCCAGGTTCGCCGGATCCTCACGATAACGGCCATAATCAGTGATGCTGTCCCCCTGAAAGAGCACGCGTGCCCCAGCGGGAATGATAAAATCCGCCATTGTTGTTCTCCTTCTTTACCACGCCCTTGAAGTACGTGGTTGCCCGACAAAGCCGAAATCCGGCCAGAAACCTGAATAGTTTATTTTACGACTGTACCCGTGCTTTGCATAGTACCTCGTCACGGAGCAGGAAACCCGGGGTGAGAATTCGCTGCACAACGGCACCGTGGCCGTCCACCTCCTGCCAGGAGCGATTGATGGTGGTAACGCCGGGCACGATGGGCATCAGTTGCAAGCCACACTCTGCCGCCAGCCACTGCCGCCGGGCAAATTGCCAGCGGCGGGCAGCGTCATCCACCGCCAGCACCCACGCCTGCACTGATGCGGGCAACAACGCCCCCTCTAAAGGCCACAATGGGCGATAGCAGAGACGAATGATGCCGTTGAGATGGTCGCCGCCACGCAACCATTCCTCGGTTACCTCACCGCGAATCATTACGTCATCCAGGAATAGTACGGCGGAAATTGTATCCAGGTAACGCGCGATAAGTGCGCGGAGATCGGGCGCAGTGAGCATCTCACGATCACCCGCGGCGCGCTCCAGCCCTACCAGGTTCTCCTCCAGCGTGACGCGCGCCTCCGGTGCCGACGGCAAAACCGGCGGTCGTGGGGCGCGACGAGTAGCTGTTAACTCACGAGCGGGGAACGGCTGCGCAACTGGCGCGGCGACCTTCACGACGGCCCGCTCCGGCGCTTCGGTAATCTCGGTGCGGCAACTGAAGCATACCACGCGCCCATGACGCGGAATGAGCGTCAAGTTCAATGTCCGTTTACTACAATGCGGACATGGGACATCGAAAATTCCACGGCCGCAATGCGGACATGCCGGGCTACCTGAAAAAGTTTGCACCTGCTCTGCACAATATGGACAAACGTTCATTAGTTCCATTTCCGCGCTACATAGCGCTACCTTTTTATCTGGACATTATCCGAAGCAAACTATAATTGAGAGCTTAATAGCAGATATTGTACCACTTTGTGTCAATAGCGGTAATGCCCGCCGCGCTGCGTGACAAAAATACTGGAAGCCACCTATTTGGCATATCTACCTTTGCTAGTTATAATGGTATCAATATGATGCAGTATTGCAAAGGCGAATTATTCGTGCGATATCTTACTCGCATCCTGTTACTGGTAGCGGTGACAGTGCTGGCGGTTGAGATAGCGCAATCCATCACCATCGCCCAGCGGAGTAATATCATCTGGATCGATGACCGCCCCACTCCGCTCTACTTCGCCCGGGGTTTCGATGCTTTCTGCCATGTGCCCAAGAGCGCTCGCAATCCGCTGGGTATTGATGACCCGCAATATCTCCCTTACTACCGCTCACTTGGTTTCAACACCGTGTTAATCACCATCACCTCTACCGACGGCGAATATCTCCTCCAGGCGGAAGAGCTGGCGAAAGCCTCAGCAAAGGCGGGGTGTTTCTTGCTGGTGGAATTCGCGGTGCCGGAAGACTATACACGTTCAGGCAATGACTGGTCCGGTGGGATGTTGGCGAATGCCCACAGCGAATCCTACCGGGATATCGTCTACTATTACCTTGATCAGGTGGTACCGCGTTTCGCCAATAAACCTAATCTGGTAGGCTATCTCCTAAGCACGGTACGTGATGGATACGCTATCAGTGATGTGGGGACTTTTGGGCAATTCCTCGAGGCGAAATACGGCACCCTCGCCAACCTCACCGAGGCCTGGACCGTGCAGAATAGCTCCTCCGCGAGCAGTTCCTACAAGGTGAATCCTCCGCCCGTCTATAGCTTCAATGCGCTCACCGCCAGCTTCGCCAACCTTCTCATGCAGTCAAATTCCCAATGGAAAAAACTGATCGAACCTGACCTGAACTTCTACGAAAAATCAGTGAAGGAACGGGACGCTGATTTTGTAAAATATCTGCAAGGCCGCTATAAAAATATCGACGAATTGAACGCGCGCTGGGACTTCAAATTCCCCAAGTGGGATGATTTTAAAACGGAAGCCATCATGACGCGTGAGAGCACGGTGCCGGGCTCCTCCACCATCTCTATGCTCGAGTTGGCGCGCTACCGCATCCAGACGGCGGTGCTCGCGCGTGAGCTATGGGTGAAGATGCTGGGAGAATATGACCGCGGCCACCTGATCTTTGCCGGGCATCAGGATAGCTATCGTAATATTCCCGGTATCAACACCAGTATTAACGGTATCGTCATCGAGTGCTATCCGGGAGTAGCCGAAGCTGATACCACCACCCATAATGTACAGGCGATAGACATCGCCCGCCGCGGTAATCAATTCGCTGTGCTCGCCGGGCTACAACTGCGCAACGCTGATCCCGGACAATTCTCCAATTACCTTTATGATGCTGTGACCCATGGGGCTGCCGGCATCGAGGTGAATGATTACCCGCAACTGATCGGTAATAAGGGATTACTGCAAGCGTGGAAAAATACTATCAACGACATCAATGCGCGCGGACTTATCAACCGCACCCCCACCCCCCAGGTGGCCTGTGTCTACAGCCCCTACGCGCCCGGCCCCGGAAGCGGTCGCTCCCTCTACGGCTACCTGTTGCATTTCCTATACGGAGGGCCGGGATCGCTGTTCTACCTTCTCAATGAAGGAACCTCCTACGGGCAGATTGACTACATCTCGGTGGATGACCTCACGGCGTTGCCAATTGCCCGTTACCGCACCATCCTGCTCCCCTCCGTGCTGGATCTACCGCAAGAGGCACAGCTGGCGCTGGTGAAATTCGTCTTCAACGGCGGTACCGTCGTCACTGATGTGGGGTTGGGCACCATGCAAGATAACGGTGATATGCACTCGCTACCGCCGTTGATGCGTGATCTCTTCGGGTTGGATAATAACCCGAAATTCACTGATACCAACTATAATCTGGAAGTAACGCAACAACATCCACGTTTCCCCATGATGGTTCCCGGCTTGCGAAGCTCCGGTGTGCAGGATGGCTACATGATCTCCCACTCAGCGTTGATGACGCCGCGCCTCGGTACTGATGTCCTCTGCAAGGCGGTGCAAACGACGACGTGGCAAGCGAGTAGCTTCAAGCCTATGCGTCCTATTGAGCTGAAACCACAATGCGGCATTTTTGTCAAAAATACCGGGCGCGGTTATGCCACCTTCGCCAGTTTTCCGCTCTATCGCTTCTGGCTCTCTGGACAGCATATGTGGGAGGAATTCCACCGCGACGTCTTCGGTTTTGAGTCAACATTACGCTTGGAACAACCAACCCAATTCCGCTCCCCCTTTTCGCTGGTGGCGAATTATGCCGATGGCAGTCTCATAGCCTGGACAAAAATCCCCATCAAGCCCATAGTGGAACTGGAGAATAAAAAACGACAAGCTTATTACGCGCCCAGCGGACTCTGCACTATCGGGCCGCGCGTCACCCACTTCACTTTCAACAACCCCGGTCTGCACCTGGCTGTACCCCTCCCGATCTGGCTGCAGGAGGCACCCGGTCCAGTCGACTTCGGGGTAATGCAGAACAACAGTCAAGCGCTACTGCTCACTATTAATATCCCCTCCCCGGCGGATATCGGGGTGACGCTCATGCGCATCACCGATGGAGAATATAAGGTCACCCCCAACTCGCGACACCATGTCACCATCATCGGTAACCCACGGGTCTCCGACCGTGTCATCGTCGCCGACGAAGCCGGCGTCCTAATGGTGGACATCAGCGAACCTCATTGCCGCGTCCTTATCATGCCAGTAGCCACTGCCGACAGCGTCACGGTCACCACCGGAGACACACCTCTAACCGTTATACCCGTGACAGCGACAATCAGCTATGGAGATAAATAACAACGCTGCCGGCCTGCGCCCGCTGTAAACACGCCCAATGCTTTACAGTGTGGGGCGGTAAGCATACACTGTCAGTGTATGAGTAAACGGAATGACCGGCGGCGGGCCGCGCAACTATTGGCCAGCGTAGCAGGGATCGAAGTTAAGACAGACGAAACGAGCGCTGATCCGGTTAGCGAAGCCACAAACAATTTGACGCAACTGCTCCTGCCGGGGGGCAAGCGCGAGTTGACGCGGATGAAGAAGTTCCGCTTTCAACTGCTGCATGAATATATCGTGGGCCATATCTCCCCCTGCCGTGTCGCCGACATCGGGGGCGGCAAAGGGTTGATGGCCTATCTGCTGCAGCAGAGCGGCTGGCAATCCACGGTGATTGACCCCATCCATCAGGCATTGCCGACGAAGTATAAAGATCTGCTCACCGACAAACAGGTGCAGATCGATCCGTCCGCGGTAGTCACCCGGTTGGATTGCATGTTCGCCCCCGAGTTAGCGCGAGACTACGACCTGCTCGTTGCGCTCCATGCACATGGTTGCAACATCATGATCATTGATGCTGCCTTGAAATATCACCTTAAAGTCATCTTGCTACCCTGCTGCATCATCGACGAGCCACTCATCCCGGCGGCCGGAATCCACTGGCTGCAATGCGTTGCCGATTACGCCAAGAGCCGCGGCTTCACCGTTGAACCGTTCCAGCTTAACTTCAAGGGTCAGAATATCGGATTATACCTGACACCGGGGTGAATGACTCGTTCCCATTTGACACGCTAACCCCGAATCGGCTATCATAGCTCTGGTTTCATCCACCGGAGACAGCAGGTGCGTGCATAAGGCTTTCGGGCCGCCTGCCGAGGTTGGATAGTATTGGGCGTTTGCGCGTCTGTTATTGTCACTTCACGTCGCTGTCCGGTGGATAGCGGCGTTTTTTTGCGTCGCCTTAGAGGCTAGAAAATCTATAAAGGAGGTGACACCTATGCCAACGCCAGCGAAACAAAATACTATCGATAGTATTGCCGAAGCTCTCGGCAAATCAAAGAGCACAATTATCGCTGATTATCGTGGCTTGACGGTGGAGGAGATTTCGCGCTTGCGACGTCGTCTTCGTCCGGTCGGAGCACAATTCTCGGTTGTAAAAAACACATTATTCAAAATCGCGCTGGAAAAGCAACAACTGCCTAAGTTGGATGACATGCTCGAGGGACCGAATGCGGTCATGCTCGTGGATGGCGATCCGGCGGAAGCAACAAAGGTCCTGACGGCCTTTATCAAAGAACTGCGTCGCGATGTGCCGCAGATCAAAGGTGGCTTACTCGGTGCCCGCGTGATGGACGCAGCTGATGTAGCCAATCTTGCCACACTGCCTTCACGCGAAGTGATCCTGGGCAACCTGGTCGGTACCTTGCAGGCTCCAATGAGCGGCTTGGTATCTACATTAGGCGCTGTTATGCAAAATCTGATAGGGACCATCGAAGCCTATCAAGCGAAAACCGCCGAATCCGCCTCCTAACTGGAGTGCTGCGGCAACCTAAAATCGGCGGGATTATCCGCTAATCTTTTAAAGGAGAATAAACCAATGGCTTTAACTAAAGACGAAATCATCGAAGGCATCGAAGCGATGTCCCTTCTCGACATCGTGGACCTCTACAAGACGATGCAGGACAAATGGGGCGTAACCCCGATGGCCGCCGCCGCTCCGGCTGCTGCCGCTGCCGCCGCTCCAGTGGAAGAAGTTGAAGTAAAGACCACCTTCGACGTAATCCTCACCGGCTTCGACTCCGCCAAGAAAATCAACGTCATCAAGGTCGTTCGCGAAATCACCGCTCTGGGCCTGAAAGAAGCCAAAGACCTGGTAGAGAGCGCCCCGAAACCAGTCAAAGAAGGCACGACCAAGGAAGACGCCGAAGAAATCAAGACCAAACTCACCGAAGGTGGGGGCACCGCCGAGATCAAATAGTAGACCAAACCTCCTGGGGGCGGCTCACGCCATCCCCAGGAGGTTTTTAGTTCCTAGTTCCTAGTTTCAAGTTATCATTCATCGGGTGATACGGATTTAAGTCCAGACCCAACCTATAGACCTAAAGACCTAAAACAAGGTATACTCAAGGTTGCTATGTTTGAGAGTTTGTCAGATAAATTACAGGGTCTTTTCGCGCAGTTGACCAAAAAAGGACGCCTGACCGAGGCGGACGTTACCGAAGCATCACGGCAGATACGGCTGGCGTTGCTGGAAGCGGACGTAAACTTCCGCGTGGTCAAGGCATTCGTAGCGCGAATTAAAGAGCGGGCAGTGGGCACTGACGTGCTTGCGGGGCTAAATGCCGCGCAGCATGTGGTAAAGATCGTTCACGAAGAGTTGATCGCCCTGCTCGGAGATAACGGCGGGCCGCTGGCGACAGCAGTCAAATCGCCCAGCGCCTACATGATCGTGGGTTTGCAGGGCGGTGGTAAAACTACTACTTGCGGCAAGCTGGCCGCGCACCTGCGCAAGCAGGGGGCGCGCCCATTGCTGGTAGCCACCGACGTACAGCGTCCGGCAGCGATCAGCCAGTTGCAGGTGGTGGGGGCAGCAGTGCAGACGCCCGTCTTCCAGCTGGGAGACAAACTGGCGCCGAAAGATATCGCGCGCGCGGCCATGCAGCACGCGCGGGAGAATGGTTTCACCCACGTTATCGTGGACACCGCGGGACGCTTGCACGTCAACGAAGAGTTGATGGACGAAGTAGTGGCGGTGCGGGACGTGATAGCGCCGCAGGAGGTCCTGCTGGTACTGGACGCCATGACCGGGCAGGATGCGGTGAATGTAGCGGAGCAGTTTAATGCCCGGCTGGATGTGACCGGCATTATCCTGAGCAAGATGGACGGCGATACGCGCGGTGGCGCGGCGCTCTCCGTGCGCGAGGTGACCGGCAAGCCGATACGCTTCTTCGGCACGGGCGAGAAATATGTGGCGCTGGAGGTCTTCCATCCTGATCGGCTGGCCTCGCGCATCCTGGGCATGGGCGATGTGCTCACGCTGATCGAGCGTGCCGAGGCGTCGATTGACGCGGCGCAGGCCGAGAAGATGGAGCAGAAGCTGCGTAAAGGCAGCTTTAACCTGGAAGATTTTGCGCAGTCGATGGATCAGATGGCGCAGATGGGGCCACTGGATCAGTTGTTGGATATGCTTCCGGGCATGGGGCAACTGAAAAAGCAGGGGCCGATAGAGATCGACCCGAAGAAGATGGCACATATGCGCGCCATTCTCTCCTCGATGACGCCCGATGAACGGCGTCGCCCGGAGATAATCCGCGGCAGCCGCCGGCGGCGCATCTCGCAAGGGAGCGGCACCACGGTGACCGAGGTGAATATGCTGCTGAAGCAGTTCGAGCAGATGCGCGAGATGATGGGGAAATTTGCCGGCATGGAAAAAGCGGGGAAATTGAAACCCGGCGGCAAATTCAAATTACCATTCGGATTGTAAAATTATTTGAAATAGGTAGGGGCGCAAGGCTTGCGCCCTAATCGTTAGTGATTTAGCTTGAGGGGTTTTCGTTAGCCGTGGATCTGCCTAACAGCGAAAGTCCTAATCGTTTTAATAAGTATTTATCGCAGAGCGACCGGCCCGGCATCATAAGACGCCTTCCCGGTCCGGGGAGAACCCCCGCAGAATAACCAAAAGGAGACAATAACTTGTCAGTAAAGATCAGACTGCGCCGTGTAGGCGCCAAGAAACAACCCGCTTACCGCATTGTGGTAGCCGACAGCCGTGCCCCGCGCGACGGCCGTATCATCGAGAACATCGGGCATTATAACCCGCTTACTAACCCCTCCACTGTGGTTATCAACGATGACCGCCTGCAGTACTGGATGGGCAAGGGCGCACAGCCCACCGACGTTATCGTCCGCCTGCTGAAACAACTGGCCGCTGGCCCAGTCGCTGTAGTGGAAGAAGCCGCTCCGGTCGAAATTGCTGTCGCACCAGTCATCATCGAAGAAGTTGCCGCCGAAGAAGTAGTTGCTGAAGAAGCGGTGGTTGAAGAGGCTCCTGTAGTAGCTGAAGAAGTGGTCGTTGAAGACGCTACTCCAGTAGCGGAAGAAGTTGCTCCGGTGGTGGAAGAAGAAGTTAAATAATTGCCTACCCCGGGTTGCGCCCTGTATATTATCCATAAGCGCTATATCAAGTTGGCTATATTCCGCCACCACTCCGTGGTGAAATATTTATGGGTAATCTACAGGGTTCGCCCGGGTATGGTATTCATGACAAATTGAAGGTATGGTACGACGTGGGCACAAGCCTTGTGCCCCTACAATTAGGTTGTGGGCATAGTCCACAGTAGACTAAACAAGAAAGGATGCAACCGTGAAAGAGCTGTTATTATACCTGGTGTCTTCACTGGTAGATCATCCGGATGAAATTAGTATTCGCGAGATGATCGGGCAGAAAAATATCGCCTACACCGTGATTGTACACCCCGAGGACATGGGGAAAATCATCGGCAAGGGTGGGCGGCTGGCTAATGCGCTACGCGTCGTGATGCGTGCCGCTGGCGGACTGCACGACAAAGCTATTTGGGTTGATATTAACCGCGCTACTAACTGAATCGGGTCTCTCTGAAGGGGATATTATGGATAGTTTAACACTGCGTCATGATGTGGCGCTGGTTTTTATCGTTACTGAAGAACTGAAAACGAGCCTGCTGCTGGAAATTGACACCACAGCAGAGGAATTGCAACGGCAGATTGAACAATTCGATTTCCGCGCCCGCCAGGCGTTGGCGGAGCAGCAGCGCGCCGATCTTAACCGTGCTATGGTAATGCGGCAGCAGATTGAAGCCGAGAAACGCAAAATGGAAGCGGTAAAAACCGAGCTGGTAGAACGCCGCAAAGAGGTGGAAGCGCTGGAGATCGGCGTGGAATATCAGCGCGGCGGCATCGAGGGCCAGGTGGAGATCAAGGTGGGCGACAACCTCTTCGAGAAACTCGCCGGCATCCAGGTGCTGGTGAAGGACTCCAAAGTGATCGAGATCCGCCAGTTGACGATGAATCCCGGCGAAATAATACTGCCGATGGTGAAAAATGCCCACACCCGCGAGTAGCTCCGAGTGGAATTACCTGGTCGGTGTCATCACTGCACCACATGGATTGCAAGGCGAAGTACGTGTCCATATACTCAACGGCACAGCCGAGCAACTGGCCAAGCATAAGACTATTGGCCTTCGACGCGCTGGTGTAGTACAATTAAAGAAGGTTCTACGCGCGCGGGTATCGGGCAAGCGGCTGAATATCGCCTTGGAAGGCGTGAGCAACTGCGCTGAAGCCGAGCTTTTGCGCGATGTAGAGTTAGTATTACCCGCAGACCAGGCGATTGCGCCGGGTGAAGACGAATATCTACACTCCCAGCTTATCGGGCTGGAAGTAGTAACAACTGATGGTGAAGCACTGGGGCCGATAACTGCCATCTGGGAGACGCCCGCTAACGATGTCTACGAGACGGAGCTGGCGCTGATTCCGGCAGTAAAAGCCTTTGTGCGCGAAGTGAATGTAGCCGGGGGTCAGATGATAGTACAATATATCCCCGGATTGAAGAAGAGTGACCCGGGGACATGAAGTCAGGATGGTTATGATGAGTGAAGTACAATTGGATTGGAAAAATCTACCCTTCGGATACGTACAGACCAATGGGTTTGTGCAGGTTGACTATGCCGACGGCCAGTGGGGCACACCGGAAATAAAGACCGACGTCATGCTAAGCATCCACGTGGCGGCCAGCTGCCTGCATTATGGGCAATCTGCGTTTGAAGGCATGAAAGCGTTCAATACCCGCGACGGCAAAATCGTCCTCTTCCGCCCCGACATGAATGCGGCACGCATGAATCAATCCGCCGCCCGCATCTGCATGGAAGCCATCCCCGAAGAACTTTTTCTCGATGCCTGCCAGATGGTGGTGCGCGCTAATAGCGAATTTGTGCCCCCCTATGGCACGGGTGCCAGCCTGTATCTGCGCCCCTTGCTCCTCGGCACCGAGGCGACTGTGGGCATCAAGGCCTCGGATAGCTACAGTTTTATCGTCCTCTGCACCCCGGTGGGGCCATATTACAAAGATGGCTTCTCCCCCGTGGAAGCGGTAGTGATCGACGAGTATGACCGCGCCGCCCCGTGCGGCACCGGCAAGGCGAAAATCGGCGGCAACTACGCGGCTAGCCTGAAGCCGAACTATATGGCAAAAGCGATGGGCTATCCCATCGTGCTCTTCACTGACCCGGCGGAGCATAAATATGTCGATGAATTCGGCACCTCTAACTTCATCGGCATCACCGAAGATAAAGTGTATAAGACGCCCTCTTCTTCGTCGATTTTGGAGAGCATCACCAATGACTCTTTGCAGCAATTAGCGCGCGATATGGGGCTGAAAGTAGTTAAAGCTCCGATTGCGTTGACAGAGCTGGGGCAGTTCACCGAGGTGGGTGCATGCGGTACCGCGGCAGTGATAACTCCCATCAGTGCAGTATACAATGGCGAGGTCAGCTACCGATTCCCGGATTCTGCCGCCCCTGACGGTACATTAACGAAGCTCTATGGAATGCTGCAGGGGATACAATACGGCGAGTTGCCCGATCCGCATAACTGGCTGGTGGAAGTAACACTTTGACGATGACAGAAGATGCGCACAAACCGTTGCGGGTGGATGTAATCACCCTGCTCCCGCAGGTATTTGAAGCATACTGGTCAGAGAGTATCCTGGGGCGGGCGCAGACCGCTAGTTTGATAGATTGTACCGCGCATCAGTTGCGCGATTATACGCATGATAAGCATCATCATACCGATGATTACCCTTTCGGGGGTGCGGTGGGAATGGTGATGAAACCGGAGCCGATCTTCGAGGCAGTAGAGGCTGTCCGCGAAGGCGGGGAGAAGGAACTAGTGGTAATAATGGCACCCACTGGTGAGACCTTCACCCAGCAAATGGCCGAGGAGTTGGCCGAATACGAGCATCTGATCTTTGTCTGTGGCCGTTATGAGGCTATTGACGAACGGGTGCACGAACAATTGGCCGGGCGCGAGATCTCCGTCGGAGATTACGTGCTCACCGGGGGCGAGTTGCCCGCATTGACAGTTATTGACGCAGTGGCGCGCTTGTTGCCCGGAGTACTGGGCGGTGAGGGAGCAGCTGAAACAGAAAGTTTTGTGGCGGGCTTATTAGAGTACCCACAATATACGCGCCCAGCCGAGTTTCGCGGCTGGGCAGTGCCGGAGATCCTTCTCTCCGGTCATCATGAGGCGATTCGCCAGTGGCGCCGGGAGCAATCCCTCCGTCGAACCCTGGAGCGACGGCCCGATTTACTTGAATCGGCCCCGTTAACCCGGGAGGATGTGCGCATACTGGCGCGGCTCAAATTAGAATGTCGGCAGAAGGAAAATATAGCCGACCGCTCGAAAGAAGAGTCAGACAATGAAGAAGGTTAACTTCAATCTGATCAAGGAACTGGAACAGGAACAATTACAGCCTGGTCGTCCAGATTTCCGCACTGGTGACAACGTCAAGGTGCATCTGAAAGTGCGCGAAGGCGCACGCGAACGAATTCAGATATTCGAAGGCGTAGTTATCCGACATCAGGAAGGCCTGCTCAACGAGCGCTTCACCGTACGTCGCGTGACCAACGGTATCGGCGTCGAGCGCGTATTCCTGGTACACTCTCCGCGTATCGATAAAATCGAAGTTACGCGGCTGGGTAAAGTACGTCGCGCACGCCTTTACTATCTGCGTGATCGCATCGGCTCCCGCGCAACACGCATCAAAGAGCGCGGACGGATCCAAAAATAGTTGGCGGAAGACTCTCCTGCGGGCGTGTATTTATACGCGCCCGCAACCGTTTACCACCCCCTAAAGGAGGTGGCTAACAACTGCAAGCACGCTGAAGCGCGCTATCATTCGATTCAGAATAGTCCGCGAAGGCGGACAAACGGCGCGTAGCGCCCTGTAGCCGGGACTTCAGTCCCAGCAGAATATGTATGACATCAGGATAGGTTTTTCACCTCGAAGGGGTGGCGGAATCAGATCTCCACCACCTTTCCGGGTGGAGATAATTAATAATGCTCTAACCCGGCGCTTGCGCACCGGGCTAAATTGCATCACCACTTCGTGGTGAAATATTTGTGGGTAATTGACGGGGATTTACACCTTGGATATAAGGAAAAACTTTGCCCTTTTCATTTGACGATACCGGGTTTGCCTGGAAGTTCCTTGGATTCCTCATCGGCATTCGTTTGCTGGTGTGGCTACTCGACATTCTCTACGAGCGTGCCTACTCGGACACCCCCAACCCACCCGCGCGTGGTTCCAAGGATATCATCGTCAACAGTATTGACCTGATAATGCTATCGGGCTTACTGGTCGGTTTGCTTTATCTTCGTGTCCTCCATGGCGCCATGAGTACCAACCCCAATATTACGGGTCTATGGCAGAAATTATTGACCCTGTTCTTACTTTTTTCCCCACTGGCTCTCGTGCGCATCGTGTGGGATTTGCAGCGCATCCGCCGTCGCAGCGCCAGTTCCTTCAGCTTGCTGCTTAAAGAAGAATCTGTTGATACCAAGTTCTTCTTCGATGTCAGCGTGGTTGCATTTTTCACCGGCAGCCTGACCGATTTTGCCATGCCACTATCGATTCGTATTAGTCTCCTCGTCGTTGGAATTATTATCTTCGTCATCCGCTTCACCTGGCTCCGCCAGAATCATATCGACATCCTCGCGGAGCGTACGGCCCATGCCGCAGCGCTTGCGCTGGAGGAAACTTCGACGATCGAGACAGATGAATTATTGGAAGAAGAGACGCTGACGATGCCCAATGCCTCCGTTGAAAAATTAATCATCGAAGAGAAACCAGCAGAGGTAGCCGAAGTAACGGTTGAAGTTGAAGATGAACCGCGTGCGACCCGGCGCTTCATGGTGGAGGTATTGGATTCCGCCATCATCGCCATTGCACTGGTCTTCCTGCTCATCCGCCCCTTCCTGCTGCAGGCATTTTATATCCCCTCCGGGAGTATGATGCCGACACTCCTCATTAACGATAAATTGCTGGCGACGAAGAGCAGCTTCTGGTTCGGTGGTCCGGCAGATGGTGACGTAGTGGTCTTTCACCCACCGCACATAGCGCTGGTGTTGAGCTACCAGGCCTTTGATGAATCTAAACCGCCAGAGTACTATGTCAAGCGCGTAATGGGTGTACCCGGCGACCACATCCGGATCATTGCCAATGATGGCTTATACCGGAATGGAATAAAACTCAACGAAGCCTACATCGCCGGCCACATTCCGGGGTATAATTACCCTAAGGAGCCGGATGGCGAACTGGCGGTTAGTTTCCGTATGAACCCGGAAGTTCGCGGCCAGATCGAGCCTAACATCGTAGGGGATGAACTGGTCGTGCCGCTAGGTTATTTATTTGTGATGGGCGATAATCGCAACTCCAGCCATGACAGCCACGTGTGGGGATTGTTGCCGCGCAAATCCGTCATCGGGCGGGCCATGTTTATCTTCTGGCCAGCTAATCGAATAGGTTTGGTGAAGTAGTAATGCCACAACAGACGTTAATGGGTCAAATATTGTCCGCCCTGGAAAACCAGTGGGTGGTCTTCGCGCTCGCGCTCTTTTTGTTGATAATCCGTCTGCTTTTCGCCGGATATCGTCGTCGAAATCCGTTGCCGATTAGCAATACCGACGGTAAAAAACGTAAAGACTTCACTATGGAAGTCATCGACACGCTCCTCATAGCGGCCATCCTCGTCTTTGGCATTGTGCGCCCCTATTTCGTGCAGACCTTCTTCATTCCATCGGGAAGTATGGAGTCCACCCTGATGGGCCCACGTGAAGTGGGCGGCAAGAAACTGGGCGGTGACCGTCTCATCGGCAATCGCTTCATCTACCGTTTCCGCGCCCCGGAGCGCGGCGATATCGTCATCTTTCAGCCGCCCACCCCGGCGGTCATCGGTAGCTCACAACCGCTCATTTCCGGTCTCCCCGGCTTCGCCTTTCGCAAACCCGTCGCCTTTCCTGCCTTCGTACTTCGCCGCTGGGTCACCGAAAACCCGAACGAACTGAAAAAGCTCAACCCGAACTGGAATTATGATGAGATTCTCGCGAGCCTGCCGGATCTTCCCGCCCGCCCAGAAGATTACATCAAGCGCGTGATCGGTACCCCCGGCGACCGCATTCGCATCGTCAAGGACGAGGGTGTTTACCTGAACGGCGCCAAAACGCCTATTGCTGATGAATATGTCGACCGGAGTATCACCCCCACAGCTCCTGTCTCATTCCCGGAGGCC
Organism: Armatimonadota bacterium; assembly: GCA_038248345.1. Classification (GTDB taxonomy): domain Bacteria; phylum Armatimonadota; class Hebobacteria; order CAIYQO01; family CAIYQO01; genus CAIYQO01. Next base: position 4,805 of record JBBRXO010000034.1, on the reverse strand, counting down.
ATGGAAGATCCGGGGCCGCCGCCAGAATTAGGCAACGCCAAAAATGATACCGAGATGAGCAACTTAATCGTTAGTCTATTTGAATGGCTGGTCAAATATGACGAATACTACCGCTACGAACATTACATCAAACCCTATGTGGTGAACGGTGAATTTGTGGTGCCGAAGGATTGCTATTTCGTCAGTGGTGACCACCGCAACAGCAGTTTCGACAGCCGCTACTGGGGCGTAGTGCCGCGCGCCAACATCCGCGCCCGCGCCATCAGCACCTTCTTTCCATTGAATCGACTGAAGCTGCTCTGAGGATGCCACTATGCGCGAGAGTGAAACCGAACGTCACACGCGACTGTGGCAAATTGAAACGGAGCTGCGCGAGGGCGGCATCAGTTGCATTGCAGGTGTGGATGAGGCCGGGCGCGGGCCGCTGGCCGGGCCGGTGGTGGTGGCGGCGGTGATCTTGCCCCACGGTGTGCAACTGCCAGGGTTGAATGACTCGAAAAAGGTACCCGAGCACACGCGTGAAAAGCTATATGAGTTGATCACCGCCTGCGCACTATGCTTCTCCATTCAGGTCATCTCCCCGGCGGTAATCGATGAGCTGAACATCCTGCGCGCCACCCACTACGGTATGCGCACTGCACTGCTGGGGCTGGCAATAGTCCCGGAGTTGGCGCTCATCGACGGCCTGCCACTGCCGGATTCCCCGCTACCGCAACAGAATCTGATCAAAGGCGACAGCCGTAGCGCCAGCATCGCGGCGGCCAGCATCCTGGCCAAAGTCACGCGTGACCGACTGCTGCTGGAGCTGGACGCGCTATATCCCGAGTACGGCTTCGCCCGCCACAAAGGCTACCCCACCGCCGACCACCTAGCCGCCCTGCGCACCCACGGCCCCTGCCCCGAGCACCGGAGGAGCTACGCGCCGGTGCGGGCGGTTTGTGAGGGGAATTTGTTGACGAATATCACCTGAACAGTTATCCTTGCACTAGCAAATAACCTAACATCAGTTACCCGGGAGATAAACAATGCGCATAGAAAAACTGGAAATAGAAGGCTTCCGCTCGTTGCGAAAAGTAAGCTGGCAACCAGGCGCGTTGAACATCATCATCGGTCCCAACGGCTCCGGCAAATCCAATCTGCTGCACCTGTTGGAGTTGATCTCTGCATCTGCCAATGGACGACTGGGTGATTATATTCAGAATTGGGGCGGGATGGATCCATTGGTTTGGGACGGTAAAATGGACTCTATAACGTCTCGTATCAGTACCATTCCTTCTAATGATGAAACGAATGGGATAGACCATATGGTATATGATTTTGAAATTAACCGCATAGGCCTATCAAGTGCATACAGAGTTGGAAGTGAGATGTTAGTCAACAACTATATTGTTAAATCAGGAAGAAGAAATAACCCATATGAATTAATAAAGCGTCGGGATTCAAATGGCGCAATTAATGATGACCTTAATATAGGCCTTGTCGACGTTAAAGATGATATACCTGAAGAGGAAACCTTACTATCTCTCAATAATCCATTCCTAATAAATGATTTGATTCCACGGTTCAGACGTGAACTTGTCTCATGGAAAATCTACCACGATGTCCGCGTAGATCGTGATGCGCAAATTCGCCGGGCGGCGGTAACGCGGGCGGAAAAAGTTTTGGATAGCGACGGGCAGAATCTGATTCATATCCTTCATACTCTGTGCAGTTCGGATCGTAAGTTTGAAGAAAATATTAACGACGCCATGCGCGTGGCCTTTGGTGATGATTTTGATAAGCTGGTGTTCCCGCCGGATGCTGATCAGCGGATTCAATTGCGCTTACGCTGGAAGAGCCTGAAACGCGAAGTTTCAGCGTTGGATATCTCCGACGGCACGCTCCGTTTTCTCTTCTTATTGGCGGCGCTAGCTAATCCGAATCCACCTGCATTGATCGCGATTGACGAGCCAGAGTACGGTCTGCATCCATCCATGTTGCCCATTATTGCAGAGTTTGCGGCGGAAGCGGCAACGCGCACGCAGGTGATAATATCTACCCATTCCGCGCAACTTCTGGATGCTTTCACCAAGTTTAGCCCTACAATCACTGTGGCTAAATGTGAAGAAGGGGAAACGATACTTACGCAGGTTAATGAGGTGCAGTTGGAATACTGGCTTAAGACTTATACTCTCGGATCAATGTACAGATCTGGTCAGTTGGAGGATATGTAATGAGGTTCGTGCTTTTCGTAGAAGGGCAGACAGAGCAAAGAGCAGTAACCTCATTTCTCAAACGCTGGCTGGATCCTCGTTTGACGTCACCTATCGCCATTAAAGTGATCCGTTATGCTGGTCTTGGTGACTTGCTCAAGGATGTCGCTAAAGGAACGAAGACCGTCCTTAATGATCCGAGAGATGGGCGCGAAGTTATTGCCGTTATTTCTCTCCTTGATTTCTATGGGTCAAGCTTCTCTTACCCCAAAGATATAGAGAGTACCGACTCCTGTTGTAAGTGGGCGAAACAGTATATTGAAAGCTTGTCGGTAACAAAAATTTCCGCCACTTCTTCGCCGTACATGAATTTGAAGCATGGTTACTTAGTCAGCCCGAAATCTTCCCCACAGATATAAAACGACATCTGCTGAATAAGAAACCGGAAATGGTGAATTCCACTGAACCACCGAAAGCATTATTGCGACGCCTCTACCGTGACAGTACCGGGAGCAATTACAAACAAACCATCGATGGCCCCAAACTTTTTTCAAAGCTCAACCCGGAAGAGGCCTACAACAAATGTCCGCATCTGAAAGAGATGCTGGATGAGATGTTGGCATTAGCGCAAGATTCCGGGTTGTAATTCATCCATCCCTATGGAGTCATCTCCGGTAGTTTTCCCCACCCATCAGTCACCGCCGATGACACTACCATATCGCGAACCTTCACTAACATACTCCGATGAGCTGACCAAGGTATCTCTTTACGATGCTGTAATTGTCCCACAACAATCCCCGGATGCACTCTGACTTTGCTGGCAAATTCATTGATTTCACGGGCACTATAATGCGAACCAGCTGATTTTGTAAAATTTGCCAGTTCTTTCTCGTTAACGAGGAAGTTCGATGCAAATTTATCTGCCTCAATTTCAATGGTATTCTTCATAACCATTGCCTGCTCTCCAGAGATATCAATATCGAGCACAGCAGCATCATCAACTCCATCTCTGTTTGCCACATGGGCAAGCTCATGGGCGAGGGTGTACCACCAGGCATCGATCCTGTCATAACGCAACGACAGGACGATCACTGGTGAATTATCATCCAACCAGAAAGTTACTCCATCTATTCTCGTGTGTGGCAAATGTTCTACAATGAGAAACCGGATTCCTGCATCCGCCAGTATAGTAGGGATACATCCAATTGCTGTTACATATGGCAATATTTGCTTCAGATGTAACAAGGCTTTATCTAGACTGTGTGCAGAAAATCTATTCGCCGGTAATGACTTCGCAATGTGCCGGGCACGACACATCCAGGCAATTTGTGAATTGGATACTCCTGGATTGCTCTTCCGCGGTGCATGTGAGAAGCATATTGGTTCTGCTAAATTCGGAATGCCAAAGAGATCCTTCACTTGATGTTCTAATATTGCCACGTTTGCAGATGGTTCAATCCAATGACGTTTGCACATATCTTTGATAGGGGCTATCTCATAAAGTCTGGAACGTCTAACAGTGGTGTCGTCTCTTTGCGCCCCACTACGCCACAGCCGATACGAGCTTTCCAGGTTCATCCAATACATTGCACTTGTTCCCAAGGCATCACCTAGCGATTGGGCGAGTTCAGGTACTATCGGGCGTTTGCCGGTGATCAGGTCATGTATCACTTTCGGGTCACGACCAATTATCTCGGCTAGTTCCACCTGGCTCCAATAACGTGCGGCAAGCTCCTCCTTAATAAACTCACCCGGAGGATAGGCCTCTGCAATATTCATCAATATTCTCCTCCTCTTGTGCTAATTCCATACTTTTTTGGTTCATTCTACACCCCCTAAAACGGCAACCCTAGCGGCGCTTCTACCGTGCCGGTGCCACCTTGGGGGCGCATCTCGGTGTATTCCTGCTGGTAATTGAGCGGGAGGGAGATGCCGGAACTGGTCAGGCCATGGTAAGCTTCAAAACCATCTGTGCGTGCCACATCCGCATTTTTGCCGCCTTTGCGGAAGACTAGGTAGTTCAGGTGGCCCAGCAGTATGCTGCCAGCATAGGATTTATTAGTTTTTTCGCTCGCAGCCAGCTGTTGCAACTCCACTTCATAATCACCCAACAGCCACATTTCATCAAATTCATGCAGGAAGGTTGTACGCATGGAGATGTTTTGTTCCAGCACTCGCCCGTAGGCCTTCACGCCGGCAATCCGGGCTTTGTCGCTACTCTTATAGCTGAGGTAATTCACGTGGCCAGTCAGTACATCCACATAGACCGCCGGGGCACCCGGGTTCTCTGCTATCAGCTCCTGCAGCGCTTTTTCATTGTCGCCCGCTCCCCACATTTCATCTGATTCATCCATAAATATCCCGCCGGGTTCCATCCCCTGCAGTATTGCGGTGGCATAGGCACGTTTGCCCTCCTCGCGCAATACTGCCGCGTTCTCTTTATTCATCCGGTAGAGGAGGTAGTTAAAATGACCTGTTAACAGATTACTCTGGGCGCTCTTGTTACCAGCTGTGATTGCCTTAATCTCCGCAAACTCTTTCAACAGCTGCGGATAACTACGGCCATTGGTCCACATTAAGCCGAAGTAATTGATGTCGCCGTCGGTCAGCTGG
>JBBRXO010000033.1:0-24342 GCA_038248345.1 Armatimonadota bacterium | reverse complement strand
GCATCGACGCGGCCAAGGGGTATCTGCGCGTGGTCGCGGGGCAGACGACCGATGTGGAAAACCTCGCGTGGATCAAGATCGCGCTGAGTTGCCACGCGGATGATTCCGCGACGCGAGACACACTGCCAGTGATCGACGAGCGGTTGAATGCGGGGTTGGCAGAGGAAACTTCACAAACCAATGGACTCGGCGCCGGCCCGATGCGACTGGCCCTCGCTTCGCTGGCACTCAACACAGATTCGCGCAACCCATTCTTACTCACCGACACGCCGACGGTCGCCACGCACGCGGTCGTCGGCAGCACCCGCGTCAGTGCGAAAGATCAAGCGGCCCCGGCGACTAGCGATGCCACGGGATTTTTCGGGAAGCTGCGTTCGAAGATGCGCGGCTTCGTCATCAACGGCACCGCGGCGATGCGTCCGTTACCGGTCACCTCGGCCGTCCACATCGCCAAGGCCGACAGCTACGACTCACCCATCGCCGAGATTCTGCACGCCCAGTTCGAGCACTTCCGCCAGCATGTTCCAGTTGCGGGGAAGAAGGTCGTGTTGAAGCCGAACCTCGTCGAGTTCAGCCGGGGGAAGGTCATCAACACCGATCCGCGCTTCGTCGATGGCGTGATCGAATTCTTCAAGCGCGAAGGGGCCGCTGAGATCATCGTCGCGGAGGGGCCGGGGCACTGGCGGAACGTGCAATACCTCGTCAACGCCAGCGGACTGGGGGATGTCCTCCGCAAGCACGGCGTGCGCTTCGTGGACATTAACCACGACGAACCGGTGAAGACGCTGAACCTCGGCCGCACCACGGGGCTGGAATACCTGTACCTTTCGCGGACGGTGCTCGATGCGGACGTGTTCGTGTCGCTGCCGAAGTTGAAGACGCACCACTGGGCCGGGGCGACGCTGAGCTTGAAGAATCTCTTCGGGTCGCTGCCCGGCATCTGCTACGGCTGGCCGAAGAACGAACTCCATTGGCGCGGCATCCCGAACAGCATCGTCGATATTGCACTCACGCACATGCCGCACTTGGCCATCGTCGATGGGATCGTCGGTATGGAAGGGGACGGCCCGCTGGCGGGGACGGCGAAGCCGATCGGGGCCATCGTCATGGGTATCGATTTTGTTACCAAAAATTATTGCTCCTGCACTTCCTCCATATATAGGTCCTCTTTGTTTTAAAAACTCCTTCAGTATAGAATGGGACGGGATAAGGCTTTACGCCCTATTTCACCGCCAGAATGCTGTCCTCGTCCAGGATCACGTAGTCTACGCCGCCAATGGTTACTTCGGTGCCGCCGTACTTACTGTAGATGACCACGTCACCCACTTTGACTTCCGGCTCTACGATAGCGCCATTTTCGAACTTGCCACGGCCCACAGCGACGACTTCGCCCTCGGTGGACTTCTTCTTGGCGGTGTCAGGGACGTAAATGCCGCCTGCGGTCTTTTCATCCGCAGCAGCCGGCTTCACGACGATCTTGTCACCCAACGGTTTGAGCATGATATTCCTCCTCTTTAAAACTTTTTATTCTAGTTCCGGGCTTCTCCCGACACTAAAATTAGCAGTCAACCAATGAGACTGCTAACTACGGCCTTATTATAACAAAGAAACTAGCAGTGTCAATAGTGGAGTGCTAAAACATTTGTGGGAATTTGTTGACATGGGGAGTAGATAAGCGCTGGGAGCGCCATCATTTGTCTGAACCCGGATTCTCATGATTATATGGATTTTCCTAATAACTGGGCCGTTGGGTTGATGAGATATTTCCCCCGAGCAATAAATTATCAATAAAATCCTTTAAATCCTATAAATCTGGGTTCAGACTACGGCCCCGGCGAGAGGAAGTGCGTACCCCCGCCCGATTATCCCCATGCACATTCCTCTACCTGCCCCCTGTCTGTTATACTGAATAGGCGAGGGAAATTGAGCATGAATTCATCGAACTCGACAGCGGAGATGCTGTTGATAGTGGGATTGGGCAATATCGGGGTGGCTTATGAACGGACGCGACACAATGTGGGATTTGAGGTGGTGGATGAGCTGGCGCGGCAATTGAATGTGCAATTTCGCAAGGGGAAGTTCCGCGCGGATGAGGCGACTGTGCAGCTGGGCGGGCGGCGGGTGCTCCTGCTGAAGCCCCATACTCTGATGAATTTGAGCGGCGAAGCGGTGGGGGCGGCGGCGCGGTTTTACAAGATAAATACTAAAAATATCATGGTCGTTTGCGATGACATCAATCTCCCTGCTGGCAAAATCCGCCTGCGCGCCAGCGGTAGCGATGGCGGCCATAACGGCCTCTGGAATATCACCAACCGCATGGGCACCAGTGATTATCCACGCCTGCGGGTAGGTGTCAACGCGCCGCCGCCGGGGATGGATATGGCCGACTATGTACTCAGCCGCCCGCTCTCCGAGGAGCGTGTGCTGATCGCGGACGCCCGCGACCGCGCCGTGCGCGCATTGGAAACCTGGGTAAAAGAAGGGATGGCCGCCGCGATGAACCGGTGGAACGCCACCGAGCGACCAGCTAAAATTGCGGTTGACTCTTAGTTGGCGCTCATCAATTGTCGTGCTCTCCCCTTGTTGGCACCTGCTATATGTGTTACATTCTCATTAGATTAATGTGTTCTTAATCCGCGAGGAGTTGGTAGTATTATGCTCTTAGTATCTGACGCGCTTACGATGGCGAATTGCACCCCATTACCGGATATCCTCATGCCACTGCCCATCTGCACACCACCAGTGGTGTTAAACACGACGCCTGGTGGGGTTGAACTCATCAGCGTGCTCTCCAGTACCACCGGCGCGGCGCGCGTGCTGGTGAGTATTCTTACCGACTTGGTTACGCGCTCTTATCCGTTACCCGGTGAGACCTCCGCGACACCGCTGGTGGGACTGGATGGGACGGTCTACCTGGGCACAGAATCGGGGAAGCTCTATCGCTTTGACCCGACTAACGGGGCGCTCGAAGAGCTGGGCGAGCTGCTGCATAATGGCGGTCTGGTCAACGGTTTCGTTTCTTCCACGGGTAAACTGTTCTTCGGCAGTTCGCATGAGGGTACCGTGGTAGAGTACGACCCAGAGACGGGTAGCGTCGGCCACTATCTTTACCTGTGCCAGAGCGCGCTGCGCAGCTGCGCTGTCAACGCCTTCGCCGAATTGCCTGACGGCCGCATCGCCGCTTTCGTACATGGAACACACCCGGAAGCGTTACTCATCACCGCTGATGGCAAAACCTGGGAACGCGCCACTTTGCCGGGGGTAGTGGAGGAATATGCACTGGAGCACGTGGTCTCACTCGCTGATGGTAGTCTGCTCACCGTTGCTTCCTCCGGGCATATCCGCCAGTTGGAACCCCACTGTTTTACGGTACTGGCAGATTGGCCCGAATTACCAGACGGCAACAGGGTTCACTGCCTGACACGGGTGGGCACGGATATCCTCGCATCTGGCTGCGCCAATGGGGCAATATATCGCTGGCGCGATGCTGCGTGGGAGCAACTAGGTATCCCCATGCCCGGCGACCCCATGCTCTTTGTCGGTTTGCCAGAAGGGCGAATTGCAGGTCTCACCAGCCAGGGCAGGTTGGTGCTCTCCTCGGCAGATAAGCGGATGTTCACACTGCACGCCACCCCGAATCTGATTCAAAACGGCATGGAGATCGTGGCGTTGGGCATCGGCCCCGATCATAAACTTTACTACGCGCCCGGTGGATCGATGCAAGTGGGGCAATGGGATCCGGCAACAGAGGAGTTGGCTCCGCTGTTCGTTGCCGCTTCTTTCCCGGGTGAAGTCTCTGCTTTCGGTTTTGCGGGCGAGCGGCTCTTCATGGGCTTTGCCAATGATTGCGGCGTAATGGCCTATTACCCGGAATACCCGCACCGGTTGGGCGATAATCCGCAGTTGATAGGTCTACTCGACGAATCGCTGCTGCGTCCACTGGGGCCGATGGTGCACCATGGGCGCGAGGTATATTTCGTCACCTTCGGCGGTGAGACTACTGACGGAGCACTGGTGCAGTTGAACCCCACAGGGAGCACCCTGAAAACCTTCCCGGAGATCATCCCCGATCATAACATCACTTCACTGGTGGTGGATAGACTTAATGAGTTGTTTGTTATCGGTGGCGCACCGCGCAATGAAGGCGATAGCGCGGCGCTGGTCTGCTGGGATCCTTACACGCAGCAAGTAGTCCGCCGTATTACGCCTTTTTCTGATGCTGAGACGGTACAGGTGTGGGCAACAGAGGGTGGCCACGCCTACGTTACCGATGGCGACGCCCGCTATGCGGTAATAAATATCGCCGATGGAGTCATTCTGGAAAGCGGTGACTTTCCCCTCGGTCCCATCACCACTTTACTCAACACTCTGCAGGGTGAACTCTACGGCATCGCGGGTGGATTCATGTTCCACTGGGACATCTCCCGATCACTATTGGAACGTTTGACGCCCGCCACCGGCAAGCTCCTGACGGAAATTAACCACGATATATTTGCCTACACTGATGCAGGAAGAATATTCATTGTAAGAATGCCACTGAATTAAAAGGTTTTACTGCCCAAACCCCGAAAATAGTCATGATATCTTTGTATAGATAGAATGCTGGGCTTCATGACGCCGCGGGATGCCGGGCAGAATTTTTTTTCACTACTAGCGGCCTGAGCTTAACCGGTAACTATATTTAACCGGATGCGAGGCAATTATGTTTAATCCTTCTTGCTGTGTGAAGCACCTCGGTATGCTCATCCTGCTATTGGTAGGGATGTCGGCGGCGCTCGCTGTTCGACCATCACTGAATACAGTATTACGCTCGGTTCCCACGCCGGGAGAAATTAAGATTGATGGGAATCTGGATGATTGGGACACCTCTGGGGAGATTTTAATCTGTGACGACCTGGACAATCCACTACACGCCGTTCGCGTCGCCACAATGTATGATGACATTGGCTTGTACCTTTCTTTCCGCTTTTTCGATTTGACGCCGATGATAAATCACACCGGCCCCGGGAGTGGCCAAGCGTGGTGTGGCGACGCCGTTCAGCTTCGTTTCTGGACTGAACCGGAAAAACCCATCGGCCCGCCCGAAGGTGGGCGTGTGGTGCATATCGACTGTAACTGGAGCACTGATGAGGAAGTCGCTACCGCTTATGTGGTGGTAGGAAGTATGCAGCAAGGTCAGGTTACAGAAAAAGCAATCGGTGAAGCGGTTGGCAATGGGCTAGAAGCGGCATTCATCAAACAGGAGGATGAGCGTGGCTACACCCAGGAAATGCGTATCGACTGGAAGATGCTGCGCCGCGATGGACTCGCCTATCGACCAGGTGAGTCACTACGTCTGGGTATCGAGTCATTCTGGGGGGATATCGCATCTAGTCAATCGGCTGCATATCGCGTAGTTGATTTGATAAATGCAGAGCATCCGCAACGCGATTTCTTTTGGATGAATCATTTGGGCTGGGGAAAAGTGGACTTTGTCGCCGCCGGGAATCTCCCCATTACTGATACCGCGAAAGAATTCCCCCGCGTTGAAGAGATGCTGGCAAAAGTAGTCCCTACCATTGATCCTATCCTTGATCCTCCGGTGCCAGTAGTTGACCCCAACAAACCAAGTTTGCCGTATCAGGGTGACGAAAAAGCGGGCGCACTTGTTAATGCCTGGTTCAAGGAAGGCACTGCCGCGGGCAATAATGGTGACTTCTATGACAATCGCGACCGTGCGCATTCTATGCTTGATCTCCGCACTTTCCCGCAATTACAATTGCAGCGCTATACCGCGAAAGAGCGTATCAAAGGTGATGACTATGTTACTGCTAAAAAGGTACTTCCGTATGTCGCCATAGGTAATTCATCAACTTCCGGACAGCCGAACGCCTCAGGATGCAACCCCCGTAGCCTCTATTTAAATCAAAGCAGCATGGACCTGCTTTACCAGCAGTACCGAGGGAATAACCTGTTCGTCTATCCAGCACACCTAGACTATCGACTTGGACACAATGGCCGCGTCGGATATGGCGACTTGATGCCCTCCAATTCGCCTTATCTGCTGACTTCACAAGGTTCATCCGGGTCGGATCAGGCTTTTCTCAGTGCAGTCACACTTACAATGGCCGCCTTTGCCCCGGATGTCAAAAAAGAGTTGATCAAGCAAGGGTTGCTAATGCCCACCGTGCAGGCGCTTCTTCGTCAAACCTATGCGGGTACGAAAACACCCGAGGAGTACCTGACCGGCAAAGCAAATCCGCCCGTCTTCAACGGTAGCGACCTCGACCCAGAGCGGATGGTGCAACTCGCTCACACAATGAAAATTGCTACCATTCCCCCGATGATTCAGTTACAGACGATGAAGGATGGCAAAAACCGCAACCAGCGTGGAAGATGGGCCGCCGGCAGCATCGTCGACACACCTGCCACCATCGCATTTGTTCACCGGCAGCTGGAGCGCGACCTGCATTTTACAATCAGCGCCAAAGATAGTTTTGATCTCAACAAAAAAACCCTCTCTTTCCGCTGGGTGATCCTGCAGGGAGACCCGGCGCGTATCCAAATCGTTCCTAGCGCTGATGGAAGTGAAGCCGAGATCACCATCGCCTATCATGAACGTTTCGCCATCTCCCCGGGGTCTGCTCTGGAGTCGAATCGAGTAGATATCGGGGTTTTTGCATATAATGGTGACCAGTATTCCGCCCCTGGCTTTATCACTGTCGCCTATGGTGATAATGATCTCCGCACATATGATGCCCAGGGGCGTATCATCGACTTTAATAGTGCCGGAGGAGATACCACTATCGGGTATGACACCAAAATGCTAATCCCCACTGGCGAAGTGCCGATTTACGATATCTCCGATTGGGGGGCTGCTTTTGCCTGTGCCCTCGGTGACGGACAGGATTTTGCCGGACAAATGTTGCGGGCGCATCTATCAGCCGATGATCGGCAATTACTGCAACAAAGCTATACCGAATATAAGGTCTCCAAGGCGGAATTCGATACCGCCAAAGCACGCATCATGAAGAATACTACGATATCCTATAATGACCAGTGGATCGAACTGGATAGACTGGTACAGGCAACCTGCCTGCCGTTATGGCGCACTGATCCTACGCATAAGGAATCCGCCAAGGATATTATCGAACGAGCATTAAATACGGTGAAGAATGATATGCAGCTTTATCTGCGGTATCAAGCAACCATTGATTCGCTGGTAGATAATAACGCGGACGCTAAAGCGAAAGCAGCAATCTCATCGGCAAAGGAACGCCTGCAGATGCGCGGCATTCTTCTACTGCCGCCCGACGACCAGCCAGCCTGGCATTCCGTGCGCAGCGGATCAACTCTGGTAGAACAGCGGCTGACAAAATACGAGACCTTTGAAATAAAATCGTTCAATCACTTGCTGGTTTCGCGCTTGTTCTTCCCACAATTTCTCCATACGCGGGTTGTGCCAAACTATTACGACCAACGCTTGAGCTGGTCACAAGATTCCTGGCAGATCTACCGGTATGGCGTCTCCGGGAAACTGATCGGCGTCATGCGTATTACGGATAATTAACTGGATCAACTAGTCTGGCTGGCCGGCAATGCTTGCCAGCCAGGCTCATATACAATATTGTTTTGTCTGACGGAATGAACATGCGTGTATTTGTGATAAAACGGCGAACCGTGTGCCAAATAATCGGGTGCTACTGTAGGACTGACAGCACACTAATGGCCAGCTAAGACTACTATATTCAGAATAGTAAGTAATTGTTGGAGAAAAAACGCGCACAAACGAGTTTTTGGTGTAAAATAATAGTTGGATATTGCTGGGTTTGCAGTAAGTGCTCGCACCGGCAAACAATGATGTAAGGAGAAATACCATGAAAGTAAAATCACTTCTCGCAATTGCCGGTGTCACCATGCTATTTGGTTTAGGTACCTGTGCGTACGAATTTCAACCCATAGGCTACGAGAGTACTGCTATGGGCGGCGCGGGTGTTGCTTGCGCCTCCGGTTCGATGATGGGATATTACAACCCGGCGTTGTTGGCACGCGCACGGGGTATGGAGATTAGCGTCACCGCCGGGATCGCCCTTGATGACAAGAACATGGCCGATAAAATCCGCATCCTCAATGATCTGCAACTGGTCGATACCCTCAGCACCATGAATGAAGAGGTGACTGCACAGCGTATCTCCTTCAATGGCTTCTCCGCCGGGGTGAAGACCAATATCGATAAAGCGATTGATGTAGTAATTGATGCCAAGAACAATGGTAGCTCACTCAAAATGCAGCCAAATGCTGGCGTGGGCGTACAGATGGGCACTTTCGCGGTAGGCGTCTTCGGATACGGCGACGAGACCGCAACGGCGTACATCCCCAGCGGTACCGATCTCAGCTTCAAAACATCTATGAATATCGGCGGGACGAATTACGATGTAATCTTCCTCTATAACAAAAATGACAATACAGTGAAATACAACACTTTCAGCCCCGGCACCAACACCCCCGTGATCCTGCCGACATCAGGATTTGCAGCAACATACGATCCTGCCATTAGCGCGGTAGGGTATGACACAAACTCATTGTATGAAGGCGTTGTCGTGCAGAAAACGGACGTGATTCGGCTCACTGGTAATGCTGTTACCGAGATTCCCATTAGCCTGGCCACTTCGGTCAAAATCCCACTCGTAGGGAAAATTAATATAGGGGCCAGTGTGAAGCCGATGGTGGGCTATACCTATTCACATACCGTCGATATTGACACAAAATTCCAGGATGTAGTAGATAGTTTCAAAGACAATGAAACCAAGAGCACCGCCTTGGGAATTGACGTAGGAGCCGCCATGGATCTGCCGGGGATTAACATGATTACTATTGGAATTGTTGCCAAGAATATCAACCACCCGGAATTTACCGATGATACCAGTGCTACGCAGTTCAAACTTGATCCACTCTATCGCTGCGGCGCTGCGATGAATATAACCAAGGGCATAAAAATTGCTGCTGACTATGACCTCAGCGCCAATAACGATGCCAACGGTAATGCCAGCCGTTATCTCGGCGGCGGCATCAGCCTGGACGGCGGTTTCTTCAAACTGCGCGGCGGCGCTATGCAGAATCTGGGATTAGCGGGCAGCGACTTGCTCTATACCGCTGGCATCAGCATGGGGGTGAAATACATCAACATCAACGTAGCTGCTGTCTGGGATAGCAACAACTCCACCACCTACGACGGGAAAAGCTATCCGAATCCAACTAAAGTGAGTGTCGGCCTGGCTAGCCGCTGGTAACTCTATAGCAACAACCTGAAATATAACGGGGCCGGGGAAACCTGGCCCCGTTTGCGCATTTGCCCTACTGTGCTACAATTAAGCCATGGCTACAGCTTACACCCCCGGTCTGCTGGTGACCGGGCGAACTACTATCCGAAAAGTGCGACGTCTACCATTACCGGGCGAGGTGCGGGTAACAGTAGGACAAAGCGTTACCTCCGACCAGGTAGTGGCACACGCCGATTTGCCCGGGGCATTGACGGCGCTGCGTGCCGCCGAAAAACTGGGCATCAACCCCGATGAACTACGGCAACTTTTGCACGTTCAGGAGGGCGACCGTGTGCAGAAGGGCGATATCCTGGCGGAGACGAAGGGAATGTTTGGCCTCTTCGGCAATCGTTTGACTTCGCCGCTTACTGGCAAACTGGAATATATCAGCCCGGCGACCGGTACCATTGGCCTGCGCGAGGATCCGCTGCCGCTGAATCTGACGGCCTACCTGGCCGGAACGATCGAGCGCGTACTCCCTGGCGAAGGTGTGGAGATTGTGGCGCAAGGCGCCCTGGTGCAGGGAATCTTCGGCGTGGGAGGCGAGCGGCATGGGATATTGAAGACGGTTGCCGCCGGCTCCGACTCCCCACTGGACGAAAACCTGCTCGACGCTAGTTGTGCCGGGAAGATACTGCTGGGCGGCGCTACCGTGAATGTTGCACAACTGCGCCGCGCCGCGGAGTGCGGCGTCTTGGGGTTAATCGTAGGCGCGGTGAATGATGCTGTGCTGCGTGCTTACCTCGGTTATGATATCGGTGTGGCCATCACCGGGCAGGAGGATGTGCCGATAACGCTCATCCTCACGGAAGGCTTTGGGCGCATTGATATGGCCAGCCGCACGTTTCAACTGCTTGATAGCTTACAGGGGAAGGATGCTGTCATTAATGGGGCAACGCAGATTCGTGCCGGGGTAATCCGCCCGGAGATCATCGTCCCCATCACCGGCGCTGTGGAAGAGCAAACAACGCATGACAAAAGTGAACTGCTCCTCGGTGGACATGTACGCCTCATTCGCGAACCATATTTTGGCCAGTTTGCCACGATCACCGCCCTCCCCCCCGAACTACGCGAAATCGCAACCGGAGCCAAAGTGCGTATCGCTGAAGTTCAACTGGACGACGGCACCACCGCGCTAGTCCCACGCGCCAATGTGGAGCTACTGCAAAAATAGGCCGATCTGCCCGGCAGAGCCCGCGAAACGGGGTTTCGGAGCCATGACCGATTGTAGGTATGGATATGACGTGGGTTACTCTCCCAGATAACAATCTATCTCGCGCACGGCCTGGGCACCTTCGGCGGTGGCGATGATTATCTGACGCCAGGAGCCGCTGCGCACATCACCGGCGGCGTATATGCCAGGGATGGAAGTAGAGAAGGCGCTATCGGCGATGACGAACCCTTCTTTGTCGAGTGCTACTAGATCATGCAGGAAAGCGGTGTTGGGGACCATTCCGACATAGATAAAGACGCCGGATGCCGGTATTTCGCTCTCGGTTTCTGTCAGCAAATCGAGCACCCGGACGCTGGTGACGTGTTTCATGCCCGCTTCTTCGACGCCAACAATCTCAGTGAGGATGCTGTTCCAGCGGAAGGATATCTTCGGGTGGGCCAGCGCACGCTCCTGGATAATCTTCTGCGCGCGCAACGCATCACGCCGGTGAACGATGGTAACCGAGCGCGCCAGACGTGCCAGGTAAAGACTTTCTTCCACCGCGCTGTCACCGCCGCCCAGCACAACCACGTCTTTATCACGAAAGGCCCAACCATCACATACCGCGCAATAGCTGACGCCCATACCCGCGTATTCCATTTCCCCAGGGACATCCAGGTGACGTGCGTGCGCACCGGTGGCCAGTAACACAGAACGTGCTTCCAAGGTACTGCCGTCCTCCAACGTGAGGTGGAACGGCTTGCCGGGGATGATACTGCTCACCCCGGCAATACGTATCTCCGCGCCGTATTTCACCGCGTGTTCATGGAAACGTTCGCCCAGCTCCGCCCCGCTGATCTCGGGGATGCCCGGATAATTCTCCACGGTCATGGTGTTGGAAACCATTCCGCCGGGCAGGAAGCGCTCCAATACTACCGTGCGCAAACTGGCGCGCGCTGCATAGATGGCGGCAGCTAGCCCGGTGGGGCCGCCACCTATAATGGCCAAGTCATATATTTCTGTGGTCATGAATTTCCTTATATTTTGCTCTTCAGCCAGCTCAACAGATCTGCCTGTGAGCGGCCGCCGACCATCCGGTCTACCTGCTCTCCGTTTTTGAAGAGGATAAGCGTGGGGATCGACTGTACGCCGAACTGCCCGGCTAACGCCTGGCTGTCATCGACATTAATTTTAACCATCTTCACTGCTGTGCCCAGTTGAGCGCTCACGGCCTCCAACACTGGCGACAACGCACGGCATGGTCCGCACCATGCGGCCCAGAAGTCCACCAATACCGGTGTCGCCGACTTTAAAACCTCTGCGTCAAAATTGGCAGATGTAACATCTAAAAAAGCTGACATTTTATTCCCTCCATATGATCCCCGTGGGGATATTGATTATATAAATTTTCGCCCTGGTGCAGGTAGTTACCTGCAAAAAATATACAACAATTAATGTAGAACTACAACCGTACCAACTCCCCGATAGCTTGCAGTACCTCTTCCGGCGTGATAGCGTGCAGACAACTATTTTCCGGGCAAGGGCGGCGGTCAATCTCATGGCAGAGCGGACGACGGTCGGCGGAAGAAGATGTCGGGAGTGAACATTCGTTTGGATTAGTGGGGCCGTAGATGCCCACTGCCGGTACCTCCAGCAGATCCGCTAGGTGCAGTACCGGAGAATCGGCGGCGACGACCACGCTGGCATTGTTGAGTAAGACGGCCAACTCCAATGTATCTGTCGGGATGCTGAAGGTCGGGGTGCCCGCCGGTAACTGCATCTCCCCAGGTTCCAATACCACCACGCAGGCGCCGGCAGTAAGCAAAGAGCTGGCAATCTCTTCCCAGTAAGTAATGGGCCACGCCAAAGCAGGGGCGGCAAAGGGACTGAGCAATACCAATGATTCTCCGGCAATAACCCCCCGCGCCAGCAAGGTGCGTTTGGTAGCGTCACAGACCGCCCGCGGCAGTATTGGCACCGGCACACGCGCACCTTCAGCCACCCCGAATGCCTGTACCAACGCCTGCGCACGGGCAGGAGAGATGAGGGTCTCTGCACGTAAATGATCAGTGAGGAGGAATCCTGCGCCGTTATCAGTGAAGCCATAGCGATGCTTGGCCCAGGTATACCCAGCGAGTAATCCACTTACCAGGTCGCTGCCAAAGACGAGTGCAGCGTCTGCGCGCGGTTTATATAATCCTCCGAGGAAGGCTGGCCATTCAAAAAATTCATCCGGCTTCGCCAGCACACGCTCCGCCAGCCCAATAGCGTCGAGGAAATCGGCGTGGCGGGGGGCGGCTATTAATTTAAGTTGTACCAGGGGGAACTGTTTCACCAGTGCCGACAGTGCGGGCAGGGTGAAGAGCAACTCGCGTAGATCGTCAGGCACGAGCGCAGTAATGCGTTGTGGTGTGCGTGTGATGGCCCCGGTAGGAGCGCCCTGCTGATAGTAACTGGTCAATTGGGCGGCACGGGTGGCGCGTTCTTCCTCTTCCAACATACTTGCCTGGTTGTCTCGTGCGAAGGTGGCACGATAATCTGGGTAATTAAAGAGGCCGATAATCTCGCGCGCCAGGTCATGCGCCGTCACATTATTCAATCGTCCATGTTGCCCGCAACAGGTATAGCGCGCCGCTTTCTGCGTGTCCTCGGTGAGGGTGCCCACCATGCCGGCACCACCCGCGGCCACCAGCGCCACACCTGCGCCGACCGCCTCCGCGGCAAAGCGCCCACTGCCGACGGCCACCGTGGCTAGCGCCAGCAATTGCGGTACATCCTCACGATAACCAGGAAGCAAAATTATACGGCGTCCCAGTTGATTATTCACCTCGTTGGCACGCTCTTCTAATTCCGCCAGACGTGAGCCGCCACCGGCGATAATGATATTCAGCAGGGGAATCCGTTCCGCCAGCATAGGCGCGGCGATGATCAACTCCAGCGCTGCTTCTGTCTCTGCACCATTGAATTGGTCGGCCAGCAACACCAGTGGGGCGCCATCCGGCACACCCAGCTCGGCGCTGAGGAAATAATTGGGCGTAGGGATCGCGGATGTCGGCGGTACCAGATATCCAGTAGTAGCCACCGGCACCGAAGGCAGGCGACGTGACACTTGTTCGCGCAGGTACTCGCAAGGAACAAATACTGCGGAGGCGGTGCGGAAGACGGTAGGGTTGATCTTCGCCAGATCATTGTGCCCGAGTGTTACAACGCCCGGTATGCCCGAGAGCAACGCCTGGGGGAGCAATAACTGCGCCGTCTCCACGCCAAATGCATGGATAATCTGCGGTGCGATCTCCTTCACAATTTCGGCGATTTTCCGTTCTGAGCAAGGCAGGGCAAATTCAGTAGCCGTCACACCCGCCTGGCGCAATGCGTATCGCCACGGCCCCAGCGGCCCCAGCGCTGTTACCGTGCTACCACACTCGGCATGACCCAGCGCCAATTGCGCCGCGTCCGCCTGTAATCCGGGTGCCTCCCCGCAGGGGAAACAGATTAATATGCTTTGTTCGGCCATAATGATAGCTATTATACCGCGTTTATGAACGAATGGGGAGAATCTGCTGGAAACCAGCGATTAAACACGTCCCCTACTCCCCCGCCAATTCCCGGGCAAACTCCGCCAGAAAGCGGTGCAGGAAGCGGACGCGGCGTTGTGCCATGGTTTTCGCTTCCTTGGTATGCAGGGTGGTGGCAAGTGTGAGCAGTTTAGCGTAGAAATGATCCACGGTATAGCGGTCATCGTTAAGAGGACGATTCGCTGCAAATGGGTCAGTTAAATGATATGTTTCGCGGTTATAGCCCTCTGCGAAGGTGCGGGCAATCCCTATTGCGCCCAGCGCGTCGAGGCGATCTGCATCCTGCAATATCTTGCCCTCTAGGCTGTCCGGCAGACGCTTGGCAGAGAAAGAATGGTTGGCTATAGCATTGCAGAGTGTTTTCAGGCGCGTCCCGGTGAAGCCCAACTCGGGGCCGTTGATTTTTGCCAACTTAGCGGAAGCCACTGCGTGCCCCTGGCCTTTTTTACGCAGCACACCACGCCCGACGTCATGCAGCCAGGCGGCAGCTTCCAGCAATTCTACATCAATCTCCGGGTAATGTTTCGCCAACGTGCGCGCGTTGGCCACCACGCGCAGCGTATGATCATACTGATGTGCCCCACGTGCTCCTGTCAGGTATTGAGCAGTGAGCGCACGGAGTTTCACCCGCAATGTTTCTGGCATTTCGTTTCGGGTAATCATCTGCCTGCTGCAGCAAATACAAGCACAGCGCCGCCGGTGACACCTGCATTGCCGCCTAAGGCGGCAGGTACGATTTCAACAGTGGTTCTTCCCACCATTTTGGCGCGCCAGTTCACCGTGCGCTGGATAGCGCTAAAGAGCATGTCGCCCGCATTAGCGATGCCACCGCCGATGATCAATACCTGCGGATTATAGAGCTGTATGAGATTGGCCACCCCAATACCCACCCACATGGCAGTCTCTTCCAGCACTTCCTTCGCCAACGCGTCGCCGTCATTGGCTGCCTCAGATATCTTCGCCGGGGTAATTATATTCAGGTCATACTCCACCAGCTCACCCAGCAAACTGGCACGCCCGGTCTGCAATTTCTGCAATGCGCGTTCGATGATAGCATCACGACCGGCCATTGCTTCCCAGCAACCGTGGTTGCCGCAATTGCATAGACGTCCATTCGGGGCCACAGTCATATGGCCTACTTCTGCGAAACCCTCGCCGCTGCCCAACATCAGGTTACCATTGGCGATCAGACTGCCACCGATGCCGGTGCCCAGCGTGATCATCACCACCCAGTCCTTGCCCGCACCCGCACCCCAGCGGTACTCGCCCAGGCTGGCAGTCTTTACATCGTTACGCATAAAGCAGGCAACGCCGAAATGCTCGGCGATAGGCTCCAACAGCTGTACGTTCACCCAATCTTTGAAGTTAGGGGAGAAGATAACGATACCTTCGGCGGAATTATGCCGCCCCGGCACGCCCATGCCGATGCCGATAATATCCTCGTGCGCCACGCCCGCACTGGTTATCGCCGCCTCAATAACACCGATAATCTGCCCCTGCGTGACGGCCAATCCCTCGGCAGCTTTGGCGTCAGCCTGTTTGTCGCCTAATATTTTGCCGTTGATATCAATCACCGCCGCGCGGACATTTGTCCCGCCCAGATCCACGCCGACGGCATATTTACCTGAAATGTTTGGTTGATATTTGGTCATTTTGGTCTCCGATCAGTCTATTTAATCCAGCTCATTAGGTATTTTGCAACCATTTTGCTGTGCAAAGGCCCTTGTTTCGTTGTAGAAACGTTTGAAGGATGGCATCTTCAGCATCGGCCGTAATGATGGGTAATTGCCAACGAGGTCGGCAATTTCATCCTCTTTCTTATCGTCGCGTGTTATCTTTATTGCAGTCTGAAATGACATTTGGGGGTCATTCACGCGGAGGTCTTTTACGTTGCATGGATAGTTACCCGCTACATAATCCGCATCAGCGCAAATCCAGCATTCAATATTTCTCTCCGTAACACCTAGAATAACAATATTCTGCATTTCATCAGGGATATATCTCTTTTCGGCTTTTAGTACTTCGCCCAGCTCATTATTATCGGTATCGGTGAGAATAATGATGACGTTACATCCTTTCACTCGTCCTTCTTTACACGCTTGCGGGTATTGGCGGGGTTTTAATTTCGCCCCCCGAAATCCCAATGTCTCAATTTCGGCGCCCTCACACCAGCGATTGCGTAATCCTGTTCGAAAAGCCTTGTCTGTTGTACCTTGAACGATAATCCCTATCTTCATCCCAACAACTCTCTAAAGTGCGCCTCCCCGAGGTCAAAATCTTGTAATAATGTCGTCAACTTCTCTGCGCCGGGTTTGATAATTTCTGATGAACATTTTCTTTCCCCGAGGTTCCTTTTAATCGATAAAATCGCGCAGTAACTGCCGTTTTTTGTTGGCGCGCAGTTTCTTCAGCGCTTTGGCTTCGATCTGGCGGATGCGCTCGCGCGTTACCTCGAAGATATGGCCGACTTCCTCCAATGTACGGGCGTAGCCGTCATCCAAGCCGAAGCGCAGCTTGAGCACGTCTCGCTCGCGAGCTGTGAGAGTGTTGAGTACCGCCTCCAGTTGCTCGCGCAGCACCAGAATGGTGGCGGCGTCTGCGGGGGAGACGGCGTCCTGATCCTCGATGAAGTCGCCCAGGTGGCTGTTGTCCTCTTCGCCAATCGGTGTCTCCAGCGAGAGCGGTTCGGGGGCGATCTTGAAGATTTCTCCCATGCGATGTACGGATTTCGCCTTTTCATCCGCATTGGCGAAGGGGCCATCCATCTCTTCGGCAATCTCTTCCAGTATTGGCTCGCGGCCCAGATCCTGCACCAGTTGGCGTGATACTTTGATGAGCTTGTTAATCGTCTCTACCATGTGTACCGGGATACGGATGGTTCGTCCCTGATCGGCGATGGCACGAGTGATCGCCTGGCGAATCCACCAGGTAGCATAGGTGCTGAATTTGAATTTCTTCCGATAGTCGAACTTCTCTACTGCACGGATAAGGCCGATGTTACCTTCTTGAATCAGGTCGAGGAAGGACATGCCGCGTCCGCTGTATTTCTTGGCAATACTCACCACCAGGCGGAGGTTCGCTTCGGTGAGGCGCTTTTTGGCGCTCTCGCCGCGTGTCATGGTGCGTTGCGTCCACTGGATAATCGTCAAAATCGCCGCTTCGTCAGCGTCCACACCCGCCTCCGCCTGCACCAGAGCAGCGGGTACCGGGCGGATGCCTTCTTCGCGTTTCTTATGATAGACTTTTCCCACACGGAGAGCCGAGATTATCTCGGCTTCGCTCTTTTCCAGAATGGTGATAGCATCATAACGTGAGCGCAACTGCGAAGCTTCTTCTTCCGGTAGCTCCTCTTCTTCGCCACGACTTTCCGAGCGAAATTCCTCCCATACGCGTCGCAGGAAGAGGTATTCGCAGGTTTTCTCTATGCTTAGGCTATCAAGTAGCGTCTGGAATAGTTTCTCCCGCGCTTCGTATTCTTTCTTCGTTTTTGCCAGTTGATCAACATTCAGCATGTCGCGTGTCAACGTCTCGCGGCGTGTGCGGATATCTTTCACCCGCTGGGTGAGGTAGTTGACGAAATAATCGTGCATCTCCTCCAGCTGTTTATTCTTAATAGAGGTCTCCGGCACCAGACGCTTGATGGAGTCATCAAGGATATCCATCGTCTCATGCAAAATATGATCGCCCGCCCGCTCAACTGCCGTCTCAATGGAACCGACCGAAGGCTCGAAATGCAGTGCGTCAGTGCAGTAGTTCCAAACATGCTGCAATTTCAGCAGCAGATTGGACTTCTCCAGCGATTTGGCGAACTCAATCTCTTCTTTAGGGGAGAGCAACGGCACGCGCCCGATCTCGCGCAGATACATACGTACCGAGTCGTCCGGTGGGATACCTTCAGTAGAGGGGACCTCTTCATCCGGCAATTCCAACTGCCCGGTAGGGGCGGTGACCGGGCGCGGTTGTTCTACTAAATCGGGTATCTTCTCAACAACCTGTATACCTTCAGCCGTAACAAGCTCCAGAATATCTTCCGCAGCATGTTCGTCCACATCCTCCCCCGCGAGGATCTCATTAATCTCGTCATAGGTCACCATGCCATTGTTCAGGCGACTACGCTCTAGGATTTTTTCCAACGCTGGAGCATGATTTTGCATTTGGGAATCAGCCAATTTTATTCACCCCCGAGGCGGCCTACGGCCCTCACCCCTGACGCACCTCAACCCACCACGCAGGAGGGAGCGCCTGTCCATATATCTAATTCGTGACAACAGGGACAATATCCTTTTTACTGATTGTGATGTTTTTGTATCATCGTGAAAAATGTACAAACAGAAAGCCAACAGTTTTCCAGACCTACAGACCTACAGACCTACAGACCTAAAAACCTACACCCCCCGATACCATTGATGCTTCTCGATATTATCGAATTCCGTCCATTCGCCGGTGCCGTTGGCCAGCAGTTCCTGACAGCGGTTGGCTTTGGCTTCCAGGTTGTCGACGCTGTGCAATATGACGGCTTCGAGCATTTGCGGGAGGACTACCGCGCCGAAGTCGTGCGTGCCGTGGTGGCTTAGGATCAGGTGGCGCAGTTGCAGCGCTTTCTCTTCGTTCACGCCCAGCTCGCGCCCGGTTTCGCAAATGAGGCGGTCGGCGATGACGGCGTGGCCGAGGAGTTTACCCGGCGTGGTGTAGGTGACGCTCAAATCCCAGGCGAACTCCCAGAGTTTGCCGATGTCGTGCAGCAGCACCCCGGCGATGACGAGGTCGCGGTTGGCCAGCGGGTAGAGGCGGCAGGCGGTCTCTGCCAGCTCCGCCTGGCGCACCACGTGCTCCAGCAGGCCGTGGATGTAGGCCCCGTGTACGCGCATGGCGGCGGGGGCGTCGAAATATTTGGCAAGGGTGTCTTTGTCGGCGAAGATCCCCCCCAGGATCGCCGCCAGATCGGGGTCAGTGACCGAGGCGAGTAACTTCTCGAAGCTGGCGATCAGCTCATTCACATCACCGGGGTAGGCGCGCATGAAGTCGGCCTTATCCACCTCACCGCCCCACACGGTGATATTATCGAGGATGATCCCCAGCGTCCCCTGGTAAACCGAGGCGCGCCCACTCACGTTGACGATATCGCCCTCATTCAGTCCACCAGCGACCTCCTCCGCCCCATCAAAGACCTTCGCCTCCAATATCCCGGTGCGATCCGCCAGCGACAACGCCAGAAACGCCCCCGGCTTCCCCTTATAAGGGATCAGCTTCTTCTGTTTCAAAAAAGCCAGCGTATGCACGATGGCCCCATCAGTTATCTCGGCAAGCATCTGCTTGGGCATGGTGGTCTCCTTTTATTTGTTTACGCTATTATCCACCCCCTGAAGGAGGTGGCTAACAACGGCAAGCACGCTGAAGCGCGCTATTGCTAATCATCTTCCGTCTGTTCAAGCTTTAGTGATATTGTACCACGTTGGTGATGGATTTTCTGATTTTTTATATAGGCAAGTACAAATATTAGATCCTGTTTCCCAAAGCTTACTACACCGTATCCACGTTTCCAGTTTACTGGATGAGTCATAAATGTAGAGTTCACTTCGTGTGAAACTGAACCTTTAATTTCCCCAATTAGATTGCTGATGAGTACTTTCGAGTCAATACTGACAGCTATATGTACATGCGTCTCCGTTCCTCCAACTTCATGAAGAAAGACGCCTTCTGTCATGCGACATTTTTCAACTATCGCATTGTGTACCGTTTCTTCCACTTCAGGAGTCATAGGCAATTCATGAAAAATATGCCAGGTAATATACAAATTAATATCGTGATATGAATGATTTGACATCAAAATATACCCATCAGTAAATTTTATTGTTTTCAGTCAGATCCCAGAGCGCGCTTTAGCGTGCTTGCCGTTGTTAGCCACCTCCTTCAGGGGGTGGCGATAGTGGTTCCCAGCTTATTCCCCCAGCGCCACCTGTCGTGCCAGCAGCGCCTCTCTGCGGTGCTCCCACTCGGCGATGTCGGCGCGGTTTTTGGTTACTACTTCGGCGGGGGCGCGCTCGACGAAGCTGGGGGTGTTCAGGCGGGCGGTGGTTTTGTCGATGTCACTCGTCAGCTTGGCCAGGTCGCGGGTAATTTTCTCCAGCTCTTTCGCCTTCTCCTCGGGGGTTGCCTCGCGGCTGATGGCCAGCGTCACCGGGGTCTCCTGCCAGAAGATATGCTCGCCGGCGTTGTCGGCCTCGGGGGTGAAGAGCAGTTGCTCGCCGCGCACCATGGTCAGCAGTACCGCGGCGTTCTCCTCCAGGATCGCGCGTGCCTCGTGGTTGGCGGCGTGGATGCTGATGTCCACCTTCTGCCCCGGGGTGACGCCCTGGTCGGCGCGCAGTTTGCGCACGGCGATTATCGCCTCCATCAGGTAGGCCACTTGCGTCTCCGCCTCCGCATTGCGCAACTCGGGGGCGTCTACCGGCCAGGCGGTAATCATCAGGCTCTCCTGCGCCCCGGCGGCGTGGGGGAGCTGCTGCCAGATCTCCTCGGTGATGAAGGGCATGAAGGGGTGCAGCAGGCGCAGCGTGTTCTCCAGCACATAGGCTAGCGTGCTACGGGCGGCATCGGCGGCGGCGTCATCTGCGCGCAGCGCGGGCTTGGCCATCTCCAGATACCAGTCGCAGAGCTCGTTCCAGAAGAAGTCATACAGTGCGCCGGTGGCCTGGTCGAGGCGGTAGTTTTCCAACGCCTCGGTGACGGCGGCGGCGGCGAACTGGTAGCGCGAGAGGATCCAGCGGTCGGCCAGCGACGCTGGTCGTGCTTCCGCCACCGTGTCCTCCTTCAGGTTCATCAACGCGAAGCGGCTGGCGTTCCAGATTTTATTGGCAAAGTTGCGCCCTTGGACGAAGGTGGGGAAGGTGCGGCCTATTGCCGGGGTATCTTTGCTCCAGCCCGGCTCATGTGCCTCCTGCAGGCGCACATCCTGCGTGGCGGTGGCCATGCCGCACAGGCCATAGCGGGTGGCGTCGGTGCCGTATTTGTCCATCAGCTCCAGCGGGTCCACGCCGGTGCCGAGGGATTTGCTCATGCGTTTGCCCTCGTAGTTCTGCACCGTCGGGTGTACATAGACGCGGCGGAAGGGTATCCCCTGTACCGGTTTTTCCGGCAGGTATTCCATACTGCTGAAGATCATGCGGCCCACCCACAGATTGAGGATATCGCGCCCGGTGATCATCAGGTCGGTAGGGTAGAAGTATTCCAGCTCCGGCGTCTTCTCCGGCCATCCTAGTACGGCAAATGGCCACAGTGCCGAGGAGAACCAGGTATCCAGCACGTTCTCGTCCTGCGTCAACTCGGTGCTGGCGCACTTCGGGCAGGCGGTCGGCTCTTCGGGAGTGCTGAACTCGTGGTTGCAGGTGACACAGGTGTAGACCGGTATGCGGTGCCCCCACCAGAGCTGGCGCGAAATGCACCAGTCACGGATATTTTCTAGCCACTCCTCGCTGGTGCGGGCAAATCGCTCCGGCTGGTAGGTTACCTTGCCTTCGCGGATAGCGGACAGCACGTGCGCGGCCAGCGGCTGCATATTCACAAACCATTGCTCGGAGAGCAACGGCTCGATGATACTGGTGCAACGGGCGCAGGAGCCGACGTTATGCGTGTGGTCGTCTATCTTCACCAGTAGTCCCAGCTCTTCCATTGCACGCAACACGGCCACGCGGGCTTCGTCGCGATCCAGCCCGGCGAAGTCCCCGGCTAACTCTGTCATGGCGCCATTTTTGCCGATTACTATGGGGGAATCGAGGTTGTGGCGGCGGCCAATTTCGGCATCATTGGGGTCATGCGCCGGCGTCACCTTCACCGCGCCAGTGCCGAAGGCGGGATCGACAAAATCGTCGGCGACGATGGGGATGAGACGACCCAGCAACGGCAGGCGGATGAACTTGCCCACTAGCTCGGTATAGCGTGGGTCTGCGGGGTTAACAGCCACGGCGGTATCACCCAGCATCGTCTCCGGGCGCGTGGTGGCGACGACGAGGCTACCCTCGCCCTCGGCAAGAGGGTAGCGCAGATGCCACAGGTGGCTGGCACGCTCCTCGTGCTCTACTTCCAGGTCGCTGATCGCCGTCTCACAGCCGGGGCACCAGTTGATGATGCGCGTGCCGCGGTAGATCAAACCCTTATTGTACAGATGCGCGAAGGAGTGGCGCACCGCCTTGGTGTAGCCAGCATCCAGGGTAAAACGCTCGCGGTCCCAGTCATAGGAGGCCCCGAAACGACGCAGCTGCCCGAGGATGGTACCGCCGTAATGCTCTTTCCAATCCCACATGCGCTCAAGGAACTTCTCGCGCCCCAGGTCGTATTTGGTCAGCCCCTCGGTCGCCAGTTGCTGCTCCACTTTCATCTGCGTGGCAATGCCCGCATGGTCAGTGCCGGGGACGCAGAGCGTCTCCTTGCCCAGCATACGGTGGTAGCGGATAATGGCGTCGTGGATAGCGTGCTGCAGCGCGTGCCCCAGATGCAACTCACCGGTGACGTTCGGCGGGGGGATAGTGATGCAGTACGCCGGTTTCCCTGGCGTCACCTTGGCATGGAAATACCCACCCGCGGCCCACGCCGCCGCCCATTTCTCCTCCACCTCACGTGGCTCATAGCTAGTCGAAAGCTCCTGTGTACTCACCGTGCAACTCCTTAAAAACTGATCGAAATTGATTGCCTATAACATACCATAGATTAGTTCCAAGTTCCAAGTTTCGGGTTATAAAACATTCAAAAGAATCGGTATTGATAATCTGATAGCGTATCTATGGCATAGGCCTTGGAACTTGGAACTATTTCCGTAGGAATCAATGAGCTAATCGTTCTTACCTCATCGAGAAAAAATTGTTGTTTGTTTGCTAAATCCGCTAGACACCATTGCGTGTGGCGGGTATACTTTCGATAATCTATGCACAACCCGAATAGGACGGGTAAAATCTGACATAAGGAAGGACATACAACGATGAAATTACGTTCACTTTTCTTGGCGGCGCTGGTGCTGGCACCGGTCTTCGCCTTCTGTGCCGCCGCACCGCCGACGGCTGACCAGGTAAAGGCTGTGCAAAAGCAGGGGCGCTACCTTGTTACCATCACTATGGCTGATGCCAAAACGAAGCCAATTGAGTTAGTGCTCGAAGGTGGCATGGTTCCCTACACCGTAGCGAACTTTGTCAATCTGGCCAAAGAGAACTTCTACGACGGACTGACCTTTAATGAAGTCATTGACGAACCCAATGTGAAGCTTGTACAGGGCGGCGACCCGAGCGGCGACGGCAGCGGCAACGCTGGCTATTTGCTCAATCTGGAAGTAAGCCCCTATTTGAGCATGAAGACGGGTGCCCTGTTAATGTATCACAAGCAGGAGAGCGACAGCGGCAGCAGCCAGTTTGTCATCATGCGCACCAATATGATGCAGCTAGATGGCATCTTCTCTGTCTTTGGCTGGGTGAAGAGCGGCATGGAAACTGTTGACGCCATTAAAAAAGATAGCGTCATGCAGAGTGTCACGGTTGAGAATTACAAAGGCAAAGAAGCCTGCCCGATTCTCACCCCTGTGAAACCCACATTGAAGTCTGGGCCGAAATTGAGCGAAGTGAACGCCGTGAAGGCACAGGGACGCTACCTGGCCACCATCACCATGGAAAACGGCAAAATTATCGAACTGGTGTTGGAAGGCGCTTTAGTACCGCGCACCGTCGCCAACTTCATCAATCTCATCAACCAGAAATTCTATAACGGCCTCACCTTCCATCGAGTGGAAGATGCCGCGGGCTTCCAGCTCATCCAAGGCGGAGACCCGAAGGGCGATGGCTCCGGCGGTCCGGGGTACAGCATCAACCTGGAGCTTTCTCCAGAGCTGGGCCACCGCGCCGGCGCAATCTCCATGGCACGCTCACAGGATCCGAACTCGGCCGGCAGCCAATTCTACATCACCTTCTCTGATGTGCCGGAACTCGACAACCAGTATGCCGTTTTCGGTTGGGTGAAGAATGGCCTGGACATAGTGAAGGAAGTAAAAAAAGGCGACAAGATGAAGACCGTCACCGTGGCGCCGTACGATGGCAAAGAAGCCATCCCCATCAATCCCCTCCCCCCCGTGCCGCCCCCGGCCGGTGGGCCTGGAATGGGCGAACCGGGTGATCCCGGCATGGATCCAGGTGGGGAAGCCCAGCCTGCGCCAATGCCCGTACCATAGTCACCAGTAGTAAAGCCGCTCCGAGATATCTTCTCGGAGCGGCTTTTTTTTGGCATTCTGAACTACTTGCAGAGGTTTTGTAGGGGCACGTGGCATGTGCCCTCGATACGG
>JBBRXO010000032.1:0-24567 GCA_038248345.1 Armatimonadota bacterium | reverse complement strand
GCGCTGCAGTTGCAGGATGTTGCGCCGTGAACAAGCTCTACATCAATAGCGAATTCCACGCACACTTCCGGGTTGGTGCGGATGGTCTCAAGTTTGCGTCCCGCGGTGGCGCAATGCAGATAGAGCTTCTCGCCCACCATGCCGAAATTCATCGGCACCACATAGGGCAACCCACCATCGCACAGCCCCAAATGGCACACCGGAGTGCGCCCGATAATCGCCATAATCTCCGCCATATCAGTGATTTGCTTATCCGCTCTTCTCATCAAAAAATCCTCAAACTTCCAATTATTTCACCTCTGGCATCATCTGTCTATCTGCAATAAACGCTACAGCCTGATTGACGCTCATTCACCGCCAGTGGTAAACTCCAGTAGTATTCACAGGGGGTGGAAGTTGCGCGAATTCAGCACGGAATTGGTTTCTCTGGGGCAGATTGATGCGGCGTTGTCGCCGGCGGCGGCGGACGTGGCGCGTAAGCAGGCTGCCGTGGATGAGATAGTGGCACGTGTGCGCGCCGAGGGCGATGCGGCGGTGCTGGAATATGTGCGCAAGTTCGACTGGCCGGAGGCCACCCTGCCACTGTTGAAGGTGACGGAGGCGGAATTTTCTGCGGCGCTGTCCGAGGTGGATGCAGAGCTGATGACGGCAATGACGGTGGCGGCGGAGCATATCCGGCAGTTCCACCAGCGGCAGTTGCCGGAGAATTTCTTCGAGGAGATCGAGTGGGGGCTGCGCGTGGGCCAGCGCCACACCCCCGTGGAGAGCGTCGCCTGCTACGTGCCCACCGGCAAGGCCAGCATCCCCTCCTCGTTGCTGATGAGCGTGGTGCCCGCACTGGTGGCGGGGGTGCCGCGCATCGTCGTTGTCGGCCCCTCACTGCGCGATGGCACCATGCCCGCCGGGGTACTGGTGGCGGCGCACCTGCTGGGCATCACCGAGATATACAAGCTGGGCAGCGCCTGGGCGTTGGCGGCGCTGGCCTTTGGCACGCCCACCTTCCCGAAAGTGGACAAGATAGTCGGCCCCACCAGCATGTACGGCTCGCTGGCGAAGAAGGCACTCTACGGTGAAGTGGGCATTGATGGTTTATACGGCCCCAGCGAAGTGGTGATCATCGCCGATGGCAGCGTGCCCGCCGACTGGGTGGCCGCCGACCTGCTGAGCCAGAGCGAGCACGGCGAGGACTCGCAGAGCGTGCTCATCTCCCCCGATGCCGACTATCTGGAGGCAGTGAAGGTGGAGATCGCCGCGCAACTGGCCGCCTCGCCCCGGGCCAAATATCTGGAGGTATCGCTGCGCGAGCGCGGCGCGCTAGTGCTCACCCGCGACCTGGCGGAAGCGGCGGAGATGGCCAACGTGCTGGCCGCCGAGCACCTGGAGCTGGCGGTGGCCAACCCCGAAGGCCTGCTGCCGCTCATCAAGCACGCCGGCTCAATATTAATGGGTGCCTACACCCCCGTGCCAGTGGGCGACTACCTGGCCGGCCCCAGCCACATATTGCCCACCGGACGCACCGCCCGCTTCAGCAGCGGCCTGGGCGTCACCGACTTCCTCAAGCGCAGCAGCCTGGTGCAGGCCACCCCCGAATGGCTACGCGAGAACCGCCCCACCATCGCCACCCTGGCCACCCACGAGGGACTGGCGGCGCACGCGGACACGGTGGCACGGCGGGTGAAGTAGTAGCAGCTGTCCAGGGTAAAACGTTTACGGAATCATGATGATACTGCGCACAGTTGGTAGGACGCGGATGTAGGCGACGGCCTGGGTATCACCCAGCAGGGTTACCTCGAAGTCGGCTTGTTCCAGGTAGTGATAGGATGGCATGTTTTGTCCATACGCCTTCAGATGCCAGAGTCCCGGATGCAGACTTTCAAAAAGGAATCTGCCGGTGGCATCGGTCAATCTGCGTAACACGGTTGTCCCGTCGGTGAGCTCCACCAGTATATTCCCCAGGCCAGTTGCGCCATTTTGCCGGTCTATCCGCATCTGCGGAGGCATTAATGCCTCGGGGAGCGACGTGGAGGAGGCTGATTTACCGGAAGAGGAATGTGAGATCAGATTCGGGTCTCCCTGTACTACGAGTTCCCCATCCCGCGTGGCGGTGGCAGTATTTGAACCTGCAGAAACTTTCGGGTTTTTGTTGAGCATCAGTACGGCACCTACCAGGCTGGCGCCACTGATGACGCCGATGTCCACGGTATTTGTTTCCCTCCCGGTTATAGTCAGCACTATCGGTACCGGCTTCTCGGTGATCCGCTGCAAGCCAATCGACTTGCGATCCACATTCAAGGTATACTGACCCGGCGGAAGTGCGGAGAAGACAAATTCCCCATCGGCATTGGTTACCGCACCAGCGCCATTCAGTGAAAGTACCACATTCGCCAACCCCGGTTTGTTCGGAAGTGTTGCATCAAAGACCCGCCCGCGGATCGCCCCCGCTTTTTTTCGTTTGCTGAGCGGGATGCCAAATGGGATGGTGTATGAAAGCACATATGAGGTGTTGGTGGCGACAAAGCCACTGGCGCTACTACCGCGCACCACTTGCAGGCTAATAGTGCTTTGGTCGGGCAGTGAGTAGCGACCAGAGATCGCCAGTTGCTGGTTCCACGTGCCACTGTTGGTAAAATTGGCATTCATGTAGCCCATCAGGCTCATCCGCGCCGAGGGCGTCCAATTGATCGCTGCGCCAACGAACTGGTTGGATCCCAGCAAATGAGACTCCTGCGCGTGTGAGCTATAGCCACCATACAGGGTGACGAATTGTTCGGGAGATATTCGATAGCTGCCGTTCAGCCGGTATTCCTGCGCGGTCGTCTGCAGATGCGTCAGCTGATCCTGCTGGCGATTGAGGCGAAATTCAGTATCCCAACTCATATCCGCATTGGAGTGCCCAACTCGCAGAAAGAGGTCTTGTGTAGTAGTATCGAAATCCACCGGTAGGAGCCGATCGCTCCGTTGCGCACTATCAATTCCTATCCCCAGGTTCCATGCCGCGGGCAACCGCCATTGCAGACTTGCTTGCAGCAGTTGCTCACGGGGGGCATCGGTGCGTGGCAGCCGTTGTTCCAGATTTTCCTGCCAGCTGGCGTAGGCGATGTTGGCGCTTAATTGGGGTGTCACGGCATAGTTATACGCAGCCCTGGTATAGTCGCTATCATGATAATTGCCGGTAAAGTCGGCGCCTGCGTGGGTACGATTTACCACATACCGCCCCTTATCTCCGGTCAAACCGTTCACTTCCAGATGATAGGCGGTATTTGCCGGTTTCACGGCATCCGCCGCACTACTACCGGCGAATTCCATTTGCACGCCCATTTGCCCGCGGGCCAGCGTGGCTGCTGCTTCTACGCTCCACAGCTCTTTGTCTGTTACTTGCTGGCTATTATTAGTCTCACTACCCGAACTGCTGACGTAATTACCTCTCACCCAGGTTCCGGGCTGAAAGTTATGGCGGAAGTAAGCGCCGGCGGTCTTTTGGCCGGTTTTGCCCCAGCGATCGCCAATATAATATGCGCCCATATCGTTTCCTGCCACGTCGTCTTGATGCTCGATCCCGATTCCACGTCCATAATGCGAATAATCGGTCAGTAATGATCCCGCGACTGACTGGTCGCCCAGTTTGATATTTGTATCACGCGTGTTATATGCCAGGTGGAATTCATCTGGCAGGCCGAAGGTGCCACTATTACGGGAATCGGGGAGCTGCAACAGGAAGTCTATATTCCGGGAACCGGCATCGTCCAACGCACCAGCACCCTTCCAGGTGGTCTGCAACCCGGAACCGTTATCGTCCCCACTCAGGCGCAGTGTCAGGTCGGTCTGCAGCATATTATAGCTACTATTCTCGGCAGTGGCACGGACGAGGATATTGACGTTGATATTTAAGGTCGCGACCACCTCTTTGCCAACGGAGGCTTTAATGAGGATACGCTGGGTGCCTGACCGCAGTAGCTTTGCATCAGTTGGCACCGTGATGGTGACGGACTGGCCTGCGCCCGCACCTATGGTCATCGTGCCGGGTTCGGCGGGGAGCGTGGTGTGTTGCTGTGTTTCTTCGGCGGTGAGGACGGTGACCGCTTCGCTATTCCCTCGGTTGATGATGCGAACTATTGCCTGGTAACTCTGCCCGGCGATCACACTCTCTGGCTTGTCAGCCAGCAGCAACGCCCATCTGCTGACCGCAGGCACCACCACACTGGTAGAATCAAAATCCTGCAGCGCCGGATTGCCTTGACTCGCGACGCGATAGGAAATCTGATACTTGCCCGCGGGGGCATCCTGGGGTACCTGCAACGCTACTATACGCACGGTAGATTCCAAGGAGGCAAGGGAATAGGGCATCGGGGGAATTATCGTCTGCCAGCCCGGCGGCAAGGTGATAGTCTCAATACATTCCTCCTCCGTCGGCGTACTATTGGTGACGCGGAAACGCAGGCTGATGATACTCCCCGGGGCGGCGGTGAGCAATTCGGGGGTGATCGCCAACGCCTGGATACCTTGCCCTTTGCCCGCAGCAGCTGCCGGGGGCATCCATAATGCTACCAGTGCAATTATGCCGAGGAGCAGATAGCAGCGATAGAGGGTATTCTTACGGTACCACATTTCCAGTAACCTCAGCTGGCTTATCGATTACTTTAATTTGGGGTTCTTCTATCGCTTTGATATCCAGCTTTACCTGGGTACCGAAGATGTACTCATCGCCGTTGTCCGCTACCAGCAAGCCAGTGTAGACACCAACAGGAATTTTTGTCAGGTCAATATTGAAACGTGCCGAGCCGCCGGGATAGATACGCCAGCGATTGCCATCAATGCGCCCCTGCGAGACTCCTTCAGTGTCATAGAGTTCGATCCAGAGAGTTGGCGTCAATGATCGTTCACCGGTATTCTCAATGTCCACCTGATATGTCCGCGATTTATCCTGTACCAGCAAATCTTTTTTCGAGAATTTGATAGCTCGTTTCCCGGTGGCGCCGATATCTGTGATCATCTGTATCGCATAACGCGAAATGGTGGTGATGCCCAGTTTTATTTTGTCTTTCTCCACTTTCGGCGGTTCTAGGCTGGCTTTGGAAACAGGTTCAACCATCAAGACACTCCAGTAAGTACCCACCAGCAGGGGATCCGTCGGCACCTGGATGGTATAGTATACGATAAAGGTACTTTTTGCAGGAATTATCACTTGATGCGGGGTGAAGGTGATCCAGTTGGAATTGGAACGCGGGGTGCTGCCCGCTTCACCGTAGGAGCTCTCACCGTTGGCATTACGTTGATAATCCGTGGCAAAGACCTTTACCTCCTGCGCCACCTCCTGGGTGTTCTGCAAGGTGATCTTCCCTTCGGACTTCTCACCACTATTTAGTGAAGCCGACCGGGTAAGGCCATCCAGCACATTCACGCCGCCGGCAGCAGCCAACTGCGGCAACCCC
The DNA here is from genome assembly GCA_038248345.1 of Armatimonadota bacterium. Taxonomy (GTDB): domain Bacteria; phylum Armatimonadota; class Hebobacteria; order CAIYQO01; family CAIYQO01; genus CAIYQO01. The sequence continues at coordinate 19,138 of JBBRXO010000032.1, read as the reverse complement.
AGCAGGCACAGACTGCAGAGTAGTATATTAGCAAGTAAGTTCGTTGTTTTCATAATTCTACCACCGTAAATGTGATTTCCGTCGCATAGGAATTAGCTGGTATCAGTACCGATACACCGCTAAATTTTAATTGAAGAGGGATACCCGCCCGGTCGCCGGTACCGGTAAAGAATGTCGAGCTGGTGACGCCCAATGGCTGGTATGACGTACCGCCCAGGATAGACCCACCGCCCAGGCCGTCACCTGTCCGCTTCAGCGAGAAGGTGAGACGATTGTCCCAGGTGCTGTCTGTGCGGTGGATATCGATGCGCCAGCCAGCGGAATTTCCGGTGGTGCCAGTAACGGAGAGGACTACCTGGTTACTGGCGCTTTCATATGTCGAGGTGAGAGCGCTGCCTCCAGCCCCAAGCAGATCTGAAGCGGTGATGGGGCGTGACCAACTGCCGATGGAGGTAATCTCAATTGCTGCACCTGCGGGTAATATTGTACAAACAGCTCCGTATATCAAAATGCATACTGTGCGGATAATACATATAATGCAGGATGTGGTTTTCATCGGCCTCTCCAATTAGAACGGGTGGGGGTGCATTATTGCAACCCCACCCATTTAAGCGCGACGGGCGCAGATGTCTGGTGATTACGCACCATCATTGAGAGTGAAGGTCACGGTAATCTCGTTCGCTACCGTTTTAATCAACGAACCGATAGCTGAGACACTCAGTTCATAGTTGAGATTAACTCCAGCGGTGCCTCCAGTTCCGGTTGCGCAACTGCCAATATTAGTAACAATGTTGGCCGCAGTATCGGTCACCGTCACCTGGCTTGCTGCGGTGCCGAGATTCCCGTCACCAGAAACGTTGGGCGTGCCGGCCGTCAATTTAAGCGTGGTGCCAGCAGCGATCGTTCCGGCTGTGATCTTTGCATCGAGAATACGCGTCTTGCCGGTGTCAATTACTGACGTGTACTGTGCATAGGTCGTTGCGCTAGTAACGGCCGCAATTGCTGCTCCGCCAGTTGTCGGTGCTACCAGGGTCAGGTCACCCGCGATTCCGAAGATATCCAGCACGGCAATCTCATTCACATTGGTGCCGAATGCTGATGTCGCGGTGTCGTTGACAGCAAATGCTGCCGTTGCCAGGACGAGCAGGCCGCCTACGGCCAGTAAGGTTAGAAACTGTTTCATGGTTGGACTCCTTCGTTTTCTTTAATGTATGGGAAACGCTTTCGTCACTCCGGAATGACTCTTCTCTTCCCCACCAATGTCTATATTCCACAGTTATGCCAGGATTCACCATGGAAAAATGGAAATCTAAAAAAAATTTCATGCGAGCAACTTCCACCTCCAAAATGATATAATAGCGCTACGTGTGGATCATCAACTTGGTGCGGAAGGTGGATTTATGACGGAAGTTGAAATGGCGGATAGGCTCTTCGCCGAAGGATATAACTGCTCGCAGGCGGTTTTTGCCGCTTTTGCCCCAACACTGGGACTGTCGCGGGAGCAATGCCTGCAACTAGCCGTGGCCTTGGGTGGCGGTATGGGACGTTGTGGTGAAGCGTGTGGCGCGGTGACTGGCGGTCTGCTGGTGATTGGCCAACACTATGGCGCGGCATCGGTTACCGACCCGGCAAAAAAGACCGAGAGCTACGCCCCCGCAGCGATGTTCATCGAAAAGTTCCGCAAAATGCGCGGCGAGATCAATTGCCGGAACCTGCTGGGAGTAGAGCTGAGCACCCCGGAAGGCCGCCAGCAAGCCCTCGAGCAAGACCTGCACCACACCCGTTGCGCCATGTACGTACACGATGCAGCGGTGATCTTGTCGGGGATGCTCCATTCGTAGCCTGGGCGTCTCGCCTATGAGAGCAGGGCCGCGCTCCTTAACCACGCCCTAAAGGACGTGGCTAACAACTGCAAGCACCCTGAAGGGTGCTAAATTCGGTTCGATAATTATTTCCTATATCTGCCCATGCTATCATAGCTTATAGTCTCTTCTCAGTTATTTTCTGAACAACTTGTAGAGAATAAAGCACATTTACAATGCAGACTGGTGCAAAGAGGTCGTCTTCTATCGTTGTAATTCACAGGATATAAGGATAATAGAGGATTATGAGGATAAGACAAGTAGGGAAGTATTATCCGAAAAAGATTATGCTACCTGTTATCCTGACTATCCTTATATCCTGTGAATTAAAGCGTTAAGGCAGGATGCCGTAACACGATTTATTGCAGTAAAGATAATTACTTTGGGTTGCAGGCGCAGCCCGCGTTAGGACAGATAATTACCTTGGATTGTAGCGCAAGCCGGGATCGGCTTTTCGAATTCATGACTTCATTAAATAAACCCATCCCCCCTTCGTCTACACCGCCAAATGCCGTTGTCCGGTCCAGCAGGTACGCAGGGCGCGGGCTAGCTCGGTGTATTCGGGATAGTGGGCGAGGATCTTTTCGGCGGTTTGCAGATACCACTCCATCGCTTCCAGCCGGGCGCCGTCTTCGAATTTGCGGTAGAAGTTAGCAGCAGAACCGGCGTAGAAGAAGAGTTTGATCAGGGCCGCCGCTTCCAGTGTCGCCTCACTAACATTAAAACCATCGGGCAGGTTGGCGGGGAGCATCTCGTGGTAACTGACGAGTAACTCGTTGATCTGCTTCTCGCTCATGTTGGATTCCGGTGCATACAGCAGGCTGGCGAGGTCGAAGGCCGCCGGCCCCATGGTCGCCTGCTCGAAGTCGATGGCCACCGTGCGCTGGCCTATGTACTGCAGGTTGCCGGGGGTGTATTCAAAGTGGATGAATATTTTCGGCTCCGCCTGCAGCACTTTGATTACCGGCTGCAGCGCTGTCTCCAACTGTGTTTTTTCCGCCCCGGTAAGGGTGCGCTTCTCCAACGCCAGGATGCGATTGAAGGCGATGACGGTGCTGTTGAGGTAATATTCCGGCGTGAGCACCTCTTTGACGATCCGGCTTATTTCGCGCTCCAGCCGCGCCTGGAATGGGAAAGTGTTTACCCGAAGCTGTACCAGCGATTCCAACGCCCGGCGCAGACACTCCTGTCGTGCCAGCCGGTTATCCTTCAGCGTGCGCAGCAGAGTGTTCAAATCCTGCCCGGCGACATCCTCCAGAAAGAGCACGGCATGATCATTACCCAGATACCCACCCAGCAGGTGTGGCGAGGGGGCTAACGCCTCCTGCAGCAGTGTAAGCACGCCGAATTCGCGCCGATAGCAGGCACTGAAAAAAGTGACTTTGCTATCCAAAAAACACTTGGCGATGATGGACGAAGGCAAGCGACCGACTTTGCGCTCCAGCGTGATGCGGAAGAGCGAATTGCGCGACGGCTTCTCGATACGGGCATATTCCTTGATGCGCAACATGCCGGTAGCCTCCAGCGCACGGCTTATTTCCAGCGGTTTCATCTGCAGATCATCGGCTAATGCCGCCAGCTCCGGCGATATCTGTTCCACCTCTTGCGGGGTAACAACCGTGTTCGCCCAGAGCAACGCCTGCCGCAGTTCGTCAATACGGGTGCTTAACGTGACATCCATGCGGCGGTACAAATCCGTCGCCTGCACTATCGCCAGTGTCTGCGGTTCTGCGCTTCCCTCGGTCTTGTTATGCTCATATGTCAGCAGGTCGCGCAGCTCCTGGTTGTAGCGGAGCGCCCCTTCGACTTCATGCTGCAGCATGGTAATCTCAGCCGAGGATACGGGCAACCCATGCTCGCGCGCGCGGCGGTTCAATTGTCGAATATGCTCTTGCGCCTGCTGGTGCAGGCGGCCCGCCAGGTGCCCGATGCGCACCTTCGCTCCGCGGATTGTATCCGTGAGTCCGGCCAGATGCGCCAGATGCACGGGTGGCAGTTGCTCCCACAGTATGATGGCGCGCAACAACTCATCGCGGGTGAAGTAGATCTTGCCCAGTTGCACTACCACGTTCTCCCGGATGAGCAGGTTACGCACTGGTATCTGCTCCCACTCCGTTGCCGCAGCGTCCGTCATCTTATATTCGGCGTAGATCTTCCCCAGGGTGGCACGCGCCTCGATCTCACTCACATTACGCCAGAGGATGCTCTCGGCCGCGATAGTATTCACCATCCCCTCACTGATTACCGTGCGCTCTTCCACGCTATAGCCACGCGCCCCGAAGAAGATGATCGGCAAGCCTTTGTAAAGCGACAGCACCCGCTCGCCCCCGTCCGGTGGCGGCTCTAGCCCGAGGAAGTAGTTAGCTCGGATGATCTTCTGCAATGCCGCCAGCAACAGGAAGCTGCACTGCAGAAATATCCCCAGGAACCAGAGCCAGCCGTAACCCACCGCACCACCCGGCAGTGCAGCGGGGGCAGCGAATATCCCCAGTGCAATGCTGAAGAAGCTGACCCCGCAAAATAGCCCGAGGATAGACCACGGCGTCCAATTAAGCCACTGGAAGTGATGGTGCAATGGGGTACAGAGGAAGGGGCGGAAGATTTCGGTGGTCTGGTGCCGCAATAATTTCACCGGGCCGCGGAAGAATTTGATCACCCCCACCTGAATCATCACGGAAACAGTGTCGATGACAAAAGGCGCGGCGAAAAGGATGAGTAGCCACTCAGTACGGGAAAGCAAGGCGAGCGCTCCCAGCGCCGCCCCCAACCCCAATGCCCCCGTATCACCCATGATAATCTGCGCCGGTGGACGGTTATAGATGAGGAATCCACTCACCCCCGCCAATGCCAGCAGCGGAAGAACCACCGGGATACCATCCGATTTTATCACCGCCGCCAGCAGCAGGTAGCCAATAAATGAGAGCGCCAGACTGCTTCCCGCCAGGCCATCAAGACCGTCGGTGAGGTTCACCGCATTGGACATCCCCACCAGCACAAACATACCGAAGGGCAAAAAGAGAAATTTATAGAAGGTGACCCAGCCACCAAAGGGGATAAACACACTGATGGCCTGTTGTGGATCAGTGTGGCGCAGATTAACGATAGCAGCGGTGAAAAAGAAGGCGAGGATCAATTGCAAGATAATCTTGGCCCGCTCATCCAACCCGCGGGCGGCGTTTACTTTGCGCCAGTCATCATACAGCCCAATAAGCCCGTATGCCAACCCGCAAAAAAGGAAAAGCCAGATGCTCCCCCAGTACCCGTCGAGATCCGAACCGAAGAATCTGAATTTATCGAGCACCCAGGTGATGAGCACACCGGCTGTCAGGGCGGCGAAGATGGCGATGCCGCCACCCAGCGGCTTCTTCTGCCGCGGATAATGCCGGTAAACCTGCTCCTTGCCCGCCTTTACCTCGCGCGAGCGGAACTCCGAGAACGCGCGCATCACCCCCCGCGTGCCCACGATCCCCAGCACGAAGGTAATGACTGTCACCAGCAAATAACCGATAATCTCACCCATCCTGACTATGATAACGGGTATCGGCGTTCGGGTCTATATGGTGGGGCACTTTTCCTTATCATCGGCCCACTATTCCCCTCCCAACGCTCCTCCCGGAGGATAATTGTCGAGCTAGCAGGAGATAATCCGGCTATTACCGAATTTATCAACCATGGAACTGATAACGACTGATGCCGCACAAACGCGTGCGGTGGGGCAAATGTTAGCGGAGTGTGCGACGGCAGGGGCGGTGCTCTGGCTGCGCGGCGACCTGGGAGCGGGCAAGACCGAGCTGACCAACGGCGTGGCCGCCGGGCTGCGCTGTGCCGACCCCGTCTCCTCGCCCAGCTTCGCGCTCATCCACGAGTACACCGGCGGACGCCTGCCGGTCTACCACATCGACCTCTATCGCCTGGAGGGCTCCGCCGCCGAGGAGCTGGGCGTGGAGGACTACCTGGAGGGCGACGGCGTCACCGTCATCGAATGGGGCGAGCGCCTCCCCCCCGGCTACTTCCCCGATGGCGTAGAAATCCTGCTGGAATACCGCGGTGAAAGCGACGAGCGCAAACTAACCATCACCCCGCGTGGGGAAAAGGGTAGGGTGTGGCTGGAGGCGGTAGAGGCGCGTATCCCTGGGCACGCAGGCGTCCCGCCTGCCCCATAGCATGGAACAAGAATAACCACGAAGGCACGAAGAGAGAAAATATATTAACACAGAGGGCACAGAGAACACGGAGCAGGTAGGATTCCCCACACCACCCCTAAAGGAGGTGGCTAACAACTGCAAGCACCCTAAAGGGCGCTACCATTCGATTCCGAAAAGTCCGCGAAGGCGGACGACCGGCGCGTAGCGCCCTGCAGCCGGGATTTCAATCCCAGCGGAAATATGAGGCTCTGAATTGAAACCCCGTTCTCATGGTCGAGACGCCCATGCTAAGAGCAGGCGAGACGCCTGCGTTCCCAGGGATATCCACATTTCTCTACTTTCTCTGTGCCCACCGTGCCCGCTGTGCTAATATTTTCCCTCTCTCTGTGCCCTCTGTGCCCTCTGTGGTTATCCTCGTCCATTCTCCATCCCACTATCCGATAACACCTCTCCCTCGATGCCGATAATCACCTGGCGCAGCGGTACGCGCTTGCCGGCGCGGGCGAAGGCTTGTTCTGCCAGACTCATGAGGCCACGGCAACAGGGCACCTGCATCATCACCACGGTGATGGATTTCACCCCGCCGGCGGTGATCATGGTCGCGAGTTTCTCGGCGTATTCGCCGGTGTCGTCCAGCTTCGGGCAGGCTATCGCCAGTGCGTGGTCGGCGAGGAACTGGCCGTGGAAGCCCCCGTGGGCGAAGGCGGCGCAGTCCGCTGCCAGCAGCAGGTCGGCATCGCGGAAGTACGGCGCGGTGGGGGAGACCAGGTGCAGCTGCACCGGCCACTGCCGCAGTGCCGATGGTGCGTCACCCATCGGTTTGGTCGTCGCCGGGGCGTCAAACTGCCGCATCGCCATCCCCGGGCACCCGGCGTGGTGGGCGGGGGCGGCGCCCGGCGCGGGTTTGCGCCCGATATTCTCCAGATGCTTCTCGGTGGCCGCTTCGTCAAACTCCGCCGCCTCGCGCTCGATGACGGTTATCGCCCCCTGCGGGCACTCGCCCAGGCACGCGCCCAGCCCGTCGCAATAGTCATCCTTCACCAGCTTCGCCACCCCATCCACCAGCTGAATCGCCCCCTCGGCGCAGGAACTTATACACAATCCACAGCCATTGCACAAACTGGCATCAATATTCACGATCTTTCGAGTAGCCATCACAGCCTCCTTATTAATAAACACGACAGTGTTAGTGGTAATTACAGGAGTAGTATAATACTATGTGGGCGTGTTGTCTATAGCCTAAGAAATAATTGTAAAGCCTCATTCTCGCTGGTATTATAATTCCAGCGAGAATAACACCAGCTTACTTCGCCCACCACCCAACAACCACGCTAGAAAGGAGTTCACACCTCTTCTGCCGAAAAGTAATATTATAGTTGCGGGTTGTACGTCCTTTATCGCAGAGTGTATCGGGCAGTGTTTGGCTTGCCTCAACGAAAATATATCATGGGAGAAGTGAAGTGAAAGCGAAGATTACAGTTTTACCGGGAGATGGTATCGGGCCGGAAGTAGTGGCCGAGGGCTTGCGCGTGTTGCAGGCGATTGGGCAGCGGTTCGGACATGAGTTTGAGACTACCGAGGCGCTCATCGGCGGGTGCGCTATTGATGCCACCGGCACCGCATTATCCGCGGAGACGCTGGCATTATGCCGGGCATCTGACGCCGTGCTGCTGGGAGCGGTGGGTGGCCCCAAGTGGGACAACCCCAACGCAAAAGTGCGCCCGGAGCAGGGGCTGCTGGCCATCCGCAAGGAGCTGGACCTGTTCGCCAATCTGCGGCCCGTCACCGTGCATCCGCGCCTGCTGGCCAGCTCCCCGCTGCGCCCGGAGCGGCTGGAGGGCGTCGACATGATCTTCGTGCGCGAGCTGACCGGCGGTATTTACTTCGGGAAGAAAAAACGCAGCACCGACGCCGATGGGCAGGAGCACGCCTACGACACGCTCTCCTACTCCGCCAGCGAGATCGAGCGCCTGGTACGCACTGCGGCAAATCTGGCGCGTGGGCGCAAAAAGAAGTTGATGTCAGTGGACAAGGCCAACATCCTGGAGACCTCGCGCCTGTGGCGCAGTGTGGCCAACCGCATCATCGCCGACGAATTCCCCGACATCAAGCTGGAGCATATCCTGGTGGACGCCTGCGCCATGCACCTGCTGCGTCGCCCGTCGGACTTTGACGTGGTGATGACGGAGAATATGTTCGGCGATATCCTCACCGACGAAGCCTCCATGCTCGCCGGCTCCATGGGCCTGCTCCCCAGCGCCTCGCTGGGTGTGGAAGGCGGCGCCACGCGTATGGGATTATATGAGCCGATCCACGGCAGCGCCCCGGATATCGCCGGCAAGGGTATAGCCAATCCGCTGGCCACCATCCTCAGCGTAGCATTGATGCTACGCTACTCCTTCCACCTGGAGGCCGAAGCCTGCGCCATCGAGACGGCGGTAGAGCTGGCCCTCACCGACGGCTACGTCACCGGTGACATCGCCGCCCCCGGCGAGAAGACCAGCACCACTACCGAAATCGGCATAGCGGTGGCGGAGCGGGTGCTGAGCGCGGGGTAACATAAAACGATACGAGGCGCGAAATGCTGATCATCGGCGAGTTGATAAATACCAGCCGGGAAGCGGTGGCGACAGCGGTGCGGGAGCGGGATGCCGCCTTCATCGCCGTGTTGGCGTACGCGCAAGCGGAGGCGGGCGCGACGTATATCGATATCAATGCAGGTACCTTTGTCCCTGATGATGCCGCGGCGCTGGTGTGGCTGGCCGGGGTGGTGAGTGATACTACCACGGCCTCCATTTGCTTTGACAGCCCCAACCCGGCGGCGCTGGGCGCGGCGTTGCGGCTAAACGCGAGGACAGGGCGGCCTGCCATGGTGAACAGCATCAGCGGCGAGGCCACGCGCTATGCGGCGGTGTTGCCGCTGGTGCAGCAATACCACACCCGGGTGATCGCCTTGGCGCTGGATGATACCGGTATCCACGCCGATGCTGGGCAACGGCTGCCGGTGGCACGCACGCTGGTGCGCCGCTTGCTGGCTGACGGCATACCAGCGGACGATATTTACCTTGATCCACTGCTCTTCCCCGTCGGGATCGGTGAGGGCGTCATCACCACTTTTTTGGAAATTGTGCGCGTGCTCCGCAGCGAATTCCCCGCCATCCACCTGGTCGCGGGTCTCAGCAATGTCAGCTATGGGATGCCTGCCCGGCGTTTGCTCAATCAGGCAATGGCGGTATTAGCGCTGGGCCACGGCCTCGACGCCCTGATCCTTAATCCACTCGACGACCAACTGCTAGCGCTACTCTCCACCTCCGAAGCCTTACTGGGACACGATGAGGATTGCCGGGAGTTCCTTCATACCCGCAGGAATTCTTTCAGGGGGTTATAGCCCGCGCCCGCCGTGGCGCGCTGTTGCAATAATAGCAACAGGAATTTTAATAACCAGCCTGGCTATGTCCTGATAACCGCTGTGAAAAAGAGCGGAATCAACGGGAGATACGGAGCACGCTGGAAGCGTGCGTTCCCAGGGGTTATTGATGCCGACCGAACCGGGGCTAATACCGATTATGAATCTTTTTCGGCAAATAGGGAACAATTGAGGGGTGAGAGGGGTCAAAGCATATAGTGAGGGAGAATGAGATGAATCCGGGGCACGTGGACGAGTTATATACGGAATATCTGGAAGGGACGCTGAACGCGGCTATGCGGGAGCGGGCGGAGGAACATTTACATTCCTGCGCACGTTGCACTGCCGAGTTGGCCGAACTGCGCCAGCTCCGCGCTGACTTGCGCGCCCTGCCAGTTTTGCCCTTGCCCGCTGACTTCAAAGTGACCGTCCGCGAGCGCATCCGCTTGCAGCAGCCGTCCCCGCGTCGGTTCGTTCTGAATTGGCGGGTCGCTACCTTCACCAGCACGCTAGCGGCGGCGGCCGTCTTTATGCTGTTGCTGTTGCGCGAAAACCAGACGGTGCCGAATATGACGACGGCAAACGTCGCCAAGCCGCCTACTACTGTCACCGCCACTGCCAGTGCGCCACAGCTGGCCACTACTACCGTTACCGCCAGTGTACCTATTCCGCTGCCTACCACCACCACGGCCACTGCCGCCACGGTAGCAGCGCAACCTGCTCCGGTAGCAGCACCCGCGTTGTCACCAGCGCCGAAAATTCAGATCGCTGCGGTGCCTTCTATAGATAAGCAGGAGGAAAGTACTCCACCGCCAGCGCAACTGATCACAGCCGACAAAGGCATTAGCAGGAGCAACATGGCAAGCAAGGATGATCTACCAGAGGCGACAAAAAATAAAATGAGAGCAATGCCCAGTATAGCCATGCCCCTTTGCGGTGCTTATAATAAAAATGAAGCTGGCTACAATGATTATCCCAATATAAGCTTCAACACCAGCGGGTATAGTAATAACCAGGCAAATACCTATGATATGGCGGGTGGGATGGCAGGGGTAAGTGGGCCGAGTGGATTACCGCAGACGATGAAAATTGAACCAGCGATGGCCGCCATGCCGCTTGGTACGGGAGAATCTACCGGTGCCGTCAATAAAATTAGCCCCTTCGCCATGAGGTTAGATGATGCACAATTTTCTTCGCAATGCGATATAGCAAGTCTAAGCTGCATTGTCGTGAATGTAGTACCACCACTGTTGACTGCCCGCGCTATTACTCCTACGGATGGCAGCAATGTGATGCTGGAGTTGGATGGTGACGAGGTTGATTCGGTATCCGCAGTAGTGGTGAATGACACAGCGAAACCAGTGAATGTGATGTTGCAGGACAGCGATCCCCAGACCGTGAGCCTGAATATCGCCGATAGTTTGAGCCCTACTATAGTTACTGTACAATTTCAGCGTGATCGGACGTACACCTTTACTCTCTTCGCCCCCGACTATCTGCAACGCGCCAGCTTCAGCAATAGCGCGCCGGACGTGTCAAATGAGCCGGGCTTCTTCCAGAACGACAAACCGCTGAGCGCCAATCTCGCCCAGCTGGCGCAGGAGAGCGGCCTGTATATCCTCTGCCCCGCCGCTTTCCCAAAAATAAAGGTAATCGGCGTCGCTAAAGCCGACCCGCTGACGCAACTTCGAGCCATCGCCGAAGGCAATAACTACTACATGGATATCGACAACCAGTTATGTAACATCACCCCAACCGGCGAGTAAGTCGCGTTCAAATCACACCTCTTCACGCTCCAATAGGGTATAATATCCCTATTGAAAGTGGTGGCTGATGGCGACTCCGGATCGAGTGCGAAAATTGCATATTGTGCTGGTGGCGGCGGGGTACGGGCTGGTGGGATTCTTCCTGCAGGCGGGGCCGCTGGGCAATGTCTTCACGCTTCTCAATGGCGCGCCAACCGTATTCTCTGCACTGGGGATGCTCCTCACCGCCTGTGGTTTCTTGGCCTTCTTGACGCTGGCTGGCTCTGCCGCCGTGGGGCTGCACCTGGGCGAAGACGAAGAGAAGCCGGGTGACCCGGAGAAGGAACCCACCGCCGTCCTGGAAGACAAACCCGCTGATGAAGTGCGCGTCCGAATGCGCCCCGAGCTGCATCAACTGCGCATGATCATCACCGCGCTGGGTGGGTATATCGTATTGCAAAGCGCCAGCCTGACGGTGCTGCACTTTCGCGATAACGTGGAGATCGGCGCGCTGGTGGCGCTTTTCAATTTTGGCCTCTTCTACACCGCCGTCGGCTGGTTCCTGCTCTGGCAATTCTGCCGCTGGTATGCCCAGCAAAAACGCTGGCTGCGCCTGCAGGATGAGCTGGTGGGGATGGACTCTGTGCGTCTGGTGGCGGTGGTACTAGCGGTCAAACCGCTCTTTTTCCTCTTCACCTTACCGGCGAAGATCGCCCAGGCACCCGCGCTATTGCTCTCTCTCAGCGGCCTGAGTTATGCTTTGTGGGGGGCAGCGGCCGTGCTGATCTGGCTGTCCCGGCGCGAGACCATGCGGATGACCGCCATACTTTTGGCGATAGCCGGGGCCATACTGGTCTTGTTGACCCTGGCAATGGGTATAGTAGAGATGACAATAATAGGAAGGTAACTGATGCCTGAAAATAACCCGGAAGAGAAAGATAATAACGAAATATCCTGGCAGCCCGAATTCCCTGCGCAAGAGGGCAAGCCTAACTACATCGCGGTGGTTATCGTGGCTGTTTTGCTGTTTGCCGATTCAGCTCTGCAATTACCCAGCCTCTTTACGATGGAAAGCTATCCCGGCGGGGCGATTAATCAATTCGATACGGCGCTCTTTGGACTATTGGGGCTGTTCTCCGCCATTGGCTTGCTGTTCCGCTTGCCACTTGCCCATCAGGCCGCTGTTTTTATGCTTGTTGCCCGTGTCCTCACTCTGGTTCCGCTCTTCGCCTTCATCTTGATACCATGGATAACGGCCAGCTTACCCGCCGAGGAGACAACACTGGTGGTAAATGATCAGATGACCATTGCGTACATAGAACTGGCGATATACGGCATTTTCCTCTTCGTCCTCACCCGTCCGCGCGTGCGAGCGGTGTTTGTCGGGCAGTAGGACGCTCCTACAGTTCAATCTTTGCCTGCTCATGCTCCCGCGTGGTGCGTTTGCCGCCGCTTTTCAAGCTGTAGCCTTGCGGGAAGTCGAACTCTGCGCTCTGATCGAGTAGCTCATGGATGGTGCGGATTTGCATCCGGGGGATTTGGCGCCCGCTGGGGGCGGTGAAGAAGCCGATCTCCTCCGCTTCGCGATACATCCCTTTAGTAGGGGTCTCCAGGCAGATGAAAAAGCCCAGCGCCGCCTTCTCGCGCTCGATGACGTGAGCGAAGTCGCGGATGATGCTGGGCGTCAGGTGGCCGCCCTTCACCTGGCACACCGCCCATTGCAGATTACTCTCCAGGTCGTAGAAGTAGACCTTGCCGTCCACGCCCTTGTCGCCCACCTTGCCCGGTTGTGGCACGCCGTTGGCCAGCCCCACTGCCCAAATCTCAAATTGTTTGGGCGATTGCTGGAAGAGCTGCTGCGCCGAGTATGCATCCTTCGGGTCGCCGATGATCAGGTAGTCATGCTTGCGCTGTAGCCCAAAGTCCCGCGCCATCCGCGCGATCATCAGGTCTACCGCAATGAAGGTGATGTCGATACCGATCCAGAGCCGCCCCAGCGCCTCTGCCGCCGCCACCGCCGTGCCACACCCGCAAAAAGGATCAAAAACCACATCGCCGGGTTTGCTGGAGGCATTGATGATGCGCTCCAGTAGCGCCAGCGGTTTCTGGGTGGGATAGCCCATACGTTCCACTGAGTTTGCCTGCACCTGCTGAATATCATCCCAGATATTGCCCACCGGCAAGCCGGGCATTTCATCCAGGTACCGCTTAATTCGTATTCTCCCCTCTGTTGTCGAGGGGAAGATTATCCTGTCTTCGCTGTCTAGCTGCTCCATTTTCTGCAAGTTTACCTTCCAACCAAACTCGGGCGGATTGTAGCCTTTATAGCTGTAGGTGAGGTTGGGACGCGGATTGGGACTGGCGAAATTATCCGACATCCACTTTCTGCCGTCTTCATCCTTCCCTCTGTAGAACTTTTCTAAATAGTCTTCCGAGTAGGGCCGGTATTGCGGATGAAACTGATAATTTTTCGACTTGGCAAAAATATGAATGATATCGGCCAGATTCCCAAATCTCCTTATGGCATCATTATGTGAACTAGCACGCTTCCAAGTTATCTCGTTGATATAATTTGATGGTTCAAAGATTACATCTAATAATATCTTCAAATAATGGCTCGCCGTCGGGTCGCAGTGCAGGTATAGACTGCCGGAGGATTTCAGGATACGGTGCATCTCCAGCAAGCGCGGGGCCATCATCACCAGGTACGCCATCATCTCGCTGGAGCCGAGGATTTTATAGAGAGCAGTCACCAGATCAAAGAGCCGGGCGTTGCGCGGGTCGTTGAAGAACTCCTCGTAATTGCGCTTGCTCCATTGCCAGGTGTCGGTGAAAGCGGTAATCTGCGCGTGGTTATCGTCCTTCTTCGCCTGTTTGAAGAGTACATTGTAATCGCGCGCGGAGTTGAAGGGCGGGTCAAGGTAAATCAGATCAACGCTCTCATCCGCCATGCTATTGCGCATAACTTCCAGGTTATCGCCATAATATAGAGTGTTGACATGCATAGGCACATTATAGCATTACTTATCGGGGGTTGTAACTACCGCGCAACTGCCACAGCGAGTACACCACTATTGCCCCGAAGGCCGCCTGGAAGAGCACCTGGCTGTGCAGCAGGTAGGGGAAGAGCGGGTTGGCGTCCTGCAGGTAGAGCAGCCCCAGCAGCGAGGCTATGTCGCCCAGCAGCAACACCAGAAAGAGCGTCACATTGACGCGGGTTTTGCTGACGAACAGCGCCAGCCAGGTGCCGAAGCAGAACTGGAAGATAAAGAGCGGGATGCCGAAGCATTTGTGCATAATGTGAAATTGGGTGGTGCCCGGCACGGTGGTGAAGGCGACGCCGCAGATCAGCACGAACATGATCCAAAAGGAAACCCGCATCGCCGCAAACGGTTTCCCACGCGGCAGCAGAAACGACGCCAGCAACATCGACGCACCGCAGCAACCGAAAGCCGCGCGGAAATACGGCACCGTTTCCCGGTAGTCGCCATAGTAGCTGAATCCGCGATTAGCCGTGATCCCCTCCGGCAAGCGCACCACCGCGCAGACCAGCAAGACAAAAAAGCCGACCAACCCGTAAACAATACTACGGATAGCCCACTGGTAGCGTGCGCTGTCGTTGGTGGTCGTGTCGTTCATACGTTATTATTTTTCGCCATGGGGGTGGGGGTTCCTGCTGATTATAAATGAATTGTTAATCACTGCAAAGCGGTGTCGGAATATAGACAGGGCGTAAGCCCTGGGGATGATGGTTCGATACGACATCACACCCCGAAGGGGTAGCGGAGAAACCGTGTCCACCACCACTTCGTGGTGAAACATTGCCCCTAACCCCTGCACCTGTTAGAATGAGTACCGTAGAAAAGGATATTAAAAATGGCGATTAAAGCTGAATTTGTGTGTAGCGCTACTAATGCGCAACAGTGTCCGAAGGATTATTTGCCGGAGATTGCCATGGTGGGGCGGTCTAACGTGGGCAAGTCGTCGCTGATCAACTGCCTGCTGGGCACCTCCAATCTGGTACGCGTCTCTAACACGCCGGGGCGTACGCAGACGCTCAATTATTACCGGGTGACGCCGGACACGCCGGGGAGCAAGGTGTTTTATCTGGTGGATATGCCGGGCTACGGCTTCGCCAAGGCCAGCGCGGTGAAACGCGAGCAGTGGGCGAAATTCATCGAAGAGTACCTGACCACGCGTGAACAACTGCGCGCGGTGGTGCATCTGATCGACCTGCGCCACGAGCCGCAACCGCTTGATTACGAGATGTCGAACTGGTTGCGCGAGATTCAGAGCTTCATCGTAGTGGGTACCAAAGCAGATAAAATTGCTATCACCAAAGTCCCCGAGGCATTGCTGCAAATTGCCGAAAAACTGAACATCGACACCGACCACGCCACCGCCTTCTCCTCCAAAACTAACCTCGGCCGCAGTACACTGTGGAACTGGGTGCTGAAAGCGGTGAAAGGGAAGGGGTGATGAGGCAGGAACTCCCCATCACCACAAAGAATAAACATTTATATCACTATGTGTGAGGGAGAAATATTTTGCGTCCAGCCTGGGTTGAAGTTGACGTCGCCGCTATCCGGGAGAATGTCAGTACTATTAAGGATTTTGTGGGGCCGCAGACCGGCGTCATCGCTGTGATCAAAGCGGACGGGTACGGGCATGGCCTGGTGCCCTCCGCACGTGCGGCGCTGGCAGGCGGGGCTACTATGCTGGGGGTGGCTATCCCCGAGGAAGTGCAGCTGTTGCGCGCGGCGGGCATCGATGCCCCGGCGCTGATCCTGGGCGTATGCCTGCCCGAGCAAGCCGAGATGGTGGTGCGCCTGGGCGCGTCGGCAGTGGTGAGCTACCCCGCCGCGGCACAAGCCTTCAGTGACGCTGCCTGTCGGCTGGGCACGCGGGCGAAAGTGCATGTGAAGGTGAACACTGGCATGGGGCGCGTGGGCGTGCGCTGGGATTCCGGCGCGGATTTCATCTGCAAGGTGGCGGCGCTGCCCGGCATCGAGCTGGAGGGCGTGATGACGCACTTCGCCACCTCCGACTATGAGGACCACACCTCTGCCGACACGCAACTGGAGCGTTTCATCGCCACCCTTGACGGGGCCGCTGCGCGCGGCGTGCGCCCGCGTTACCGCCACTGCGCCAACAGCGCCGCCATCAGCTTCCTGCCCGCTACCTACTTCGATCTGGTACGCCCGGGGCTCATCCTCTACGGCGTCTCCCCGGTGCCGTTGGCCAGCGATGTACCAGCAAGTGGCGCTCATACAACCAGCAAACGCGAGGACTACGCGCTGGCGCGCACGGCGGAGACCCGCGACCGCTATCAACCCTTCCCGCTGCGCCCCGCCCTCTCGCTCAAGGCGCAAGTGGTACAGCTCAACTGCCTGCCCGCCGGCGACGGCGTCGGCTACAGCCTGACTTACCGCACCCCCTGCGACAGCACGCTGGCGCTGCTCCCCCTCGGCTACGCCGACGGCCTGGCGCGCGCGCTAAGCAACCGTGGCTGGGCGCTGATCCGCGGCCACCGCGCCCCCATCGTAGGCCGCGTCAGCATGGATCAGACGGTGCTGGATGTCACCCACATCCCCGGCGTGCAGATCGGCGACACCGCAGTGCTCATCGGCGCGCAAGGTGACCAGACCATCACCGCCTGGGAAGTCGGCCTCGGCATGAACAGCATCGCCTACGAAGCCCTGGTAAACCTCGGTGCGCGGTTACCGCGGGTGTACGTGGGGGAGTGAATGTTTGGGTGCCTTCTCGGCTTCCTCACCTTCGTCGTCCAAATCCTTGAGGATATCTAGGGCCGCTTCGACATCCTGGCGATACACGCGGATCTCCATCGGGCCGATGAGCAGATTGTAGCCAAAGGGGATACTGCCCCAGCCGAATAACCCCTGCTCCTCTTCATTTTTTACGATGTAGGGTATCTCCGCCGACTCGAGGAAATTCTTCGCCAGCATCACCCGCCCCATATCGCCACTCTGGTACACCAGCACCAGCTCCATCGGCTCATGCCGTGCCCCCACCAGTGGCGCCCGGCAGGCCGGGCACTCGGTGAACTCGGGCCGGTATTCGGCCTGGCATTTCGGGCAGATCATCATGTACTCCCTTTAAAATAGTTCCAAGTTCGAAGTTCATAACCTATGCATTATATCAGAATCGTGTAAATCCAGCGTTGCAACAAGGAGTATCGTTTTTAGCGACAAGCCGTCCTCCCTCGCCCAGTCGTGCACGGCCACGCGAACAGGACGGGCGCTAAATACGATACTCCTGAGCCTGCAGCAAGTGACACGTACCTGCTAACAAAAATGTGCTATACTATTCGCGAGGTGATTTGTACTCCGCGCTCGGTCGCGGAATAAGAACTTATGGACATAGACATACCACATATACTGTCTTTGTTAGCGCTCACATTACTCCTGGTGGCCGTTAACGGTTTCTTTGTGGCGACAGAATTCGCTATTATCAAGGTGCGTACCACGCGCATCAAGGAGTTGGCTGATGCCGGGAGTGCCGCCGCCCGTACGGTGCTCGGAATCCTGGGGCGGCTGGATGAATTCCTTTCCTCAGTGCAGCTGGGCGTGACGTTATGCAGCCTGGGACTGGGCTGGCTCGGTAAATCAGCTATTGAGGAGCCGATTGCATTTTTGCTCAATCTGACCGGCCTGAATGATCCAGCATTGGCTAAGCTGGCCAGTACACTATCCTTCATCATCGCCTTCCTCATCATCACCTTCCTGGAGATCGTCTTCGGCGAGTTGGTGCCCAAATGGATGGCCATTAAACGTGCGGAGGCCATCGCCCTCGCCGCCGCTTATCCGATATCCTTTTTCTTCTGGCTGTTCAAGCCTTTCACCATGGTTCTGAATGCCTCCGCCAATGCGGTCTTCCATCTTTTAGGGATGAAGCATGGCAGCCATGAGGAACTGGTACACTCGGAGGATGAGCTGCGCATGATAATCAGCGCCAGCGGCTGGGAGAAGGGCGGCACTATCCGCGAGACGCAGGCGGAGCTGCTGGATAACGTCTTCAATTTCGGCCACCGTATGGCGCGCCAGGTGATGACGCACCGCACCGATATCCTCATGCTGGATGTGGTAGACACACTGGAGGAAAACGTACTGCTAGCGCAGGAAGGCGGCAAAACACGTTACCCGGTGATCCAGGAAGATATGGACACCGTCATCGGCTTTGTGCACACGAAAGACCTGTTTGCACTCTTTCAACGCGATCACCAGGGCGATATCCGCACCATTATCCGCGAGATTCTGCTGGTGCCCGAGACTATTCGCGTCGATCTGCTATTGCGGCAGCTGCAACGCAAACGCCAGAATCTGGCGATCCTCATTGATGAATATGGCGGTACCAGCGGCCTGGTGACGGTATCTGACCTGCTGGAAGAGCTGGTAGGCGACCTGCCCGATGAATTTGAAGACCCCGAAGAAGAATGGGTAGTACGCATCGACGAACACACCTGGACGGTGGACGGCCGCACCCCCATCAGCGATATGGAAGAGGTGCTCGGGCATGAACTCCCCTGCGAAGAAGCCTGCGACACCGTCGGCGGCTACGCCTTCTACGCCTTCGGCCGCATCCCCGCCGTCGGCGAGCAAATTAAAAAAGAAGGCATCAACCTGCGCGTCCTCAGCATGGATGGCCTGCGCGTAGACCACGTGCAGATAGTGGTGATACCGGAAGAATAAGGTGGATTGTAACATCAAAATTCGTTTGTAACATTGGTGATGTTACAAACGAATTTTTTGTGTTACAATTAGGGCAAATGGATAACTTGCTCGTAAAACTGGTGAACTATTTGCAGATGGTGCTGGGAATTTCGGTGATCTCCGAACCCGGGCCGCGGCCGGTTGGTCTGCATTTTTTTATGCTAAACAGCTATCTCTTCTACAGCATCAAGTTACCGGATACACCATTATTACTCTAACAAGAAAACGCGCCAGGGTCGCATACTCCGCT
>JBBRXO010000031.1:0-24997 GCA_038248345.1 Armatimonadota bacterium | reverse complement strand
TATAAACAAACTGTGCCCATATTCCACCTGTGCGCCTTGCCCTTCTCTCCCTTGCCCACGTGCGTCATCTTGATACAAAGTTGGTTCATATCTTTCAGGAAAACCTTCGGCTCCGACATTCGATGTTTCACGCCATGCTTGCGGAGTACGATGATTGCCTCGATAAGAGTCCGCCCCGCGTCACGCAATAGTACCCAGTCCACCGGATAATGCACGTTAGTCTCCACGCAGGTGCTATCGAGCTAGGCGGTATTCATGTCGATAGGCTTCTGTAGCCCCAATTTTTGCGGAGCATCTTCAGCTTGAGCCAGCAATATCAAGGAAGAAATCAGCCCGCGCAGTTGCGCTTCTGGCAACCAATGCTCGTAACGTTGCAATTGGCTACGCCCCGGGATGGTAGCCTCCTCAAAATCACCTATCCGGCAAAAATGTTGTAATATCATGCTCTCCGCCAGGTGACAACTGAAGACCCGATAGCTTTCCTGAAATAGATGTCGGAAGATATTACAGTGCAGTGCCTGGCGTGATACCTGCTGATAATTTTCCTGTTCTGTGATCTTCATCGGGCGTCGGCGTTGTTTGTGCTGCAGGCACAGGAGCACAAAGTCATTCTCCAAGCCAGCCTGAAGCAGGGAATCGATACGATTCAGCAACGCGCAATGCGCGGTAAATTCTACCGGCCCATTAACGTGCGGCAGGGGTAGACAGAGAGGTAATTGTTGTGCAACAATGGTAATAGATCGGTTGTGATTATGCATGATAACTACATTATAACCGATCTAACATGGGCTATGCCAGCTTTTTTAGCCGGTATAGCCCAACATATTTTCAGCTCTCACGCTTGATATCGGGGGTGGAGAGGTTGGGACAGGGTCTACATATCATCGCACATCAAAAGATGTGATGTTCAACATCTCTTTACTTTGAAACCGGCAGCAGATAAACCCCATTCGCGCGAACTGCTGTGGCGCTTTCTCCGGTGACCGCGTCCACTGTGCCGTGCTCCGCCGGTCCATCTCGGAAGGCAAAAAGCAGCGAGCGGTCGCCGCCGTCCCAACGTACCCCGAGTCCGTCCTTAAGCACAGTGCGGCGGATCATGCGGTGCCGTTGTGCCTTGTAGAGCGCCAGCAGTTCCTTGATCGCCGCCACGCTGGGCGCGTGCCATTCTGCCCGCGGAACAAGGTGAAAGTTCAACGACGGCACGCGCTTATGGGCGAGACACTGAAAGAGCATGTCAACCGGAGCAACCCCACGCAATATGTGGTTTTCATAATTGTCGTAACCGTCCTGACCACCGTACCAAAGTGCAATGACTGTGTTATATGAGTAGCCCAGTAGGTCATCCGCGTAGATGTTGCCTCCATGCAGGCCACAACAGCTATGATTGCTAAAAGCCACCAGCGCCTCAGGCTGGATATACAGCCCTGCTTTTGCCAAATCAGCATACAAGCCCGCCATCTGAGAGAATTGCGGCGCCAACGTACCCTGAGAATAATCAATTTGCCACCAGCCCAGGTTGCTGAAGCTGTCCCATAAATAACCCGCCAGTCCGGTACGTTCACACACGCCCAGCAGGCGGTCACGCATCCATTCCGTGACCGGGGTGTTGAGGTTAAAAGTCCAGCAACTCGCCGGATAGCCGGTATCCGGATGCCGCCCGGATTCCTTCCCGGCAAAGACCCCTGCCGCACCCCTACCGAGTTCCTTGCTCAAGGGGCGATTGGTGTCATTGAGGAAGCTATTAGGCGAGGCATGTGTGGACATCCAGGAGAGGATTTTAACCCCTTTGTCCTGGGCCCGGCCGCAAAGCCGCTTGAGCGCATCCTCGCCACCCCAGACGTCGTTGACCTTCCAGTCGAGGATGCAACACATATTCTGCTGATTGCGCTTTTCCAGAATCGTTCCCTTTTGTTGTTCGAGCGGGATGAGCTTATTGAGCTGTTCGTTATAAGCCTCCTCCTGTTCGAAGACCACGTCGATGAAGACATAGTCGCCGCCGAATTCCGCAGCGACGTCAATGACGTCCTCATAGGTCGTATCGAAATTGATATCACGCCAGACGTTGTGGGCAAAGGTGATGGCGGGCGGTTCCTCCTGGGGGATGCCGAACTGCGCCTGGTTGCGCTCGAGTTCGCGATCCTGCAGACGGGTCCATAGGTTGAGGGCATCGACATCATCAAGTCGGTCGGGACAATGCAATATGGTCTTGGGGTTTGTCTTCACCTTGTTGGCTTGGGAGAAGAGATGCATGTCGAGCACCCGCAGGCTATCCTCGCCAGCATTGCTCTCCACCACGGTGCGGATGAGCGAGATCTGGTCAAACCACGCCACCATGACACCTGCCGCGCCATACTGCATATCGAACCCCGGCAAAAGCGACCAGCGTGCCCAGAGGTTGCCGGGCAGTAGTGTCGACCATTTATCGAGCCCGACGGTGGAATAGGTGGTGTCGCGCCCGATCTTCATTCGCGGTGGCGTCAGCCAATTGCGCAGGCAAATGGTGGTATCATCAAGATTGCCTCCAACTTCCCAAGTCTGCCGGTCAACCAGCCGATGAATCGGCAATTCCCCGTCATATTCGAACCAGTAGCGGAAACCGGTAAAAACCCGACCATCAATATCCGCAGACGCCGGCTCGAAACAGATATCGAACCGCCCTTCACTTGCTGGACTGTCCCAGCTCACCGCACGGAAGCAGAGATCGCCAGAACAGTCGCGACGTTCGCGGAATAGGGTGTCGGGGTCGCTCAACGCCGTGGTGCTCAGCACCGTGGTCGCACCGCGCTGCTCGACGCCATCGAACCTGAATTGACGGAAGATATCACCCTCAAAAGTGTCGAAATACGGCAGGAAACGCGTGCCTGGATTCCGTAGCGGCACCCCATTCACCGTGACAGCGCCCAGACTGTTGAGAAGGCCATCTTTGACTTCAAGTTGAAGCGCCGCATTGCCGATTTGAATTGTTTCAGAACGGTTCATTTTGTTTAGCTCCTAATGTGGGCTTCGCCCACAACTCAATCCATCTTCAAAATTATTTGTGTTTACGACGTGGGTGTAGAGGCGCACGTTGGAAACGTCGCTACAAGCGAACTTCATTCCACCACTGCCTCTCCCCACTGCGCCGGCTCGAGGCGCGCCTCGTTGGGCACGTCCTGGGTAACGCCCGAGGAGAAACTGTGGTTGCTCCAGTAGACGCGAGTTGCGGTGGTGTTGCCCGTCTCGTTGCCGAAGATGTAGCCCACGTCCAGTCGCTGGGTAGTACCGGGCTTGGGAGTGAGTCCGAGCTTGCCTAAGGGCAGGCTGACCGTGGCGTTGAAACCGCCATCGAATTTCTCATAGGTCAATTTCACGTCATCCCAAACTACGATGCGGTCAATGACTTCCTTACCGGTGGGCGAGGTAAAGACGACCGGTTCGCTCTTCAAGTCCGCCACTTTGGTGCGATAGATCACCGCCACGGGTTTGCCATCGCGGCGGGAGACGAGCACACGCAGGTCGCCGGGTACCGGTTTGTCACGCTTAGGATCGGCATTCGGATCGGTGGCGAGTTGGATGTCCAGCAAGTTGCCACCTTTGAAGAGCATGTTGATTTCCGGCGTGCTGTTGACCAGTTCAAAGGGGGAACGGACTTCATAGCGGACCAGCAAGTCGGTGGCGGTGTAGGCCGCCTTGACGGTGAAACCACGTTTGATATCCACGTCAAGCGTGATGCCGTGTAGGTTGGTCCAGTCGGGGGTGTCGTTGCCGCTGCGGGCAAGCACCAGGGACTGGGCCTTGGCCTTTTGCGCCGACCAGACGGCCAGCGCATCGCCAGCAGCCTTGGACTCCTCCTCGGTAATCGTAAGTTTGCCCGCGAAGCGCTTGAGGCTGTTCATCCCCAGGATTTCCAACATGCGGCCGTCCTGATCGCCACCGAGAAGATACCAGCGGTCGTTTTTGAGTTTAACGAGCTGTCCTGTAAACCACTCACATTGGATGTTGTCCGCCCCCGTTATGCCGGCGCGGCCATCGGTCATGACGGTACCGATCGGCACGCCGTCGGTGGTGAGCAACTGGCACTGGCCGAAGTAACAGGAGTAGCCGGTGATGCCGTCGGTGACGCCGAGATTTTTGGTACAGCCCCACAGCTCGCCCGCCTTCGGGATGGGGAATTCATACATGTCGTACCAGCGGCTACCGACCCGGTAGCGCCACTGCATCTTCCCGTCTTTCGACCAATAGCTGAGCGGCCAGAGTTCGGTGCGATCCATATTTTTAATGTCCGAGCCGGCATAGAACAGCACAGATCCGTCGGCGGGATTGACCGATAGGTCGGAGGTGTAGCCGTCGTTGCCGTAGTCCACCTGCAGGAAGGAGGCGTCATCGTAGAGCGGGACACCGTTGGCCTGGATGGTTTCAGGTGAGATCCGCTGCCAGTATAGCTTGGTATACATGCTGCTACCGTAGAAGTTCAGGTCCGCGTCGACGGTGCTGTGCGCGCCGTTGGCCCGCATATTGGTTTCGCGGGTCTCCTCTTTCTGAATCACGCCGTCACCGTTGCGATCTTCCCAGAACAGCCACGGAATCTTATTTATCTCCTGCCAGTCTTTCGCCCCGGTTCGCCAGGATAGGCTGGACGCGGGATTGATGATGCCGGCGGCGGCCACGAATTGATCGCCGCGTCTGATCCAGAGAAAATGGCCATGCACCCCCGGCCCGGTGGCGGCGGCGTGCATATATTGCCGCCCATTTTTGGCGGTGAAGACGATATTGTTGACCATATGCGGCCAGAAATAGGGGGTGTCCGGCGTGGCCTCGATCATGATGGCGGCGGGCTTTGAGGTTCCTTTGTCCAGATCCACTTCCCATTCGACGTTCTGGCAGTAGACGCGGGTCGGGTCAGCGGGATCCATGCAGATCGGGGTAGAGACGAAGGCGGGGCCGAACTTCTCATCCAGCAGCTTGCCGGTGGCGGGATCCCAGATGCTGACACGCTTGGGGGAGAAGTCGTGCTCCATCACCCAGAGCCGACCCTTGCTGTCCACCGCCAACCCGGCGGGGTTAAGCACCGTGTCCGGATCCCATTTGCCGGCACGGGCAATGCTGAAATTACCGGTCGTCAACGGATTCTCCAGCTGCCGACTGCCAGCTTTGCCGATGCTGCGCACGAAAGCGCCATCCTTGCTGAAAAGACTGATGTTGTGGAGCTTGCCGCGGTTGCTGATAAACACGCTGCCGTCGCCCGCCACCGCAAGGGCAAAAGGCTGCTCCAAGTGGGTGGTGATGAAGGGGGTGAGCGTACCGTCGGCGACGGTGAGTTTGTGGACGGCACCGTTGGCCAGGACTAGCAGGACGCCGTTGCCAGCGGACGCCAGATCACCAGCCCCCGGCACCGTCAGCCGGCGCAGGATCTTCCCCTGTTTCGCGTCGTATTCGACGATCTCATTGGCGGCGGCATTGGCGACGTAGAGCTTGCCATCCATCCAGGTGAGACCGGTGCAAAGCGTTTGTGTCCCTTTGTCGTTGTGTTCAACCCAGAGTTCTCCGCGGCGGAAATTGATTTGCTTGCCGTCAGTCACGCCGTAGGCGCGGATCTGCTTTTCCGGGCCGAGATAGGTGAACACCCACTCGCCGTCGGTAGCCACGAAGGTTCCGCCGATTCGGTAACCCCACTGCTTGTTTCCGTTGGCATCGATGCCGATCAGGCCGGTTCCGGCCTCCGATCCGTCCCACACCAGCAACCCGCGGTCGCCCGCGAAGCAGATATCGGTCGGGCTGCCCCAGTCGCCGCCCCATGCGCCTTTGCCGTCCGGCGTGTTGTAGCTCGGTTTGCCAGCATTTGACACAGATAGCACATACTTGGAGCTGATCGGGTCATGGTAGACCCCCTGCCAGGTGTATTCCCCGGGTGGCAGCACCCGGCCCGCGCTGTCAAGGCCATCCCAGCGTTCCATGACTTTGCCGGCTGGGCGCGCCTGCGCCGCGACGACGTTGCGCACCAGATCACCTTTACTGTTGAAAAGCGAAATAGAGGTGTCCTGTTCCTTCGGAATTTCGTAGCCCATCACCAACGGCAGCGTGCGCACCGGCGGCAGCCCCTGCTGGGTCAATTCCTTTGGGAGATTGCCTTTCTCGGCGAAGATCATCTTGCCCCAACTTTCGGTCGACTGATAGGTGAACCCCGCGCGTGACATCAGGTCGACGGCCCAGCCGCCGCCGTAGGAATGCAGGCCGGCGGCGTCGCTCCACTGAATCTGAATGGCGCCGGCGCTGAGGTCACCGCCCTTGAACGGCCGCGCCGGGTGCAGGGTCGTCCAGGGAATGCGGTATTCGAAGGTGAAGCCTTTGCCGTCGTCCCATTTATTGTACACTGCGCTGAACTTGTCGGCGGGCACCACCCCTTTGCTGTAGCCGTGGGCGTCGTGGTAATCCATGCCGTACTTGAGGTGCAGAACCGGCTTGCCGCTACCAGTGTAATTCCACAGTGTCATGTGCACCAGCATGTCGCTGGGATTGCGGTCATAACCGCCGATCTTCAACGGATAGCCCAGGGCCGGGTCGAGCGCCAGCCGCAATTGGAACGCATCGCCGTCCCAACCGAAATCCGGGTTCACGTCTGGGTCAGCCTGGTTGAGCAGCGGCGTGGGATCGGCCACACGACTCGAGATATACAGGGCGTCGTCGTCAAACATAAACGCCGTCCGGGCGCTCTGATATTCCATCGAAGCTTCAGTGACGTAAGTGAGCATCTCACCACTCAAGTCCCAGTCCTTGAGATCGCCGTCAATGACAACCTTGCCCGGAGACGGCGCCACAAAGACCCGCTGATTGTGATAAACACCCTGGGCAGCGGCTGGCAGCGTCATCCCGGCTAGCAAGACACACGCTATGAACAACATGGTCAATACCAATGGTAATTCGTGTTTCATCGAAAATCCTCCAGCTGATATTTTAGCAATCTGGCATCATATCGCGACACGCCGGTGAGATGTACGTTCCAAGGCTTCGGCCAGGAATTCCAAAGTTGGCTCCAGTCGGTGATGTTGCCGCCGTCACCCGGGTAAGGGAACGGCGGGAACATGCGGACACATTACGGGCGGCGACGACCGCGTTTGTCATATCCAGGCCACGTCTTCTTACTTCACTACTGCCTCGCCCCACTCTTTGGGCTCCAGCCGACTCTCATTCGGAATATCGTCGACGACATTCGCTGAGAAGCTGTTATTGTAGAGGTAGGCGCGGCGGACGGCCTTGCCGACCCCCAGTGAGTTGCCGAAAATGTAACCGAGATCCATCTTTACCTTTTGCCCCGGTTTTAGTTCCAGCCGCAAGGCATCCAGCGGGATCGCCACCCGAGCGTGAAAACCTTTTTCGGTCTTTTCCGTCGTCAATGCAATGTTGTCCAGGAAACTGATTTCGTCGAAGCTCTCCTTACCCGTTGGCGAATTGAAGACCGTCGGCTCACCTTTGAAGTCCTTGACCTTCGGGAAGTAGACCGTCGCGAAGGGCTTACCCTGGTACTGCGTAATTAGCACGCGCACGGCTTCACCGAGATTATTCTCCAGTTGTACGTCCAGGCAGTTGCCACCTTTGAAGAGTAACTTGGGATCAGGCACCGCGTTGACCAGCTGGGTGTCAGAATTGACTTCGTAATCGAGAATGATGTTTTTGTTATCACGGGCCACCTTCACCTTGAATGCGCGTCCGACCTCTAACTCCTTCTCGACGGATTTCGTCGTCGCGATGTCATTGCCAATCACGATCTGGCTAGCGGCGGACATGGCCAGGCGATACTCGCGCTGCGCCTGTTCGGCCTTCTGGGCAAGTTCCGGTGTGTGCACGTACGTAGCGCCGGGAAGATCTTTGATCGTGTCCAGCCCGACTACTTCCCACACGCGCGCATCCTGTCCGCCGCCGATGGCAAAGTAGCGCTCCGGCTGACCGGGAGCGACTTTCAGTTTGCCGAAATAGCCACCCTGGCCTTCCGGCTGTCCCTCGTCCGCGCCGCGATTGAGCAGCAGCCGTCCGTCCTTCAGGAGCGCGCCGACGTAGATACCATCCGTGCGGAAGAGGTGGTTGGGACCGAAGTAGCTTTGGAAGGCGAGGAAGTCACCGCCCTTGCCCATGCACTGCGTCATGCCCCACAGCTTGCCGGGGCCGGTCACACCCATGTTCAGTGCGCTTTGCCAGTTGGTGATGTCATTGTAACTCCACAGCATCTTGCCGTCCTTATCGTAGCGAACCAGGGATGGCCCTTTCGCTGGCGTATAGGTGAAGATGCCGCCGTCCTCGGACGGCACCGCAGTGTAGCCCACCGGGACCGGGTATTTCTCCGACTTGGCCAGATCATACTTGGGGATGCCGTTCTCCATGCTGACCGGCTTCAACAATCGCCCGCAAGCTAACACCGTCAGGTCAGAGAATACCCAGGACACGTCAAAGTTCTCGAATGGCGTGCCCTTGAGCGACGTCACTTCACCCGGCTGCACACAGCAATCGCCGTTCTGATCCTGCCAGAAATACTGCCCAGTTGGATACTTTGCGCGATCGTTATCCATGAAGGGGATGCCAGCTGGACCGATGTAGTCGTAGCCAACGAAAATTTTGCTCATGATCGGCTTGAACAAATCGCCGTCACGATAGAACACCCCGGAGAAATGGGCGTAATTATTCCCATACATATACTGGCGCCCGTTATCCGCGGTGATGATCTTCGGACTCGCCGAGTACGAACCGACGCCGAGTGCGGGGATCATTTCTGGCGACGTTTTGCGCCAGACCGTAGTCTCCGGCGTCACCTGGTAGTTCTTCCAATCGACCTTCCAGAGGGCGTTGTGCACCAGGATTTCGTCTGTTCTTGCCGGGTCGATGTAACCATAGGCGAAGTAGTCGCTGCCGCCGAAGAACTCTTTTTTGAACTCGCCATTTTTTGCATTCCACACACTGAAGCGCTTTGGTGAATCCGTGGTTTCTGCTACCCAGAGCTGTCCGGTTTTATCTATTGTGATACCACCGGGCATATAGATGCCCTGCGTGTCGTAACGGCCGATCGCCGGGCGACCGCCCAACTTTCCGATGCTGCGCAGGTACTTGCCGCCCAGGTCGAATACCGAGACGTTCATGAGTGCGCCGCGATTGGCCACGAAGAGTTGGCCGTCGAAGACTGCAACCGATTGGGGATCATCCAGCGTCTCGCCGATAGTTACATCGACCTTGCCATCCTTGAGCAACAGCGCTTTACCGGCGCTGATAACCGCCAGCCGCCCATCCGCCAGCACTGCCAGGCGCTCGGGCGTGGGAACGTTCCAGGTGCCGAGAAGCGCGCCATCTTTCGGATTGAAGCGGGCAATGAGGTTACGCACTTGATAACTGACGAACAACTCCTTCCCGTCGCAAGCGAGACCAGTCACACCATTGGTCTTCTCGTCGCCGCCTGCTGGCGCCGCGATATTATCCTTGCCGTTGATCTGAATGGGGCGAGATTCTTTCAAGGTCATCAACTGAATGGTGTTGCTGCGGGTGAAACCGCCACCTCCGGCGGAGAAGACCGTCGTGCCGTCGGTAGTTATATGGGTCGCGTCGTAGTTGCAGCCCCATTGCTTCTGTCCGGTGAAGTCGGTGCGGATGATACCCCAGCCGTATTCGCTGGCGTTCCATGCCAGCAGCACGCCATCATCGAAGGCGACCGCTGCTTGTGGATTTCCGTGGTCGGCGCCCCAGCCACCTTTGCCGTCAGCGGTGGGATAGGGTGGATTACCTGAGTTGTGCACGGAGAAGCGATATTCAGCCTTGATGGGCGCATGATAGATGCCACGCCAGGTGTAGGTGCCGGCGGAAAGCAGATTGCCGTTGTCGTCGCACCCGTCCCAGCGCTCGGAATTTTTGCCCCCCATGCGCACCTGCTGCGGCACCAGCATTCGCACGTTCTCGTTCTTCTCGTTGAAGAGCTGGACCGTGCATTCGGTGTCCTCGGGGAGGGTGTAATTGAACGTCAGCGGGAGTGGGCGATCGGGTGGGACGCCGGCCAGCACTAATTTTGAGTCGACCTTGCCTGTCGGAGAGAAAATCAGCTTACCCCAGCAATTCGTGCTCTGGAACGGGAAGCCGGCCTCGCGCTGGAGGTCATAAGCCCAAGCCGCGCCACCGGCGGTCATTTGCCCGTCGGGCCGCGAGTAGTTGAACTGTACCGTGCCGGCCACGACATCATCGCCTTTCAACGGTGCTTTGGCGTTCAACGTCGTCCACGGGATTCGGTACTCAAAGGTGTAGCCGGTGCCATCGGCGCGTTTAAGGTATTTCGCCTGGAATTGATCCTGCGGCACGAGCGTGCGTGGGGCGTTGGCTGGCTCGCGGTAAGTCATGCCGAGTGACATAGCCAGTTGCGATTCGCCGGTCTCAGTGTAGTTCCACAGCGTCAGGTGCACAATGTCGTCGCGCGTATCTTTGGGCGCGTTGGTGGCACCGTATTTAAAGGTGCTTTCATCGAGGATCGGATAGCCCACTTTAGGATCAGTAGATAGACGGAACTGGCAGGAATCGGCGTTCCACCCCTGCCCCGGATCGGTACGCGGATCGCGCATATTCATCATCGGACTGGGGTCATTAACATCCGCGCCGAGGTAGAGCGCGTCGGCGTCATACATTACGGCGAACTTCGCATTCATCGTGCCGCGCGTGGCCTCGATCACAAACATCTCGATCTGGCCAGAGAGTTCCCAGTCATTCAGCTTGCCGTCAATGACGACTTTTCCCGGCGTCGGCACAGCGTAGAGCTGCTTGTGACGCCCGCGCCCATTGTCGTTCGCGTAACTCGGCAACCCAAGCCCGACCAGTAGTATACAAGCGATGATCAGATGCAGCATCGCATTCGCATGATGTGATCCCATAATCCCTATCCTCCGTTCTGTTCTTCTGGCAGTATTGCCAGCCCGGTGCTTGCGAGACAGCACGTCACGGTTTATGACACGCCGAATTGCGGACCGGTCCGCAATCTATACTACTTACACCCGCGGTCAGGAAAAGTTGCGGGTATCTATTCCGTAAACCCCGTCTAAATGACGTTTACCGCAGTCATAATATCCCATTCTCTTCAGTCAATCAATAGCGTGGCATTTTAGGCCTTTTTAAACTTGGAAATTCGAATATAAGTGACACCCGGTATAAGTACCGGGGCGTATTACGATAGCCCCGTCCTTAAGGGCGGGGAATGAGGCTGTGGGGCTTAAACACTCTAAATCAGCCTTGGAACTTGGAACTTGGAACTATTTCGTAAAAGAAAAGGGGCCGCGCGGTACGGCGCGGACCCTTTTTTATTGAATACAGACTTCTCTTCCGCTACTCGTTTGTCAGCGTGGCTTTGCCCCAGGCATCGGGACTGTTGAACGCGTCGCCATTATTGAAATTGATACCACCGCTGCGTTCACTGATCAGGTAATCGCCATAATTGACTAGCAACCCAAAGCGCAGTACGCGCCCGGCGCGCGGATTAAACGCGGGGTCAATGAATTCCCAGGGAACACGCGTGATCAGCGTATAGCCGGCGCCGTCCTGCACCTCGACGGTTGTCGTCACCGGGGAGACATCATCGACAGTGCCTTTAAAGTCCGCGCCACGCACGGCATCGACGCGCACCCCTCCGGGCGCGGTGGCATCGGGATACCAGCCCAGGTGGATGATCTGCGCGGCGGGATCCGACTTCTCTTTTGCCTTCTCATCGGTTCGCAGCCTGAGTTGAATTGAATCGGCATCCCACCAGTTATTCGCGCTTGCCGGGCGAAGCGCCCATGGGGAAGGATCATCCACCCGCAAACGCAGGTAAAGCGCTTCCGCATCCCACAGCACGTTCATATCCGCGCTTTTGTTGCCCAGCACTGCCGGCCCATTGGCCATTGGCCCGACCGGACGCGCACGCTTCCATTCCGTCGGGGTGGTGATCGGGGAAGCCGTGGATTGGACAATCGCGACATTGCTCTCCGTGAGATAGGTTGGCAGTTGTGCCGTCGGCTTGGGCAGCGGGCGAATAATGGGCATCGAACTGACCACCCGGCCATTCGCGTCGCGCACTGAGACAAAGACCCGCAACGCCCCGCCGACGTTCACCGGTGAAAATTCCGTCTCCCAGGCAGCGCCGTTTTTCTTCAAGGCTAGCTGCCCCCAATCACGAGCATTCCACGGGCCGGGAGAGGTTGTCCAGGAGACACTCGCTTTCGTCATGGCCGCCGGGCCATCTGCCTGGACGCGCACGACCCACTTACCGGCATCTCCCGGTGTCAGTTCTACCGCAGTGATGGTCGGAAACGCCGGTCCGCTCTTCAACCAATGATCGAACCAGGCAACGCGCGTCTCCACATCGCCAAAGGTATGATTGCTCGCGGGCAGCAGTTCAAGGCTCTTTTTGCCGGGAATCGTCGGCCAGTAGTCCGCCAGCGTATCGATAGAGCCGAAGAAGTCCGTTGTTGCCAGGCGAATAAGGATAGGCGCGGTCATGCGGTCCGCGAAAGCGGCGGGGTCATAGCGGCGTGACCACTGGAAGAAATCCCATGGAGTGAGCGATTTCACATGCCCTTCCAGCCCCAACTGATACCGGCCGGCCCAGGCGCCCGCCGCGGCGGAGGAGACAGCCGCCTTCACGCGTGGATCGATACCGGCGACCAACTGCGTGGTGTAACCACCCCAGGAATGACCCTCGACGACAAGCTTCTTCGCATCAACTTCGCGCTGCTGGCTCAACCAGGTGAGTGCGCGACGCGCGGCGATCACCGAGCGATATAATACGGAATCTTTGCCATCCGCACCGAGTTGCACGAATGAACCGCCGTAATCATCGTAGCGGATATTGCCAAAGACCGTATATTTTTGTGCGGGCAATGGGGCTCCCGGTTTCCAATCTATTATTGGGTCCCGGTTCGTATTCCAATCATATGACAGACAGGCATAGCCTGCTTTCGCAAAGGCCTTTGCGCTATCCAAGCTTGCACCCCCGCCTCCGCCATGAATATCGACGACGCCGGGGTACCTGCCTTTTGCGGTAGGGCGCGCGTAGTAAGCGAAGATACGCATGGGCTCCCCATTGCGGATTTCACTGGTGTAAACCATCGCTTGCCAGACCACCCCGGCGTCCACTCCCTTATCGAGCACGACGACATTGAAGGGTAATTTAGTGGGTTCGCGCCAAAATTCGTCGGCGTTAAAGGCCTGCGCCAGCAGGCAGAGACTGCAAAGGAATATCATCACCGCCCAGCGGGTGGCCTGGCCGATTCGTGTTTGCATCATTGAGATATCCTCGGTATTGGCGCGTTGCCATGTTGTCGTCGTCATAGGTTCGTCCTTCCTTTATCGTCTGTGGTTCTTTATTTGGTCGATATGTGCGAAGCGGATCAGAGCGCGGCTTTCTCGGTTTTTTCCGTCGGCACGGGAATGGCCAGGCGGGTAAGCATTGCGCGCGCCGCTTTGGCCGCCACGGTGTCCGCGAATTCACGCAGCAGATCATTGCCGGCGCCGTCGATCTCATTCAGGATTTCTTTGTTGGCACCGGCGAAACGTACGTCGTCGGCTCGGGGTTGGGTGCCAGCGACCGCGACCAGAATGCCGTCGAGCTGGATCAAGCGGTCGAGCGCGGCCCAGGCCATCACTTCGCGTTGGAGATCCTTGGCAATCACGCGTTCGCGTGCGGCTTTCGCAACCGCGAAACCATCGAAACGGTGAACCACGGCTACATACGCAGCGAATGCACTGGGCGGATGGGTAGCCTCCAGACGTTTGGCCTGGGCCAGCCGTTCAGCGCCGAGCTGGTCGAGCACGTCAAGGATGCGCGTCGCCTCCGCGGACTTATCCGGGTTGTCGTTGGCGGCGGCGAGATGGCGTAATTCCGCAATCACCGCTTGAGTGTCACTGCCTGCGGCCAGGCGTTTCACCTGCGAGGCGAGTAGCGTCGAATCCAGACCATCGATCGCTGGCAGACGGCGATTGGCGTTCCTGACTTCGACCGTGCCCGGGGGCAGACTCGCCCAGTCCTTCACGGCAACGGTGTGGCAGTACTCCTGCCATTTGCGCGCGTAGTCGGCACTCGGCAGCCATGAGGCATTGCGGGCGTCGCCGGGGAAATCGGCGTATGGCGCAATCTCCAGCAGGCGTTTCACGTCGGTCGGCTGCTCCCATTTCCATTTGCCGGGGCCACCGTCCGGGATGCGCTTGCCGACGACGTTCTGGCCGAGCCAGCCGTCGGCTTCGACCACCTCATTCAGTTTGATCGGCGCCAACGTGGCGTCGCTATCGGCGGGTACGCGTAGGTAGAATACGTTTTTCAGGAAGGCCATCACGATCTGGTAGGTCGGACCTGTAAGCCCACCCTCGGGCCAGTGCCCCCCGTCGGCCTCCACCAGCATGTGCATCAGCGCGCCGTGTTCGCGGCGCAGCTTGCGCACGGTCTCAAGCTGGTTTTGGAAATAGCTGGTGTCGGCCTCGCCCGACACAACCATACCTGGGATGCGGTAGAGTTCGGGCTGTGCGAACTGTTCGCCGTACGCCGACTTCATTGCCACCCAGCCAACGATGCGCGTCGGCGCCAGCGAGGCGAACTTGGCCATGCCTGGCGTCGAGTTCGAGTGGCTGAAGACGAACAGCGGCGCATTGGCGACCTCGGGGTGCCCACTGCGCGCTGCGAGGGTCTGTAAGATGGTCAGCATCTGCGTTGCGTCCTTGGCGTCCTTGTCTACCAGCGGGTAAAACTCCGACAGCACGACACCGCATTGCAGGTCACGCGCCAGGTCACGGATCTGCGGGCCGGCAGCGAAATCACCCCAGCAGCCGTAGGTAGTAAAGAGGAAAAGCGCACGAACGCGCTTCACTCCATCCGGCAACCACAGGCTGCAGGTGGATGGGATAGGTGGCTTACCCGTGGCCTCCCCGATAGTGGGACCATCGACGGTGATGGTGTCGTTCCACAGCATGCCAGCATCGCCAGCGCAAACACGTGCAGACAGGAACATTACTGCCACTACAAGAAGAATACTGGTCAACGATATAGAGGCTAAAACTTTTTTCATGCCATTTTCCCTGTTTCTATTCGGTAAACCACGTCTAAATGACGTTTACCACAGTCATAATATCCCACTCTCTTCAGTCAGTCAATGGCGGTGTGTCTTCAGTCTTTTATCCTCATACATACTGAAGTCGTTGGACGGGGTACTGGCGGAATCGGCCTGTTCACGGCGGCGAAACATGGCCTCAATCCCCCTGTTCGAATTATGCAGGGGGGTGGGTGGGATTTTCCGAATACTTACATTGCTTTCATTGTGGGCAACTGATCCACCATCGCGATATTACTTCTTACCGGCAATAGTCACCCTGTACACCTCATATGGGGTCAATGTCATCGCTAATCCGACAGGAACAGCCTCGTTCTTAAAATCGGGCCTGCTCATCGTCATCATATTCAACCGCCACACACTTGTTGCCTCATTCCCCACTGGGAGGGTGATCGCACATTGTTGCGGTCTATTGGTCATATTGATAACCCAGAGGATTGCCCCATCGCCATCCTTGATGCCGAATGCTTCCACTGGTTTGGGTAACGATGCAGTCAGCGAGACATTCAACAGTGGCTGTCCGGCATGCGCGGCAAAATCCTTCACCAAAAGATCGACTGGTCCGGGGCCGATGGTTGTCACCACCTCATCGACGCCAGCCATACAGATGTTAGCGATGGCCGCGGTAAACCAGGCCGCGCCGAAAAGTCCCTGGTTGCGTGAATCACGACTCAAGCGAAGATATGGGGAGTCAAAATTTACTGGATCAATATGGATGGGAGTCCCAGTTGGGAGGAAGGTTCGCGCTGTGCGTACCTGATCGATAATACTGGGAATATTTTCCATGAAGGTATCTTCATCCGGCATGTGAGCTGCCGGATTTAATCCCCAGGCAATGCTTTTCACATCTTTAAATTTATCCCTGCTATTGTTGATTGTAACGAAAGAATCCGAAGTATCAGGTTTGGTGGTCGATGATATTTTCGGCAGTTTCAATGTTTCCAGTTGCTCTCCCACAGTGATGTGAATGGGAATTTCTATATAGGGCTTTGCGGCAGCATTTCGTACCGAAACAGTGAGCATGTCACCTTGTTCATCCCCTACTGTTAAATCAGTATAAAACTTGTACGCCAGTGTTTGATACGCTTTGTAGGAAGAGTCACCGAAATTTCGCTGATCCTCCATGTTGAATCCGTGGCCTGTTATTCCGCAGTTCACTTCAATTCCATCCGGGGTGGAGTAACTAATCGTGGAAAAATTCGAAATAAAAACTCCGGGAACAACATCTTTAGGGAAGGCGCCCGTGATCTTCTTACTATCGTTGCCAATTACCGTATAATCTTGCCCAGCCAACGAAGGCGTACCAAACAACACACAAATACCGATACGTGGAGATGCGAAGACACTATTGGGTTTTCCCAGTACTTTGAAGGTGATTTTTCCGTCTGCCGTGCCGATAATCTCGCCCATCCAACGGTAATCCGCCGTTTTACTTTTACAGATGGCCTCCAGTTGAATGGTAAAGCTGTCTTTCTCCTGGGTGATGGTACTCTGTGTGAAATGCGGCATGATGGTATCATATTGCATATCACGAACCGCGAAATATACGCGCCGAATGATCTCCTTATCACCCACGTATAAGTAGCGCAACTCGCCATCCTGGTATTTCATCCGAATCGGGCCAGCGGTAAGATCGCGCACAGTAGTGGTTCGCATAGCATCACCGTAGAGCGTCAGGTTATTAATCATTTCTTCAATTCTTTCTGGTGTAAAATTTAATAACTTCAATGAATCATTCGCTGCAGTTACCACTATCGGATTTATGCTCGTTGCCGCTTTCACCAGAGCAATGGTGATCAGGTTCCTATCAATACCAGCTTTCTTACTTAATATTCCCAGGCTCTGCGCTCCTGCAGCACGCACAGCACCATCATTATCGCCCAGTCTGTCCAGCAAAGCGGGAAGAGTTGTAGCGCTATCGACCGTGTCCACCAGCGTTATCTGCGCCACTGCTTCCGTACAAGCGATGCGCACCTGTGCGTCACCGTCTTTCATCCCTTTTAGCAGCGTTGGCAACGCGCCTACTGCGCGTAGACGCCCGAGAGCTTGCGCCGCTGGCACCTTCAGATAGGGGCGCCAGTCAACGAACATGGCGAGTAATTCCGGGATTGCCGCGTCGTTATTATATTGCGCCAGCACTTTGATGGCCGCTTCGCTCACATCCCAGTGTGGGTCTTCTAACGCGACTTTCTTCAGGAAGGGGATAGCCTGTGGATCCTGCAGCACCCCCAGGTCTTCGATGATGGATAACCTGATAGGTATGTCAGGGCCATTTGCTTCAGCGTGTTCATCGAAGCGTTTTTTCAATTCAGCGAAAGTCTCAGTTATAGTCCGCGTGGGTGACGCTGTGGTCGGCCCATCGCCAGCAAGACAATACAAGGACTTCACGGTGCGAATGAAGAAACATCCGCTAGCAATTGCTGGGGAGGCCAGACACTGCTCCCCGAGGCTATTTTTGCCGATTATAGTTGCAACCGGTGTGGCGCTGGTAAGTGCATGAATGTCGATAATGAAAGTGTCACCGTTCTCCGCGACCCAATAAACATATGCCCCCCCAAGTACGGGAGAAGCAGTGAAATGGGAGCGCAATAGGAGATTATAGACGATTTTTCCGCTGTCATCGACGAAACGGATATTCCCATCATCGCCTGGTATCATGAAAGTGGGGCAGGCCAGTGGTGATATAACATAAGGGCCGCCGGTAGTTAATTGCATGCGCAAATGGGTCTCTTTAACATCGCCACTCCCGCCAGGATCAATTGCCATCGTCGGCCCATTGCGCCCGGAAGTGGCGAAGACCAGGCCATGATCAAATATGGGACTTGGCGACACAGATGAGGCCAAACCGGCGCAGGACCAAAGCTCTTTCCCGGTATCAGCATCATATGACTTAACCGTATTCGCGTCGACGATAATCTGCGATTTCCCTTGCGAATTTATGAGGAGTGGTGTTGCGAAATGGCCTCCCTGCTTGCGTGGAGTTCTCCACCGCTCTACACCAGTTATCTTATCCACGGCTATGATAAAGGAATCGCCATTATGGTCACAGACCATGATAACGGTATCTTTATAGAGGATGGGAGAGTTCGTAATGTTATACGGGGTTTTAAATGGCCCAAGTGGAAGCGTCCAAAGTACATTCCCTTCCATATCCAGCGCTACCAGGCCAGGTGAGTCGAAAAAGGCATATACACGCTGTCCATCTGTCACCGGCGTAGCAGGCGCGTAGCCGGATTTGTCGTCTGTCTGGGGAGCTTTTGTGGCCGCCAGTTCCCGCTGCCAGCGAATAGTGCCGTCTTTAATATTCAGACTTAGTATCAGGCGCTTTGTTCCTCCGGCGGAAGATGCAATGACAAACGCTTGCTCACCCCAGATAATAGGAGAAGAACTGCCTTCGCCGGGCAACGGTGTGCGCCAGAGGACGTTGGTCGTCGTACTCCAGGAAAGCGGTAATTTCGCCTCCAGGCTCACGCCGGAGCCATCGCCGCGCCACCCCGCCCAGTTGCCCCCGCCTGGAATAGCCGCAAAAACCTGGCTCATAGCAAAAAGCAGAGCACAGAGGACAAAGAACCATCGTGAGATTCCTGAGATAGCAATTGCGCACGTTTTCAACATATACTTTCTCCCGTTTGTGGATTCGTATCTATTCGGTAAACCCTGCCTAAATGACGTTTACCACAGTCATAATAGCCCCCTCTCTTCAGTCAGTCAATAAAGCGATGCAGCAGCGTCTCCGGGGGTGGAAATTCAGGCCGTCACACAGAAAGCCACGACGGTGAAGCTGGTTAAAACAATCACCCGGAGGCGCTAGAATAGATGCACTCAGCTGGCACCGTAACCGTCGCCCACCTCTATCCGGGGGATGAGGTCAATATTGTCAACGCCGACATGAGCGTCGGGGCGGGAACACTGCTCCGCGACACCAAACCCGGCCAGCGCATCTACGCCCACGGCAAAATCTACGACGTCCGCGCGGGGAAAAATGATGGTATAATTGAGCTGGTAGCCAACGGCATCGTAGCGGCGCAGGTGGCGGAGACGTATATCCGCCAGGCACTGGAGCTGGTAGACCTGACGGTGGCCAGCGCGGACGGCGCGGAGCGGGTGATATCCGGCACGCCGGAGCACCCTTTCTACGTGCCCGCGCTCAAAGAATATGTGGGGATGGGGCAGCTGACCCCCGGCACGGTGTTGCAGACCACCGACGGCGGCGTAGCCACGGTGAAGTCGAGTAGCCATCGGCAAGGCCAGTTCGATGTCTACAACTTCCAGGTGCCGGGAGCGCATAACTATTATGTAGCCGCGCCGGGTGGCGGCGGTGGTTTCTGGGTGTTGGTGCATAATAATTGCGGTAGATTTACACCAGATCAAGAAGCACTAGTTGATGTGGCAAAACAAGCAGAGGCGCGCAGTGGAGCTTCTACCGAAGATGCGAGTGCACCGGCGTGCCGGGAGACATGGTCAGCGGGCGCTCCACCATGAAGGGTTGGTCACCGGGGCGCGGCCAAGGTCGATTACCATTCGCCCGTTGCCCGGCTCCAGGCGCACCTGGTAGTAGGCATCCCATGTCTCATTGGCGCGCAGAAGGATGCCGGACTGGAAGGTGATGGTGGCGTCGAGCAGGCCCTCCCCCGACCAGGGGAAGATAAGTAATATTTTTTGTCTTCTAAGAACCGCTAAATTACAAGAGGTTCACATTTAATGTATAACCAGTCCCTGTATATCTATAAAATAAGCCTTAGATTACGGGAACACCACTTCGATGCCGTCGGCCAGGTAGTTCACCGTATAGGCAGTGGAAGTCTTTCCGTTGAGCTGCAGGATTGCAAAGGTGCCTTTGACCGCCTTGGCACTGACGATCTGGTATTTGCCGTGCAGGATGACATCCAGGGGCGCCACCACGTTCAGCGTGTTAGCCTCGCCGGCGACCAGCTCGAAGCGCCCGCTGTTGGTTTCCCCCGTCAATTGCAGGGAGCTATAGTTTGTGGGGCCAGCGATCAGGATGCGAAGGAGCCCTGGTCCTTTCAGCATGGATTTAATATCCTCGGTCGGCTGGGTATTGCCCCCGCCAAACTGGACGTTGACGTTGGCGAATATCAGTTTCCCCGGCTGGTTGCCGCCGGGAGAAATACTGCCCAGATTGAAGAAGCGCAGGTAAGAACCGCCGGAGTTGCCGGTATGATTGGCGTAGGTAAACGTGCCGGCTCCCTGTAACGCGCCGCCTTCGAGGTTGAGTAACTGCGAGGTATTGACGTCCCAATAACCAGCCCCGGGGCCGGCGCTGCTGGGCAGGCGATCAATGCCCGTCTGGGCTCCCTGGATGGTCAGTACCCCCTTGTTGCTGATACCGGTCACGCCGGCGTGATTGCCCTGCACCTGGAGCGTTCCCGCGAGCAGCAGATCGCCCTCGTTGTTCACAACAGCCTCCCGGCTGTTAAACATGTGATTAGAGCCGTTATCGTTGGTAAGCAGCGCCAGGGTGGCCCCGGGCAGTATCTGCAGCGACGATCCGGCATGGTTGTTAAATTCCGTTTGTCCGCCCA
The DNA here is from genome assembly GCA_038248345.1 of Armatimonadota bacterium. Taxonomy (GTDB): domain Bacteria; phylum Armatimonadota; class Hebobacteria; order CAIYQO01; family CAIYQO01; genus CAIYQO01. The sequence continues at coordinate 4,389 of JBBRXO010000031.1, read as the reverse complement.
TGACCCTGAATACGGAATTGGCTCGCCCGGTGCCGATTGTAAAACGCGCCTTGGCGACTCCATCAGGCGATCCGTTCTCGACGATGCGCTTTCCAGTGGAGCCGGGATGTACCAGTCCAAACGCCACAGGATTCTGGGTATCGTTGCCGACGACCAGCACCTGGCCGGTGTTGGCCAGCAGGCCATCGCCCTGGCTCCCCTCGGGGTGACCAATCACGGAATTGCCGCCAAGCTGAAGCGTGCCACTGTTTTGCAGGTTTTGCACGGTAAGTCGTGCGCCGCCGAGCATACGCATCGTGCCTGCATTGACGACGCGCACAGTCCAGAACGGCCGGCCGGTGGAAGAGCCAAACTGAATCAAGCCTCCGTTGCGTATCACCCATGTGCCGGCGTTTTCAATTACACGATTGGCCGTGTTGTTCTGCGTCGCCGCCCAGTCGAAAGAGATCCCCGCACCGTCCTGGTCGATCGTGCCGGTGTTCTTCAGCACCGCTTTGCCTTGTGGATCCGTGTAACGTAGTACCGTGCGCTGAAGTAGAGGCTGCACCACCGCCCCTTCGCCATCGCCAGTCAGCACCGCCACCGGCTGCGTGGTATATCCGGTGCCGCCGCGCGTCACATATATATCTGCAACCGCCAGCGTCGCCTGCACCTCCGCGCTGGATCCACCGCCGCCGTCGAAGGTGACGCGCGGCGCACGCAGGTAGCCGTTGCCCGATTCAGTGATACGCAGCTGGGTGAGCGCACCGCTCGCCTTATCAAAGTAGGCCACGGCGGTTGCCTGGCGTCCGCCATAGATATCCGGCATGGAGATGGTCACCGTGGGCGCACTGGTATAGCCGGAACCGAGTCGGACAAGGTCCATATCGGCGACAGTCATGATCGCCTCGGCGGCGGCTCCCTGCCCGCCTCCACCGTTCAGCTTCACCAGCGGGGCGCTGGTGAAGTGGGCTCCCCCGTTCACGACAGCCACCGCCGCCACCGCGCCCGAGCCTCCCAGCCGCAGTGAGCCGGTGTTTGCAACTTCGGTCAGCGAGCCGTTTTCAAAAACAATGTCCTGACCCGCTGTATCCATCTGTGCGCCAATTTCCGAGGGAAACAACGTCGGTTTGTCCTGGCCGCTGATGAGCACTGGCGCGGTCAGACGGCGCCCGTTCGCCTGGCCAGGTACCGGGCTCCACGTCGTGGCTGGCGCTGGCGCGGTGATAGCCGCCGGGGCTGGGGCCGCGAGCTCGCGGACTTGGTAGAAGAGTTCCTTCTCCTCAAAATCCCCCGAAATCATCCGCTCGGATTCCTGCTCGGGATGATCCGACCAATGCTCAAGGGCGAGTCGGTAGGTCTGGCCAGCCTTGTATTTCAAATACTCCGGCACCACCCGCCCACCGAGAACGGACCATTGCGCCACGCTGATGACCTTGTCGGCCAACTTGCCCTCGATGATTTTCACCACCTCGAATTGCTGCAGCGAGAGGCAACGCTTGTAAGGCGCGATCCCCTGCGGGTCAGCCGCCGCGCAGACGCCCGTGAGTTTGGCCTCAACAATCACAATATCGACCGTCGGCTTTCGTCCGGCGCTGCGCGCCTGCTGTGCCTCAAACCGCTGGCGTGCCTCCGCCGCACCGATTTCCCGGCCAAACAGACCGATGCCTTCCATCAGTCCGGGCCAGTTGCGGTCGCCGCGGACGGCATTGCCAAAAATCAACTGCTGTGCGGTCCAGGTGGCAACAAGCGCCTCGGGCGGATTTTTCAGCAACACCCGCTGCCCGTTCACAAACACCGCAAGTTTTCCCGGCGTATAGCTTACGACGACATGGCTAGCGCGGCCACGCGGCAACCGGACGAGCGGCAGCGGCTCGCCGGTTCGTCCCTTCAAGCGCAGGGACAGCATGTCACCACGCTGGGAGAGCACGACGTTGCCCGTCTCCAGATCATCAGCAAACGCCAGCACCACGCCCTCGCCCGATGGCGAATCCGCCAGCGGCGTTAGCACAGCCTCGATGGCGAATGCTCCGCCTTCCTGGACGCCATCGAGCCAGGGCTTAGCCGTCGCATCCGGCTCAAACGCCCCCGCAGTCAGATCCATCACATAATTACGCCCATACCGGGCCGCATCGCGCATCAGGCCCATGCATTGCCGGATCGCTCCCGTCTTGGGATCGATGATCTGGTTGTTCGCTGCCCCAGTGGTCCAGACAAACACCTGCGCGGTGCGGTCGAGCTCCGCTTTCGTCGCTGTGTTGTTGACTTCAGTGGCAGTCGGCCCTGAAGTGTTCAGCCAGGTAGGCGGCCAGACCGCCGGCTTGATCCATGTGTCCGCCCAATAATCACCATGAGTGTTGTGGGTCACTTGCACCCACCGCTCGATGCCTTTCATGTCCTCATTAAACTTGCCCACGTAGAGTTCCACCTTCTCCGCCACCGCCATGGGAATCATTGCCGCAGCCTGATAATTCCATTCCTCGAACGGGGCGCCCAGGCTGAGGAAGCGGACGTTGTTTGACCAGCGTGGGTGATACATCTCCTGCTGTCCTTTCACCGTAAGACCCGGGGATTTGTTGAACTCGACTACATACGTGTAGCCCTTGCCGCTGCGAGGATCTGCCGTTACACCAAAATTTATGCTGCGGTGGTTCCCGGTGAACACCCATGAGAGCAGGCTATTGTCGGGGGATATTGAAGGCCAGCATCCGCCGGCCCGTGTTGCGAAATAGTTGTTGGGCAGGGAGAAAACGCCTTGGGGGGTATTCCCTCCGTCCGAGACGCCTCCGCTGGCCAGACGTCCGTCCCCGTTCATCATGAACATGAAGGCAGGTGTTTTGTCCCAAACGAGTTCGTTCACCTCCGGATGGTCGAGCTGATACCGTCGCATCGTGGGCACCTGCTGGTCCCCGCGCTTTTCCATGATGAGGGCATAGACCCACACCATGCCGTTTTGGGGGTCCGTCCAAACCGCATTATTGGTGAAGGCTTTTGCGTTATACTTATACGACTCCTCGTTCTTTACGATCAACCGCCGACCGGTCCCGTCAAAGTTCACCACATTTACCGAATAATCCGCCAGATCGGCAAACACGACTCGGTCGCCGTCGGCGGTGATCACGGGTTTCGCATACCAACCGATCTCGGGGAGGATGGGCCGTTCGCCCTTGCCGTCATCGGTGTCGAACCCCATCAGCCGCATCGTCGGACGCTCAGAATAAACGCAGGCGGTTGCGCCGGCATCCTGCACCCAGACGACACGGGTCTGCGCGCCGGTTAATTCGCGTAATTCGGCTCCGGGTATGGCGGAATATGATCGTTGAGTTAACAGAACAGTAAGCGAAATAGAGAAAACCAGGGTCAGGAACTTTAAATGCTGCATAATATGCTCTCCGTTTTTAGCAGGAAAATAGGGGGACAGCCACCTGTTTCCTAAATTGTAAATATTCGGTTAACCCCATCCCATTAGAATGAGTTCACCGCCAACTGTCGTCATAGTGATAGCTTCTCACCGGTCAAGCATTCTCTCAATAATCTTTCATCTTTTTTTGAATTAGAAGGAAATTGGCAATATTTGAATAACTGTATCTGTTTAGTATACCCCATCTAAATGCCGGTTATCACATGTTTATATCGTAATGCCTTCTATGTTTTTCTCTATGCGTAATATATCAGAGGATCCGTGTGGGCGCTAGCATTTTACAGGTAAAAACTCCGCGTGGGTGATCGGCGAAGCCCACTAGCGCAGTTATCTACGACTGCGCGAACGAGATGGGCGCACAAATCGATACTATTTACCAATGATGGATAATGAGACTTTCCCGTTCGAGGATAACATGAGAAAGAATGCGCTGCTCCGAGAGATGAATCCCCCGGAGCAGCGCTATCAAGTGATATCCTATTAGCAGGATAACATCAGCGCTATGGTACTGATACTAACCATATTGCCTGAATATCTGCCACCGTTGTTTGATTCCAGTCGTTATATGGAGCAAGTGTGATGGTCATTGACTTGCAACTGCCTACGGTGAAAGTCATTTCATTGGAAATGTTGTTCTCGTTATATCCAACCTTCTGCTTGAAATCATTGGGAACAGCAGCGTTCAACGAGTTGAATGTTACACCATTGGTATTGTCAACAACAGTGAGATCTCCTCCGGCCTGGGTGTTATTACAATGATAACCCCATGCGATATGTAATGTAGCACTTTGGCCGTTTGGGATATCCATATTTAAAGTGACAACAACAGGAGTAGTGTTATCAGTCGCAGCGAAGGTGTCTGCTGGCAAACCTACTTGCGACATATCCACCTTAGGTAACCTCATGTCGGCTTGCCTTGCCCAGCCAGTGGCTGATAAAGAAAAACCAGTGGGATTATAGGGAGCGGGGGTCGTCTGCAGGGTGACCAC
>JBBRXO010000030.1:0-25142 GCA_038248345.1 Armatimonadota bacterium | reverse complement strand
TACCAGCAAGCCTGCGAAACGAATGCCAGCAGCCCCAGCATGGGAAAACGTTTCTGGTTGCCACGGAGCAGGTTTTATAATATCGTGTACCCGCATTGCCAGTTCATCGCGGTATCCTTTCCAGCGTCGCACTTCTGGATCACGCGGGTCATCTTCGGGATTGGAGATATTAATTTTGCTGTGATGGTACCCGATTGCTTGTGCTACAACATTTACCTCATCTACTCCCCACTTTAACTCCTCAAGTAAATGGTCGCGTAACCACTCGGCGCTACGCCCCTCATGCCGATACCCCTTACTACTCTGGTTAATTGGGGGTAAACAGCAACCTTCTTTCTGCAATCGTTCTACTTGCTCTATAGACTTGTTCTGAAAAAGCCAATCTGCTTTCCCCAGATCATGCAATGCTGTCACATATGCTAGTGTATCAGGCGGAAATAGTAGCGATTGGGGAAAACGCTTCCCAAGTTCTACTGCCACCGCAGCAACATCCAACATATGGTACAACAACGGGTGATACTGATTATCGCTACCAGTCTTACCCCACAAAGAAAGAACATCCATGATTATTGCTCCTATTTCCCACTACCAAAAAGCTAAATATAAGTTTACCATGTATGTGATGTACAAATCCGTCACTTTAGTAGAGAGACCAGGATATTTCAAAGATAATTTGTAGATAGTGATACTGCCAAAATACGTCCGTGCCTAATAACAGCTAGTCGGCAGATTGGATTTCTATAAAATTGATTCGCTGGTAACCCTTTTGATAGTGACCCTACTGATTCTTTGCTCTGTTGTGAACGGTAGCGCAGTTTTTTAAAGAAGCAAGCATCAAACTCATTTGCAATTAACAACTACAACCTACTATTAATCAAAAATCCTCTTCCACCCCAACTTTGTGAATAATATCACGTGATGGGAGTTGTAGCGAGGAGGAAGCGGAGTAGTACCAGAGCGGTTCTTCTGCAAAATAACCGCCAAAACAGCGAAAAAGCTCATTTATTGGTATGCCTTACTACCTACCAATAATTCCCTATTGCGCTGTAGGGCAATACACGCCGATGTATCTCTACTGCTGGGGTGGGAAAGACCGTACCGGCACGGTGGTCGGCTGCTGGCTGGCACGGCATTTATTGGCCATCGCCAGTGAGTAGCTCCGCCTTATGCAATACCTGCGCAGGAACGATCCAACCGCAACCCAGCGACAATTGTTAGTTTATTGTTGGCAATCCGTTAAGACTGTGTTAATATTAAGCACGGTAGTCAGCGCGGCGGTATACCTGAAGGGTAGCACCGGCACATAATTATGACTGCTGTACCGGTATAAAGGCTGATATTGATCAGCAGGAGGCAACAGTGGGCCGATTAAAATTAATGCCGCATGACGAGCATTTTTTTGGTTTCTTTGAGGATGCGGCGAATATCATGGTCGCATCCAGCGAGACATTGGAGCATATGCTTGATGATTTCGGCAATGCCGGAGTCTATCGCAAACAGATCAGCGATCTGGAGCATAAAGGCGACAATGTCATTCATCAGGTCATGGACAAGCTCAACCGCACTTTCGTCACCCCGCTCGACCCGGAGGACATCCGCGCCATCGCCAGTCATCTGGACGACGTTATTGACTATGTTCAGGCTGCCTCCGAACGATTAGTTCTCTATCAGGTAATCACCCCCCACCCGGCGAGTAAAGAGCTGGCCAAGCTGCTGGTCACCACTACCCAGGAAGTGCGCAAGGTCATTTACATGCTGCGTGACCTACGCCAACGCAAGGAGATTGTCACCCATTGCATCGAAATCAACCGGCTGGAGAATGCCGGCGACAAGATCTACCGTGAGGCGCTGGGGCAGCTCTTTAAGCAGGGCGATGCGCTGGAGTTAATCCGCTGGAAAGAGATTGTGGAACAGATCGAGAACGCGATGGATACCTGCGAAGACCTGGCCGACGTGATCGAAAGTGTAGTGGTAAAAAATGCCTGAGCGGGGTAGCCTCGCTTGAAGGAAAACTGTTATCCATATGTCAGCATCAAAGACAATTGAACATATCTGCCCGAATTGTAACAAACCGATCACCGAAGAAAACGAAGCCGTCTTCTGTGAGGACTGCAACGCGGTACATCATCGCCAATGCTGGGAAGAAGAAACCGGCTGTGCCACTGAAGGTTGCGACCAGCAAATATACTCGCCGTTCCCGCTTTATCAATTCGCTAGAACAACCGAGAAGTGTGTGGAGGAGCGGCTAGACCAATTATCCCCACCCAGTGAAAACCGCCAGACCTTCACTATCATTGGCGTGGTCATGTTATCATTGGTGTTGATGGGTGTACTCGCTTCACACCTGGGCGTATCTACCAACACCATCATTGTGCTGGCAGTCATCGTCACCGCGCTGGTATTCGACTACGTCAATGGTATGCACGACGCCGGCAACGCCATCGCCACCGTCATCAGCACCCGTGTGCTCTCGCCGGTAGCGGCATTGACCATGGCGGCCGTGCTGAACTTACTTGGTGCCCTGCTCTTTAGCGCAGTGGCGAAAAATATCGCCTCAAAATTTGCTGACATGTCACAGGTGAGTGCGCTTCATCTGTCTATCACGCCGATTATGATCCTCTGCGGACTGGTGGGCGCCAGCGCCTGGAGCTTCTACACCGCGCGTATCGGTATGCCGGTGAGTACTTCTCACTCGCTCTTCGGCGGGTTGATCGGCGTCTTTCTGGTGAGTGGTATTCCACTCAATAAAAATTATATGATGACGCTGGGTATGTGGATCGTGCTGGCGCCACTCATCGCCTTCACTGCTGGTTGGGCGCTAATGCTGCTCGTCTCCTGGATATTCCGCAACGTGGCCCCGTGGAAGATCAACAAGCAATTTCGTTTCTGGCAGTTACTTTCTTCGGCGATGATGGCCTTCTCGCACGGTTCCAATGATGCCCAGAAAGCCATGGGTATCATCACTATGGCGCTGATTGCGGGGGGGATGCAGAACGGCAACGATGGACACCCTGAGATACAATTATGGGTAAAGATCACCTGCGCCGCCGTCATCGCGCTGGGCACCGGCTTCGGCGGGATGAAGGTTATTCAGACACTTGGGCATAAGATCATCAAACTCGCGCCAGTACACGGCTTCGTGGCTGAGGCCGTCGCCGGGGCCACCATCCAGTTGGTTACCCACTTCGGCGTGCCCATCAGCACCACCCACGTCATCTCCTCCTCCATCCTCGGCATTGGCGCCTCCAAGCGTCTCTCTGCCGTGCGTTGGGGGGTGGCGGGCAATATCGTTTCCGCCTGGTTCTTCACCATCCCCACCTGCGCCATCGCCTCCGCGATACTCTATAAACTGGTGATGCTGATACCGTTTTTCTGGTAGAGTTCCGCCACTACTCCCGCAACTCGATAGCAGTAATGGGGCAACTATCCACGCAAGCGCCACATTCTATGCACGCCTTTTATTCACTCTCCCCCTTCCACCCCTTCAGCCGCTCACGTATCTTCTTCTCGTAGCCCTGGTCGCTGGGTTCGTAGTACGGCTGTGACTTGGCGCCTTCGGGGAGGTACTCCTGGTCTACATAGTGGTTGGGGTGGCTGTGCGGGTAGTCGTAGCCCTGGCCGTGGCCGAGTTTCTTCGCCCCTTTGTAGCTGGCATCGCGCAGGTGTATCGGCACGGGTGCCAGTTTGCCGCTGCGCACGTCGGCCTGGGCGCGGTCGATGGCCACCACGGTAGCGTTGCTTTTGGGGGCGCAAGCGATATACTCCACGGCTTGCGCCAAGTTGATGCGCGCCTCGGGGAGGCCGACGAACTCCACCGCCTGCGCGGCGGCGGTGGCCACCAGCAGCGCCAGCGGATCGGCATTGCCCACGTCCTCGCTGGCGTGTACCACAATGCGCCGGGCGATGAAGCGCGGATCCTCGCCTGCCTCGATCATGCGCGCCATCCAGTAGAGCGCGGCGTCCGGGTCACTGCCGCGCATTGACTTGATAAAAGCGCTGATGATATCGTAATGCTGGTCGCCGTCCTTGTCGTAGCGCAGGGCACGTCGTTGCATCCCCTCTTCGGCGATATCCAGAGTAATAGCGGCATTGCGGCCCGCGATCTTCGCCGCCTCTGCCAGTGCGGTCAAGGCAGTGCGCGCATCACCGTCAGCAATGCGGATGATATGCGCCCGCGCGTCGTCATCCAACGTCAGCTTGAACTGCCCCAGTCCGCGCTCCACATCTGCCAGCGCACTCTCGAGCACCTGCGCGACGGCATCCTCGCTGAGCGATTGCAGTACCACCAGGCGTGAGCGGGAGATGAGCGGGGCGTTGATCTCGAAGTACGGGTTCTCGGTGGTGGCCCCCACCAGGATGATAGTGCCGTCCTCCACTACCGGCAGGAAGGCGTCCTGCTGCGCTTTATTAAAACGGTGGATTTCATCTACGAAGAGGATGGTACGTCTGTGGAAGAGCTTGCGCCGTTCGCGCGCGGCTGCAATTTGCTTGCGCAGCTCCGGCACGCCACTGGTGACTGCCGAAAACGGCTCGAAATGCGCCTGCGTGTGGTGGGCGATGATGCCCGCGATGGTAGTCTTGCCACACCCCGGCGGCCCCCAGAGGATAAGCGAGGTCAGCTCGTCCGCCTCAATGGCACGACGCAGCGGAGATGCTGGCCCCAGCACTTCCTCCTGCCCCACCACCTCATCAAGGGTGCGTGGCCGCATACGTGCCGCCAGCGGCGCATTAGGCGAAATTCCTGCATCAATACCATCATCAAATAGATCCATACAGACATTATACCGCTAGCCGGGGAATATGCAAACAGGTGATTGTGCTGTGTGTTTTTCTATTTAACACAGAGGCACAGAGGACACGGAGAAGAATATTTTTCCTATCCGTGTCCTCTGTGTCCTCTGTGCCTCTGTGTTGAAAAAAACTACACCAGCTCCCCCGCCATGTCCTCCTCCACAATCGCCATGATGAATGGTAGAGCGGACCAGCGGGTGCCGCGGATGGCATTGTTGAAGATAGTGACGACCATGTCGTAGCCAGCCTGCTGCGTGTAGATCTCACGCCCAATATCGCGAATATTGCGTAGTGCGGGTACAACCTGGCGCATCTGCGGGCTGATATCATCTGCAGAGGGCAATTTGGCAACAAACGCCACGAAGAGTTTCAGCTTTTCTCCCAGTATTGCCTCACTGGTAAGTTTTTCCGCTTTAGTTGGAGCCTTCCCCGCAAGGGCCATGGTCTCGCTGATTCCTGCTACGAGTACAGCACGCACTGGTAAGGCTTGCAGCCACTCTTGCGTCAGTGACGTAGCATAGGTACGCCGCCGCGCCAGCGAAGTTTCCAACGTCGCCCACTCCACCTTTACCTGCCGTTTGAGAAAAGCCAACAGCATATACTGCATCGAATACCAGAGTGCAGCGAGGAAAAGAACGGCTATGAGGATTACTAGAACCATCGAAAAACCGGAATCCGATTCCGTTACCGTCTGGATTATAAACGGAACCATGACAGCTGTGATGAGGAGAACAACTGACGATAATATCAAATCAGGTCGTGAACGTTTTTCTGCCTTCATATTATCCATCATAAAAGCTCAATTCTCTTTCGATCCACTTGATCACTTACCCTTGCGCGTAACTAACTTCCTCTTCGATAACGGCGATCTCAGTTTCGCGCAGGAAACGAGCGGCGTCTTCCGGACTTGTGACATTGATATAGATGCCGGTGCCCATCTCAAAGCCCGCGGCAATGGTGAGACGCGGCATGATCACCAAGTGCCAGTGAAAGATGTCCGAATGTTCGCGGTCACACGGGGCAGTATGAATGGCAAAGTTATACGGTGGTGAATTCAGACACCCGGCGATCTTCTGCAAAACATTCTGCATTAAACCGGCAAATTCCAGCACCTCTTCACGGGTTAGACTGATGAACGACGCCTGATGATGCTTGGGCAGCAGCCATGTTTCAAATGGATATTTGGCGGCGAAGGGTTCAAAGGCGAGGAAGTTTTCCGTCTCTATCACCACGCGCGCTTCCTGCTCAATCTCCTGTTGCACCATGTCACACCAGATACACCGTTCATGGAATTGATGATAGCGTTCCGCCCCCTGTATCTCATTTATCACATCAATGGGCAACATAGGGGTGGCAATCAATTGCGAATGTGGATGCTCCAACGATGCTCCGGCCACTTTGCCATGGTTGCGAAATACCAGGATATACTTGAAGCGATCATCTTTGCGCAGATCAATATAGCGTTCACGGTACGCCCAGAATATCTCCGCCATTTGCCATTGTGTCATCTTAGACGGGTCGGCATTGTGTAGCGGGGATTCGATAATTACCTCATGTGCCCCCACCCCATTCATCACGTCATACATACCATTGCCGCGCCGTGACAGACTACCTTCAATTGCCAACGCTGGATATTTATTGGGCACCACCCGCACCCACCAGTCCGCCATATGTCCCTCACCTGGCTCGCGAAACCCCAATACCTCCGGGGGCGTCAATCCTTCTTTCCCGGGACAGAACGGGCAAGTTGAGTTATAAGACTCCCTGTCAGGCTCAATAGTAGAATTATTATTAAAATCAGACGGTCTTCGTCCCCTCTCGGTGGCGATGATAACCCATTCCTGCGTTATAGAGTCTTTCCGTAATTCGGGCATATATGGCTCCTTAGATACTGTCCGTCAGACAACTTAGTATATCGTTACCCGGTATTATAGCATAATTTGTAACGATTATCGTGCAATGGCAGAATTTGCCGAAAAACTTGACACTACCTCCATGACGTGCCATTATAATACCGGTTATGCCCCCGTGGCCAAGTGGATAAGGCGTTGGCCTCCGAAGCCGAAGTCACAGGTTCGAGTCCTGTCGGGGGTACCATCTCTTTAAAACCACATCCACACCACCGCCAAGCGAAAAATTTCAACTGCCTCGCTATTTCAATTGTAGAACGAATATAGTCATTGTGTGTCTAACTAGCTAATTCATGGTTAAGGAGGAATTAGTGTCACCCCGGTATTAATACCGGGGTGACGGATATGAACAATCTAAATCAGTATTGAAACTTGGAACTTGGAACTATTTTCGAAGGAGGAGCAAATGAGCTTCAAACAAAGCGTGCGCATCCAAATGATGGCCATAATGGCCCTTTTCTTACTGCTGCTAACGACATCCACACCGTCAATAGCCGCGTTGCCGGAGATGGTAAATATCCCCGTAACATACACGGCACCCGGCAAGGGGTTTGTCAGCTTGGCATTGTACAACAAAGAAGGCGTGTTGGTTCGTAGCCTGCTCTACGCACAACCGGTAGAACCTGGTAAGCAGACCGTACTCTGGGACGGCACCACTGATATGGGTTTACCAGCCGCAGAAGGCAACTACACCACCAAGGGCGTTTTCTTCACGGAATCACCATCGCTCCAGTATGTGATGACTGTAGGGAAAAGTGGTAATCCCCCCTACCGTACTCCCGATGGTAAAGGCGATTGGGGCGGTAACCTGGGTGGCCCTGCTTCCATCTGCTCTAACTCCAAAAGCGTCATGATGGTCTGGAGCTGCGTGGAGGATAACCAGATAACCGGAATCCAACAGATGGATAATGATGGCAATATAGCTATGCGTTACTATTCATTCTACCCATGGGATGTACGCTTGGCAGGAGCTATGGATGAGACTAACTTCTACCTCGGTATCATGAATAGCGGGGATAAGCGAGTTGAGATAGCTGAATACAAGCTTGGCCAGCCACGCGGTAAGATACTGGTAAAACTCCCAACCAAGCCACATGAACAGACCGGCGATACACGTTGGGCGGGCCGATGGACGGCATCACTGGATGGTTTGGCTATAAACGCTGATACTATCTATGCCTCTATTGCCGCTGATGACACATTGTTTATTATTGACCGTGCCACTGGCGCTATTCGCCAGCAAATCACCGTACCTTCTCCCAAAGGACTGGCGGTGGTGAAAGACAAATTGCTGGTCGTTAGCGGCAAGCAGGTGCTCCGACTCAACCTGGACGGAAAAACCGACGCCACTATCATCAAAGATGGCGTACTGGATCAACCGAATGCGATAGCAGTAGATGCTGCAGGTAACATCTACGCGAGTGGCCTCGCTGGACAGGTGGGCGTGTTCACTCCTGATGGGACGTTATTACGACGTATCGGCAAAACTGGCGGCGCTCCGGTAGATGGTAAATACGATTCTAACGGTATAGGGAATGTCACCGGAATTTGCCTCGGTACCGATGCTAATACGCTCTGGGTACAGGACACCGCCACCGGCTTCCCCCGCACCAGCCGTTGGTCAATTGACGGGAAAGTACAGCGAGAATGGTTTGTCCCCAAGCTCAGCCTGTGGTCTTATAGCATTAACCCCGGACGACCAGATGAGGTCGTAGTAGCTAACGATGCTTTCAGCGATGAGCCTGGCATCTTCGCTTATCAATTGGATTATGGGAAGAAAACATGGATGCCAAGTTGGCACTACAGTGAAGGCTGGACAGACATGTTCCAGGAAGATGTTTTACTCAGTTATGGACACGGCGGTAATCCGCTAACTGGCCCGCGTGGAAGTGATCGCTGGCCGGTCTTCCATTACTCCTCACGGAACTTAGTCAGCAATAACGGCAAATCCTACTTCATGAACACTGGCGGCAACGACAATGGCGTCATCTTTATGTATGATGGAAACGGTCGTCCCAAGCCAGTGGCGATGGTAGGTTACCACCGCTCCTGGAAAGCAAACAACAAAATTGAGCAGTCCTATGATCAGGGCCCCAATAGCTGGGTCACCTGGGCCGATAAAAATGGCGATGGCAAAATGGCGATGGATGAGATGATACTCACGGAAAATCCACCTATGCTAGCGCCATCGATGCGCGTGCATGAAGCTCAACTCGACGCTGATCTTGTAGTACATATTAAACGTTTCTACAAAGACCAGAAAGGCTTCCGCGTTATCGATTCAATCCTTCGTCCTACGGAAATATTAGAGAATGGCGTGCCAGTCTATGACTGGTCCAAACTTGAGGATACCCCACCACTGGTAGCACCCGACCTTAACGGCGGTGATGGAAAAAAAACTGTCAGTAGTGTCCTGATGGGCGTGCCGCTGCAGACGAAGCAAGGCAGCTACTCACTATTATCACCATCTGCTGTTGAACCGCTAACCCTTCCTGGCATCGACGGGCAAGGCTGGTGGGCTAGCCGTAACTGGCGTACCAAACTCGCTCGCTTCGACCCAGAGACAGGAAAGTGCATGTGGGCTGTCGGACGCCGTGCTCCCGGACGCGCCCTACCCGGGCAGATGTACCACCCGGTAGCATTAGCCGGCGAGGTAAATGGCAATCTCTTCGTTACTGACACACTTGGCCCAGTATGGGTCTGGAGTTCCGACGGGCTTTTCCTCGGGTACATCTTCAACGACTCGTACAGCGGTAAGCAAGTCCCGCTTGATCAGAGACTATATGGTGAGATTCAGTCTACCTTTATCTACCGCCATCCCAAAACCGGCAAGGTTTATCACCTCGGCGCTGGCACGGAGTCGCCGATCCATGAGGTTACCATGCCGAAGACTCGTTCAGTGGGTACAACAACTGTAAAACTCACCGCTGAGCAAATAGCCATAGTGCGACCGTGGGATCCTGATGGACTTTCCCCGCTGGATCACCCCGGCTATAACGCCAAGTTCATCCAGAAGCCTCTGACAATTGACGGCCTGGATAACGACTGGGGAGGCGACAACGGACGCCCACGTGCGCAAGTGCTATTGGATGGCCAGCAACTGGCAATGGTTCGCGCAAACTATGACAAAGATAACCTCTACCTATTCTATGATGTAGCTGCACCTAACGGCCCGGTTAATGTTGGTAGTGAACTACCCTACGCTCCATTCGTCAGTGGGGCTTATGTGGACGCCTATTTCGCTCCCAACTGGACGGGCACCCGTGCTGATGTCCGCGATGGTGATGTACGCGTGCTGATGGCGCAGGTAAAGGATGCCGCTGGTACCTCTACCTTCAACCAGGGATACTGGCAACTTAAAGCGGGAGGACAGAATCCTCGCACTATCACCTCACCAGCAGCTCAGGTTAAATTCGACCAGATAATGCCCGTCACGGGACTGCGTGCCGTCTGGCATGTGGGTGTTAAAAACGACAAAACCGGAGTTACCCCATATACTGTCGAAGTAGCAATTCCGTTGAGTAGCCTGGGCCTGACTGACCCGGCAGGTAAAACCATCGGTTTTGATGCGTCGGTAGCAGTTGCCAATGAAGCAGGCGACCGTCGTGAGCGAGCTGCACACTGGGCAGGCCTCACCGAGGGTATCGTCGTTGACCGCCCTGGAAGCACCGTACTGCTCCCCAGCACCTGGGGAACAATGACCTTTGACCCAGCGGTGTCAGCTACAAAATAGGGCATGTAAACGTGTAACTTGATTCCAAAAAACCGCCGTCCCAATATAATTGGGACGGCGGCTTTTTTAGTTTCATTTTCAATGTAGCAGGTTTGCGTCGTTCGGTGCTGGTGGCAACGTCACGTGATGAAAATTCAACAAAGGCACTCGCTTGTGTGCGATCCATTGAAAGAGCATGTCAATTGGAGCATCCCACGCAATATGATGTTTTCAAAGTTGTCGTGGCCATTCTGACCACCAAACCATAGCGCAATGACCTGTAATATGAGTAGCCCAGCTATCCATCTGCGTAGCTGTTGCCTCCGTACAGACCACAACAGCTATGATAGCAAAAGCCACCAGCCCATGTTTCTGCTGATGCTGTCCCATAAATAACCCGCCAGTCCGGTGTGCTAGCAATATATTAGACAAATCCCCTGCCCATATTATACATGGGCAGGGGATCTCGCTAGCTTACTGTGCTATTTTATTCGCCTAACGTGACTTGTCCCCAGTTTCCTGGCTGAAGACGAGCTTCCGAGGGGATATCGGCGACAATGTTGGTGTCGCGATTTGACCAATATCGGCGAAGCATCGTCTGCATACCGGTATTATCGCTATAGAGCACGCAGAAGTCAATCCGGCTTTCCACGCCAGCTTTCGGAGTTACGCCCAACAGCGTCCAGGGGATAGCCGCTTCAATGGTGTAGCGATTGGCTTCCGTCGTAATGGCGGTAGTCACTTCATCTGCAGATCGTACTTCATCCATCGAGACTGTGTTTTGCCGACCAGCACCTTCAAAAGCATCGAAGGAGAATGGGCGCTTAACCGGAGATATCGGACGATAAAGTACCGAGCGCAATTTGCCTTCAAATTTAGTAATGAGCAAGCGCAGATCACCAGTGCGTAACGCTGGGTTTGATAAATCGTCACCAGGGAGACGGAACATCAGATCGACACTGTCACCACCTTTAAAGGCCATCTCTAAACGTTTTGCCTGATTCATCATCGGGCTGGGATCCAAAACATCCCACGCCACGTACAGATTTTTCTCATCGTATGATGTGTAGATGCGGGCGTTGCGTTGGTCATCTACTGTGATGTGCTGCGGCGCGTCCTGATCCCACTCATCTATCCTGCCGTCTATTGACATCGGCTTAGCCGTTTTGGGTATCGTCAGTTTCACGGCCCCTTCGCCACCCGTGGTGCGGAACTGCTTAATCGACATTGTCTGCGCCAGGTCAGTCGCTTTTAACTCAACAGCTCCACTGATACGTTTTAAGGAATCTAATCCATTAACTTGAAACACGCGGCAGTCGGTGAATCCGCTGGTCAGGAGATAGCGTCCATCTTTCATACGGGCGAAGTATCCGCCGAACGATTCCTGTCCCGGTGCCATCATATTAGCGTTGAAGCCTACTTTGGGCTTGTCGGGCCAGCTTTCCGAGCTGGAACGGCCATCCTGGAAGAGTTGATCGACATAGAGCATGTCATCAGTAAAGAGGTAGCGCTGTCCGAAGTCAGATACCCAGCAAACCACTTCACCTTTCAGTGACGGCACATCGGCCACACCATGAGCCTGGAATGGATATAGTACAACACCTGGCGCCGGTAGCCGGTAGGTCCAACGGCCAGTATTCTCACCACGGTACCAGAAGGTACGCTCATTTTCCCCTAGCGGATAAATTTTCCGCATTTCGCTGTAATAATCTCCACGTTCTCCTTGGCAACCGGAGTTATAGCTGCCATCACGCAGGCCGATACCATTCTGGCACTCGCCAGCCATAGTCTCAAACTTGGTGAAATCGTACAACGGCGTCCCACCAGCTGTTACTCCCTGTAAGCGCAAGCGTAATCCATTGGCGCCGTGGGAGAAATACTGATCCAGATTCTGCGATGGTCGCATACCCCAGTAATCTGTGCCACCCCAGACATCCTGTTTGGTTCCACGGATAACTTCGTCTTCCTGTACAATACAATCGTCGTTACGGTCGATCCACGCAATCTTATCTATCGTGTTTATATAAACACAAAGTGCCCAGCGCCCATCGAGTAGCTTGCGGTACATTTGCCGCGGATTTGTACAACTCGTCAGATAGGCACGATTAGCATACGTAGTCATATATTCAGTACTAGCGGATGGTGTGGTTATAATGCGATTCTCATCCCAAGAAACAGCGGGGTCTGGATTTACTGTTTTTGTTCCCAGCAATTCAATGTTCTCGGGCAGCACCATCCCTACTTGCGTTAGCGCATAGATGTTCTTCTCCAGATCGATCTTAAAGACCATGCCTGCGTAGAAGGCTTGCGTGGGATCGAGCGGGTTAATTAACCCGCCTCCACCATAAGCGGTATCACCAATGAAGTCGCGCTGCCATAGGCCATCCTTCCAGATGCTGACGCGCTTGGGTAAATACCCACTCTCTGCGATCCAGAGGCGTCCAGCGCTATCCACCGCGAGGCCGGAGGGATTGTAGAACCCTTCACGTGGGTTATACCAGCCGCTCTGTTTACGCCCACCTTCTTTGCCGATCGTCCAGGAGCGCGTAATCTTATCTCCGGCTTGCTGATAAACGTGAATTCGGTTATCTGGGTTGGCCATGGCCACATAGATACACCCTTGTGAATCTTTAGTGATTGCCCGCGCCAATGAGAGGTCTTCTTTGATCAGGGTAATGACTTTCCCGGTAGTTAAATCCAGTTCCAAGAGCCCGTCAGGAGTTGCTACCAGCAACTTCCCGTTGTTTGTCGCAAATACTTCCTCGGCTGACGGTACGGAATATGAACGCTTAACAGCGTAGGTAGTGCGATCAAAGCTACGAACTTCCGAACCATCTTTGATAGACAAGTAAATGCCATCTTTGTCCGCTGCGAAACCGCCAGCAATCTCTTTACCCTTCAACAGTTCCAGACGCCGAGTGGATTTGCCGTCCGGCGCGGTGATATCCAGCCATTGCCCAGTCTTCGCCTCAAACATCATGAGACCGCGCGGGGTAATGCCTAACCAATTTGAATCTCCCGTCGTAGTATAGGCGTAGAGGATACCATCGACATATGCGAGATGATCCGGCTCACCACTTTTTTGATTCCATACCTTGTCGCCTTGCTCATTACTGGCGAAGAGCGGGTTACCCGCCTCAGCGCCAATACCACCGAGGTATACGCGCCCATCGCCAGCTGCTAATGTGCGGATGTGGCCGTGATCTAATCCCCAGGCACCTGTTCCCGTAGAGTTGTTCCACGGCGTTACCTGGTTCGGTTGATAGAAGCTCATCTTCCAATTAAGATCGATGGCGTCACGATAGATGCCTTTCCAGCGATATTGCCCGGCAGGCAATGGTTCATTACGATCATTAAGGCCAGACCAATAAATGGTATGCGTGCCTTTTTCAAACTTCTTTCCGCCGAGTAAACTGCAGACGCGATTCCCTTTGGCATCATCAATAGCGATAGTCACGAAGCTATCTTTGGGCAAGGTAAAGGTTATCGGCGCTGGTCCTTGCGGCTCCGCCTGCTTGGCGCGTAGCCATGTTGGAGGAGGAAGCAGTAGATTGTTCTTGTCTACAATAATCAGCCGTCCCCAGCCATTCAAATCCGTCCAAAAGAAGTCCGTTTTAACCTGGCCCTCCGCCAGGTTATCCGTTACGCGGCTTCGTGGCCAGCTATCAGCGGATTCCGCACCCCAAAACAACTCTACCCCAAGGCGTAATTCAGCATCTTTCGGTGGCATCTTACCGTCCAGCGTAATGACTGCCCAAGGTATTTTCATCTCCTGCACGTATCCTTTCCCATCTGGAGACATCAGAAAGGCTTCCTGTGCACCTATTTGCATTGGAAATGTCGGGCGATCTACTTTCGGCTGACCACCATCTACCACACCCATGCGACCGTAACTGATAGACATGGCAGGCTTTTTTCCCGTGGTGTAATACCAGGCATCTATGTGGGATACAAAACCATTCATGTTCAGCCGCAGCTGCACACAGTCCGAACGCCAGCCATTGCCCGGCATCGTCACCGGATCTACCTTATTCATCATAGGAGTAGAGTCGCGCCAGACGATACTAAGATACAGATTCTCTTTGTCCCACATGGCTGCCACGCGGGCACTTTCAATATCTAGTAACGAGGCAACATCCTTGGAACAGACGATCTGTCCCGAGGTGTCCCATTCACTGATGTCGCCATCGATGACGACCTTGGCAGGTGCCGGTACCGCGTGAATACCATGATTCACCGTCCGCTGCGCCATTGCTGACACGCCAAAACAAAGCAGCGCGAAAAGCATGAAGAGCCGATACACTGGTCTAGAATGCATCATATTGGTAAACTCCTTAAATATTGGACAACTATTCAGTAAACCATTCTTACAGATAGCTATCTCACGCTTATTATACTCTTTGCATTCTTCAATAGTAAAGTCATTTTTGCGCTCATTTTTACGACAAATACAACATCAATCAGTATGTTTGGTGGCATAATCGATTAATCTATTGCTCTTCAACGATGCTCAATAATTATAACTCCATTGTATGCAGGAGTAGAGAAAGCATTGCATCATATGGACAACATGCCAAAAGGCTGATATCCTATCCTTGATATCATAAATGGTATCTCCGCTTCTGCAGCGTCAGATAGCATCTTTGTTGCTGATTGGAAGAAGGGCAACACCCAATTCACTAGCTTTTAAATGACAAGTAGAACTTGGAACAATTATAAATGTATCTAAAACGACTGGAAATTTATGGTTTTAAGACCTTTGCCGAGCACACGGATTTGGAATTCGGGCCGGGAATTACTGCTATTGTCGGGCCGAATGGCTCGGGGAAAAGCAATATCAGCGACGCTATTCTCTGGGTACTGGGCGAACAAGGGATGAAGAGCCTGCGCTCCGCCAAATCCACTGACGTCATTTTCAACGGCTCCGATTCACGCAAGGCGCTGGGGTTGGCCGAAGTTCACCTGACCCTCGACAACAGCAGCGGTATGCTGCCCACCGATTTCACCGAAGTAACTATCACCCGACGTGTCTTCCGCTCCGGCGACTCGGAATACCTCATCAATCGTACCCCCGTGCGTATGCGCGACGTACATAACCTTTTCATGGACACCGGCATCGGCAAACAGTCGTACTCCATCATCAGCCAGGGTGAGGTCGACGCCGTGCTCTCCTCGCGTTCGGAAGAGCGCCGCGCACTCTTTGAAGAGGCGGCCGGCATCTCCCGCTTCAAGCAACGCAAGAAAGAGGCGTTGCGCAAGCTGGAGCAAACGCGGCTGAACCTGCTCCGCGTGCATGACGTCATTGATGAACTGAACGCACAAATTGGCCCACTGGGCGAGCAATCGGAGAAGGCACGCAAGTACCAGGTGATCAATGAAGAACTCACTGTCCTGCAACTCTCGCTGCTGGTGATGCAATACACCGGCCTGCAGAGTAGCCTGGCGCGCGCAAAGGAACGCGAGGCGGAACTGCAGCAGGAGCTGGAGACACTGCGCCACGCAGTGCATCAGCACGAAGTAAAGGAAGTTACCTTACGTGCAGAACTGCAACATCTGGAAGATGAACTGGAAGAACGACGCAACGTAGAATCGCGTTTGATGAGTGCCGTGCAGGCCGCCGAAGGAGCGCTGGCGCTCTTCAAACAAGAGGCCGCAACCACCACCGCGGAGATCGACCGGCTTTCGAAAGAACGTACCGAATGGGAGAGTCAATCAGGCAAATTTGAGACAGAGATTGCCACCGCTAGCGCCGAAGTAACACGCCTGCAGGCTATGCTAACTGGGTTGGAGGGGGAGATTGCGGACGCTGACACCATACTAAAAGAAGCCGCCGAAGCGATAAATGGAAAAACGAAGGCGATTCAGGAACGGCGCAACCAGTATCTAGATATCCTCGACCAGGCAGCGCGGGTGCGTAATGAGCTGGTACGCGTGGAATCGCTCTTGCAGACCTCCGCCGGGCGCGAAACGCGCATCGGCAACGAGATTGCTGATATCGCTACAAAGATAATTGAACGCCAGACGGCCATGGCAGCGGCACAAGCAGAGCAAGAGATGAGAATCGCCGCCCGCATGAAACTGCAGGCACAGCGTACGGAAGCCGTGAATGGACGCAATGGTCTGCAGGAGAAGATATCCACACTGCGCCGCGAAGAGAGCGCCACCCGTGAGACACTTGCCGGGCTGCGCAGCCGCCGCAACACGCTGCAGGAACTGGAAGAGGGGCTGGAAGGATATTTTCCGGGGGTACGTGCGGTAATTACCGCTGCAACAGCTGGTAAACTGAAGGGCAAATTTGCCGTGGTATCAGAGCTACTGGATGTCCCGGCCAAGCTCGACACAGCGATCGAAGTTGCATTGGGCGCTAACCTGCAGGATGTAGTGACCAATACCGAATTCGCCGCCAAAGACGCAGTGAACTTCCTTAAGCAGACACGTTCCGGCCGCGCCACCTTCTTACCGCTTGATCTGATCAACCCCTCCCCGCGCGCCGACTATCAGCCACAATCGGGTATCCTCGGCCTGGCGATGGACCTGGTCACCTTCGACGCAGAGTTTACTCTCATCGCGCAGCATCTATTAGGTCGTGTTATCATCGCCGAAGATTTGGAAGCCGCCCTGACCCTGGCCAAATCTAACCGCGCACGCGGCTGGAAAAGCATCGTCACCCTCGATGGCGAGGTGGTCACCCCCGCGCGCGCCATCAGCGGCGGCTCTACCGGCAAGAGCAGCGGTCTGCTAAAGCGCAAGCGTGAGCTGCAGGAGCTGAACGAGAAGATTGTGGCCATTGAGCTGAAGGCCGCCAGCCTGCAGAAACAATACCAGGAGACACAGGCGGACAGCGCACGGCTGGATGCGGAGATAACTTCGCTGGCGAAAGAGAGCGAACGTGCGGCAACGGCAGTAGCCGAGGTGGAACGGCTGGTAGCCACCACCCACCGCGATGTGGCCTCGCTTGATGAGCGGCGCGGGATATTGGACAAGGAAAGTAAATGGCTGGCCGGAGAAGTGGAGACCGCGCACGCGGAAGAGGAGAAACACAAAGCCAGATTGTCCGAATTGGAAACCGGGCTGCAGGACGCAGAAGCCGCCGTACAGGCAGCAGAACAAGAGCTAGTTGCTGGGCAGAGCGAGCGTGAAGGTATTACGGAGCAGTATTCAGCATTGCGCGTCAAACTTACAGCGGTACGCGGAGAATTGAATGCCGCTGTGTCCGCAGTTAACCGTGCCACGGAGTTACATAATTCACTGGGAACCCGGCTGAAGCAGAACGAGAAAAACGCTGCCGAGATGCAACTAAAGATCTCCGCTCTAACTGTGCGCAGCACAGAAGCCACCACGGAGTTAGAGCGATTGCGAGGGGCATATCAGCAAGGCACCGGCGATCTCGATACCGCGAAAGGCCGACGTACGCAACTATTGGAGACGATCGGTGAAATACTGGAAGCGCAGAAAAAGGGACGCGAGTCAGTCGAGGAATGCCAGAACCGCCTGCACCGCAGCGACCTGCGCATCACCCAGGTAGATACCGAGTTAAATTACCTCAACAATCAACTATTCGATGACTATCGTCTCACCCCTGATCAGGCGATCGCCCGAGCGATACCGGTGGAAAACCGCGGCGTGGCGGTGGTTCGGCTAAAGGAGCTGCAGGCGGCGATTGAGGAGCTGGGTACTGTTAATCTGGGGGCCATCGAAGAGTTTGAGCGCATCCACGAACGACTGAATTTCCTCACCACTCAGCGCGGTGATCTGGAAAGCGGACGTGAAGGACTACAAAAACTGATCAAAGAGATTGATGCTACCTGTATCGAAAAATTCCTCGTTGCCTTCAACGCCATCGCCAAGGAATTTCAGGATCTGTTCACACGGCTCTTCGGCGGGGGCAGGACCGAGCTAGCGCTCTGCGACGCGCAGGACGTGCTGGAATCCGGCATCGACATCAACGTCACCATCCCCGGCAAGCGCAACCAGAACCTGCTGCAGCTCTCCGGCGGCGAGCGCGCCCTCACCGCGCTGGCGTTGCTCTTCGCCATGCTGCGCGTCAAACCCAGCCCCTTCGTGGTGCTCGACGAGATCGACGCACCGCTGGACGAGGCCAATGTAGGCCGCTACAACGATGTGCTGCGCGACTTCTGCCGCGACACCCAATTCCTCACCATCACCCACAACAAAGGCACCATGGAGGCCGCAGACGTGCTCTACGGCGTCACCATGGAGAAGGCCGGCGTCAGCAAAATAGTCAGCGTCCGCCTCACCGGCCACCACCATGATCAACCAGCACTAGCCGGCATCATGGAGCAGGACGGGCCATTCAGGGATGTGCCGGAGTGATGCGTGCGCTCCCAATGATAAAAGGAACCAAACAATGACGACAAACCTAACCGAAGAAACTGTAAGCTCGGAAGTTGTCTTCCAGGGAAGACTGCTGACTATCCGGGTGGATACCGTGCGGCTGCCGAATGGCAAGCTGGCGAAGCGCGAGATTGCGGGGCATGGGGGGGCGGTGGCGATGATACCGGTGCTGCCGGACGGGCGCGTGGCGCTGGTGCGGCAGTGGCGCACCGCGGCGGGGCAGGCGCTGCTGGAGATACCGGCAGGGGGGCTGGAGGCAGGCGAGGACCCGGCGGAGTGCGCGGCGCGCGAACTGATGGAAGAGATCAGCTACCGCCCGGGCAAACTGACGAAGCTGGTAGCGAACTACCTGGCCCCCGGCTACTCGTCGGAGTTGCTGCACCTCTACCTGGCAGAGGAGCTGACCCCCGAAAGCCTGGAGCAGGATGAGGACGAAAACCTGGAGATTGTCGCCTTGAGCTGGGCGGAGATCAACCAGATGCTCCTGAACGGTGAGTTCAACGACGCCAAAACCATCGCCGGGTTATTGCTGGCGAAGATGGCGCTTAATGCGCGAGGGTGAGTGGTTTTAGGTTTTAGGAAGTAGGAAGTAGGAAATGATGGTGCTTGGGGCTCACCGCTCCATCATCATATCCCGCAATATCGCCGCTTCCTCACGCAGAACCATGGGCGTACATTCATACCAATGTCGGCTGGGATCGCTTTGCAGCGCGGGGCTGGTGTAGACGGTCAGGTTCTCGTGTTGGAAATTACGCCGGGCGCGCCAGAGGTGGAAGGTGTCGCTGACGATTATTACCTTTTGCCAGCCGCGCTCGTGGCAGATGCGCGCGGAGAAGAGGGCATTCTCCCGGGTGTTGCGCGATTTATCTTCGAGGATCAGCTTCTCGCGCGGTACGCCGAAGCCGGTGGCCAGCTCCGCCATCGCCGACGCCTCGGAGCGATCCTCATCAGACCCCTGCCCTCCCGTGAGCAGCAAGTACCCCGCCTGGCCGTTTTTGACTAACTCCGCCCCGCGCCGGGTACGCTCCACCATACTGGTATGGCGTCCCAGCATGACCTTCGCGCCCAGCACTATCACCACATCAACCTTGCCGGCCTGGGCAGACTGGTCTCTCCTGCCATAAGAATTGAGGTAGATGCCGAAGGCGGTGATGAAGACGAGCAATACCAATGCCACAACCAACAGGATGCGGAGGACAGGACGCCGTTTTTTCACTGTTTCAGTAGAATTTGTCATAAATGCAGAACGCCCCGGATAAATCCGAGGCGCTTGATATCATATGGTGCCGAAGAAAGGAGTCGAACCTTCACGGGGTTGCCCCCACATGGACCTGAACCATGCGCGTCTGCCATTCCGCCACTTCGGCATCTGTCGCCACGGAAGATATCCGTCGCAATGACTTGTCTATAATACTTAATCGGCGGGACGCTGTCAAGGAGAGGCCGGCACTGAAAGCGCTATGCAACAAAGAGGTCAATCTCTCGGGATATATTTCACAGCCCCACCCCATTCATGGTAATATATGGGCAGGTGGTTGATTATCCATGCCTAAAGTTATTATCGATAGTGAAAAGTGCAAGGCGTGTCAGTTGTGCATTGAGTTTTGCCCCAAAAACTGTTTGGGGATCGGCGATGAGCTGAACTCGCGCGGCTTTCACCCGGCGGCGGTGCTGGCGCCAGCAAATTGTACCGGGTGCCGCATTTGTGCGCTGATGTGCCCGGACGTATGCATTGAGGTATACCGCGACGGTAAAAAGGCGGTTGTTAGTGAGTAAAAGACAATTAATGAAGGGGAATGAGGCCATTTGCAAAGCGGCAATGGATGCGGGGTGCTCCTGCTTTTTTGGCTATCCTATCACCCCGCAGAATCAAGTCCCCGAGTATCTTTCCACGCTGATGCCCGCCGCCGGGCGCGTTTTTTTGCAGGCGGAGAGCGAACTGGCGGCCATTAATATGGTCTACGGCGCGGCGGCTACCGGTGTGCGCGTGATGACTAGCAGCAGTAGCCCGGGCGTGAGCCTGAAGCAGGAAGGTATCTCCTATATTGCCACGGCGGAGCTCCCCTGCGTGATAGTCAACGTACAGCGCGGTGGGCCGGGCCTGGGCAATATCGCCCCGGCGCAGGCGGACTACTTCCAGGCCACCCGCGGCGGCGGACACGGCGACTACCGCACGATGGTGCTGGCACCCGCCTCGGTGCAGGAGATGTACCAGTTCACTCGTGACGCTTTTGACCTGGCGGAGAAGTACCGTAACCCGGTACTCATTCTGGCCGATGCTATCCTGGGGCAGATGATGGAGCCGGTAGAGATCACCCTGCCCCCCATCCCCGTACCCGCACCGCTCCCCTGGGGCACGCGCGGCACCCGCAAGGGTAGCCGTACTACCGTCAACACGCTGCTGATCAACCCGGTTGATCTGGAAGCGATAAATGACCGCCTGCTGGAGAAATACGCACGCATGGCCGTCGAAGACCTGCGGTGGGAAGAGAGTATCCCCGAAAACACGGAACTGCTCTTTGTGGCCTACGGTAGTTCGGCGCGTATCTGCCAGACTAGTATCGAGATGCTGGCGGAGCGCGACATCATTGCCGGGCTGTTCCGCCCCCAGACGCTCTACCCCTTCCCCTACGCCGCCTTGAAAGCCGCCGCTCAAAAGGTGCAGAAAGTTATGACAGTTGAGTTGAGCGCCGGACAGCTGGTGGAAGATGTACGACTGGCGGTGGAATGCACGCGCCCGGTGGAGTTCTACGGACGCACGGGCGGGTCGGTATTCACCCCTGATGAAGTAGCTGACGCAGCGCAACGCGCGCTGGGCAAATGAACGGATATTAACATGACAACAGAAATTAACAGCGAAAAAGTTTTCTCCCGCACTGAAGGCCTATGTGACATCCGCCAGCATTATTGCCCGGGCTGCTCGCACGGTATCGTACACCGGCTGGTGGGCGAGACGCTGGTAGAACTGGGCGTGCTGGAGCGTACCGTGGGCGTATGCCCGGTAGGTTGCGCCGTCTTCGCCTACGATTACTTCAACTGCGACATGCTGGAGGCTAGCCATGGGCGCGCGCCCGCAGTGGCCACCGGCGTCAAACGCGCCGTGCCCGACGCGATCGTCTTCACCTACCAGGGCGACGGCGACCTCGCCAGCATCGGCATGGGGGAGATCGTCCACGCTGCTGCCCGCAGCGAAAATATCACCGTGGTCTTCATCAATAACGCCATCTACGGCATGACGGGCGGACAGATGGCCCCAACTACGCTACTGGGCCAGGTGAGCAGTACCTCACCGCTGGGACGTGATGTAAAGCGCACCGGATACCCCATTCGCGTGAGTGAATTGCTCGCTACCCTCGACGGCGCCACCTATATCACCCGACAGACGGTGAACAACCCGAAAGAAGTGATGGCGACAAAGAAAGCGCTGGCCAAAGCCTTCTCCACGCAGATTGAGGGCAAAGGCTTCTCGCTGGTGGAGATCCTCTGCACCTGCCCCACCTGGCTAGGCCGCTCCCCGATAGAATCCATGACGTGGATCGACGAGAAGATGCGCGAAGTTTACCCGCTGGGAGTGGTGGTGGATCGGACAGCAGAAAGGTAATCGAGTAGAGGGGCACTCCCCTTACAACAAACCATACCAGACGCACAAAAAAACCACTGACCAAGTCAGTGGTTTTTTTATATATGTGGTGCCCGGGACTGGATTTGAACCAGCACTCCCTTTACGAGAACCAGGCCCTCAACCTGGCGCGTCTGCCATTTTCGCCACCCGGGCATAAACTATTTTAGAAATTGTTTTTGTGGACGTATGCTGCGATAACCGAGGAGACAATGAAGGTAACCGCAAAAATCATCGTCAGGCGTGAGATATTAGCGTCCAAGCCAAATTTCTTCACTGTAGAACTAGCCTGGCCACCGATTGTTCCCCAGCCCATTCCCGATCCGCTCTGTTCACTTTTGGTGGTCTGAATCGCCATCAACAGAACTAAACAAAGGCCAGAAAAACACTGTATGCCTATAAATATCCAGGAAAAGATTCCCACGTTGCTACTCTCCATTTAAACCATAGATTTGGTACGTGTTATGTTACCATATCGACGGCCTTCGTGCAATAGCCGTTACGCTCACAATAATAAACTGATTGACATCCCACCCCACCCGCTCGTATATTATAGGCGAGGGATTAATTTTGATTCGCCGCTATCTGCTATATCTGTTGCGCTGGCAGTTGTCCACGCCCATACTGGCGCCGGTAATCGCCTGGTTCAAACATTCGTCTAACCCCTTCGGAACGCGTGAGGATTGGATCGGTTCAGCAGTAGCGAACATCATCGGTGGTTTAATATTCTTCTGGGTAGACCGCTTCATCTTCACTACCAAAAAATTAGATGACCCTATCTGGCATGTCCGCGACGATATGTGCTGTGTCGACTGCGGAGCCAACGGACGTGGCTACCGTCTGGTGCAGGCGGACAACTACGACCGTACCGGCGACAAAAACCCACAATACCGTTGTGAGAGCTGCTCAGAAAGCAAAGCAACAGAACTGCGCGATAAGGGGGTGTCGGTGCCGTGAGTACCCTTTAGGGTGGTTGATATTAGCATTCCCCGAAAATCGCACAACTCCCTACAAATACCCCTCCAACCGCATATCCCCACCGATCATTTTCACGCGCATATCCGTTAGCATCAGCACTTCGTCCATGCCGGTAACTCCCAGCCCGCCCAGCACGGGGAGGCCGTCGCCGCCGATGAGTTTGGGGGCCTGGTAGAGGCGGAGTTTGTGCGCCAGGCCGTGGCGGATGAGCGCGGCGGCCATGGTGCCACCGCACTCGGTCATCAGCGCGAGGATGTCGCGTGCGCCGAGGGCGTCCATGACGGTGTGCAGACAGAGGGCGTCGCCGTCGGTGGGCACCTGCACTATCTCTGCCCCCCGGGCGCAAAAGGGCGCGAGGCGTGCCTCATCCTCCACGGCGGTGAAGAGCAGCGGGGGGCGGGTAGCGGGGGCGTAGACGCGGGCATCGGGCAGCGTGCGCAGATGCGTGTCGAGCACCACCCGGCGCGGCTGCTGCGCGTTGGGTAGACGGGCGGTAAGCTCGGGGTCATCAGCGATCACCGTGCTGGCGGTGGTGAGGATGGCGTCCTGGGTGGCACGCAGGCGGTGTACGTCGCGACGTGCGGCCGCGCCGGTGATCCAATTCGACTCCCCGGTGCGTGTGGCGATGCGCCCGTCGAGCGTACTCGCGAGCTTGACCGTGACAAAGGGGCGGTGTTTAAACATCCAATGCCGCCAGGCCTCGTTGAGGCGCGCTTCCTCTTGCTTAAACGCACCGTGCTCCACCGTCAGCCCGGCCTCAAAGAGGTAATCCGCCCCGCGCCCGGCGACCTTCGGATTGGGGTCGAGCGAGCAGAAGACTACCCGGGTGATCCCCGCCGGGGGCAGCGCGGCACAGCAGGGCGGCGTCCTGCCGTAGTGCGAGCACGGCTCCAGCGAGACGTATATCGTCGCCCCGTGCGCTTTGTCCCCCGCGGCACGCAACGCCAGCACCTCCGCGTGTGGATCCCCCGCTTTGTGGTGATACCCCTCGCCCACCACCACGCCGTCGCGCACGATCACCGCGCCTACCATCGGGTTTGGCGCGGTGTGGCCGTGTGCACGCGCCGCCAATACCACCGCGCGTTTCAGGTACTTGCGGTCAGTCTCATCTATCGCCATCTTGTTTGCCTCCCCGCTTCTCGTCGCGATGCCGGGCGATGGTCTCGGCTATCTCCTGCCAGTGCTTGCTGGTGTGGCGCTCATTCTCCGCGCTCAACAGGTTGAAATCAGCAATCACCAGCATCACTATCCCCCCGGCCAGCAGCCCGATGCACCCCCAGAAGGCGAGGAATATCGCCGGATCTATCACCGGATTCTCCAGGTAGAAGGCCGGCACGCGCAACGCCGCCAGCACCGATCCGAGGAGGATGATAAGCAAAAAAGCGGTGAGCAGCCGTAACGTGAGCCGGCGCATACGGAATTCTCCCTCATCCTTGAAGAACAACCCGACCTCGCGCACCGCCAGCCCCGCCACCGCCAGTATCATCACTATTATAATAGCAGTAAGTACCATTGATTCTCCGAGGATATTGTACCATAGAAGAACCTTAGCACGCAGGGGGTGCTTGTTCCAATTTGTCATTATTCACGTCCGGTTTATTCCAATGTCTACCCCGGGCGTTGCCCGAGGCTATGTTATTATTTCTCCTTTATTGCCTATAACTCTATTAGCTCATAATATAAAATACGTGCTAATAGGGTAATACACCTATATCCTGAATAAATATTTTAGCCTCGGGCAACGCCCGGGGTAGCGTTCCGCTATGCTAGTATTCCC
>JBBRXO010000029.1:0-25533 GCA_038248345.1 Armatimonadota bacterium | reverse complement strand
TATTTCCGTAGAACGAGTTTTACTACAAATATTAGTAGATTTTTTTACCGAATACTTACCCTATTTTTTTACAAATGTACCCGCTCCCCAGGTGCTGGCAGGAGTACGCCAGTCCGCTTGCCACCACAGCTTATCTCCTTTGAAGCCTTTGTAATCATTGTCAAGATCGTTGACTACCACGTTAAGATGAACTGCACGCCAAGGCTGGCCTGCCTTTTCATTCAGATAGGAGATGGGGATGGCTATCTCGGTATTATGCCCCGTTGGTGTGGCTACGCAGATGGTTTTTGTCCCTGCCGGGAGTTGAACTGCGTTATGAGGAACTGTTGGTTCACCCGCATGTACAGGACTCATCGCTATCAGCAAAAAGTCTTGGAACTCCTTGCCTTGACCGAACAATCGCTCCGCCTCCGGACGGGCATCGAGACGCACTTCTACTCCATCCTGGAACCACGGGTCTTTACCAGGGACGCTATTCATAATCTCGTCGGTAGTCTGAATGGCTACATAGAAATACTTATCATCATATGTACAGCCGAAGCGATACGAGAGATCGGCGGGCCCGCTCCACAACGAGACATCACTGGCGTTAAACGGTTTCTCTACCTGCACCGGCAGCTTCGCCCAGTCGGACAGATCGCCATCAATGACAATAGGTGTTTTCGTAGCAACGCATTTCTCCTGTGCCGTAGGAGGCACCACCTGCACATCCCGCACAATCTTACGTCCAGCATAAGATGAGGTAACGGTAGTGTGCCCAGGGGTTATGGGACGCAGCTCATTGGTGATTTTTGTAAGGGATGCCACTTTTGAAGTTTTAATGGAAAATTCTGCAGTACAGTCGGTCAGGCGGAACCAATTATCGTAAATCGTCTCCAGCACCACGTGACTCGGACGCGTCAGATTGAGCGGACCACCAGCCGTCGGCTCAGATTCCATCTGGGTAATTTCCACCCCCGTCAATGTTGGGGTTTTGGTACGTAGCATGAAAAAGAGTCCGGCACGCAGCCGGCGATTACAGTCAAACTTCTCATGTCCATGGCCATGCCCGGTGTAGAAGGCGATGTTTTCGTTCGAGCGAAAACCCTGGGCGATCAACGTCCGATAGGCCGCATAAGCATCCTTATAGATGAAATCGAACTCCTGCGAACCGGCGTCGAACCACAGCTTCACCGCGGGAATCGGTCGCTTTGTGTCATCCATCATCGCTTGCAGCTCTTTATTGACCCAGGAGGAAAAGAATGGCGGAGACTGGCAAATCGCCATGCCGAAAGTTTCTGGATGCAGATAAGTCATCCAGAATGCACCCGCTCCACCCGCCGAAAAACCCGCGATCCCGGTGGATGCTGGCTCTGTTCGCGTGCGGTACGCATCGTCGATCATCGGTTTGATCGTCTTGGCAAGGTATTCGTAGTAACCTTCCGATTTTGAAGGGATCACGGCACCATTCTCACCGGTCATTGTGGAATAATGATAATCGATACCCCGATTTCCTTTTATGTAATTACCATCTAAGTCGGTAGAATTATGGATAGCCACAAAGATTGCCGGTTCAATTAACCCATCATGCACCAATTGATCGTGCACCTGCTCATAGGCAATCGTATCGCTAAAACCATGCTGGCTAGTCATGAGAGACAAATCGCCATCTAAGAGATATATCACCGGATAGCGTCTATCAGTGGAACCATAGCCAGCTGGCAAACAGATAGTCACTGCATGGGAGCCACTGGATTTGCCGCCATCGTCAATCGGCGGCAAAAAAACATAACGCGAATTGGCCGCCGCCAGCTCGGTGTTTGACACCAGATTAGCGCCAAAAGCGGCGCTGGCCAGCAAAGCTAGCACGGCACAAAGCCATATACGGCCGCCGATATTCATCCTGCGACCATGTGAGTACTTACCAAACATACAAATACCTCCTTGATGGTTGGAAATGACATTAATACGCACCTCCGGCTTTTGCCAGAGGTGCGTAAATTGTTTAACTTAGAGATGTTACCTCTCTAACTTGATTGGCCCAAAGCGAGTGGCGTCTATCTTGGCTTCCGAGGGTACGTCTGACACCATGCCCGTCTGTTTGTCGTTCCAATAGAGACGTGCGAGACGGTTGGTACCGGTGGGATCGGAATAGATCACCCCGATAACTCCCTTGACGGCTATGATATTAGCGGCTTCAAGGCCCAGATCGGCCAGCGGAACGCGCAGGGTAACCGTATAACCAGTCGGGGAAGTCATTGATTTAGCGGTGGCAGTCGCCATTCTTCGAACCACATCGAAATTGGCGGCGTTGCCTGCGTTATTGCCGACGACGTATGTCGTAGGGTTATCTTTAACAGCGGCAGTCTGCTGGGAGTAAACAACGGCATCTTTTCCCTCTATCGGTGCAACCAGTACACGCACCGGTCCGCGCCCGGGAATCTGCAATTTAAGATCGACACAGTCACCGCCGATGAAGGCGTGAGTGAACCTGCCTTCACCATTTTTCCACGGGCTTGCATCGGCAACTTGCCAGACGATCATCATGTCTTTCCCATCGTGGGCCAGCGCCGCACGCCACCACCGAGTTGCATCTCCGCGTTCCTTCACCAGCAAATCGGGTACTCCAGCGATTAACGATTTATCCATGGGCAGGTCAGCTGCAACTGTACCGGCGGGCAAAGTGGCAACCTTGGTAATAGTTAATTCTTTCGGTTCTACGCCGGCCGCAGCCTTTTGAGCAGCAGCAATTTTCTGTCCTTCAGCTATCTGTTCGGCGGTTACTTCCAGGGTCAGCTGCTGTTTATGGCATGTCTCCAACCCTAATACCTCCATTAAACGGTAAGAGTTGCCGCCGAGTTGTACAAGCACCCGCTTCTTTTCGTCGCGCCAGATAAACCCACCGAAGCTCTCCGCTCCGACAAAAGTCGCATCGAGAGTTACATCACCTTTGATATCCTGCAATATGCTTGATATGTACAGGCCATCCATTGTCATCAGGAACCATTCACCGCGATCACCGCCCAATGCTGTGATAGCGCCTACTGTCGGCACATCCTCGACCACACCGTTAGTACGGAATGGTGCGATCAACACACCCCGCTGGGCAGCAGGGGCATCATGGCGTCCATAAAGATTAGGATATGCGCCACTACGTCCATCAACGGTGTGGAAACGGATGCCATCGGAGACATTACCCGCCAAGTCGATCACCGCGGTGCCCCCACTGGTGCCCTGTGTTTCCCGGGTATTAAACCAATTAGCAATCTTTTCCGGACGGGTAAAATCATAGAGTGGAACACCTTCCGGTGAAATCCCTGTCGGCTTGAGGAGATTACCACTAATTGTCATAATCGCCATATCGGGGCGTACCCAACCATTTGACCAGTATGTCCATCCCAGGTTTATATTGGTCAATTCATCCGGAGATCCTTTACCATCGCCATTACGATCCACCCATGCCTGCCCAGTCTTCTTAAACTGTACGCATGGCACGAATACCTGATCTTTATTTCGACGAAAAATTGTTATCGGCGATGGGTCGTTGCCTCCGGGAGCGGCACAAACGAATTCATGCCCCTGGTAGCTGTAAATGAAACCACGCGCTCCAGCCAACTCAGGATGGTATATGAGTGGCTTTTCAGCGGTAGGTCGGTTCATAATATCCGGATTGGGATCGAGTTTGAACTCAACGCAGTGAGCGATGAAACGAGTAGAATCGAAGGTGAAGGGGAAGCCCGACATCGCCCCGTAATCCGCTGCGCCCCAGAATGATTTCTGTAGCTGTCCTTTATCGGACCAGGCGGTCACCCGCTTGGAGTGCTTACTTGCTTCGGCAATCCATATCCGTCCCTGCTCATCATATGCCGCTCCCAGTGGATTAGCCAGATCAGACTCGATGAACTTGCCAGCCGGACGTTCTGGCTCGGTACGGGCGTCGCCTATCGTTTGCACCAGCTTGCCATCTGTCCCAAAGAGCAGAACCTGGTTGGTGCCACGATCAGTAATCGCCACCCGTCCATCACCAGCTATGGAGATCCGAACCGGTTTAACGACACCTTTGGCCACGATGATTACTTGCCCGCGGATACCATCAGCATTAATTTTTGCTACCGTACCATCGGAGAACAAGCCTACTAGTTTGTCCTGGTAAGAGGTCACAGCACGCAAATTTGCTACCACCAATGCAGCCTCAACCGCACCAGTAGCCGGATCAATACGGTAGAGTTTTTCTCCAGCTATAAATAGCTTGCCATCTACACAGGCGATACTGGATTCATTGTCTTTATTGAGAACAACATCCGTCAAGGCAATACCCGGGCTGCGGAGCGCATCAGCAAACGGTATTAGTTGCCCGGTTGTCAGGTTAAAGCGTCGCAATACCCCTTCCCAAGTAAAGCCATAAGCAAACTTGTCGTCCATACAGGCATCGGTGTTTTCGGTAACATTAGACCATTGGATAATACCGTCTGGTGAACAGCGCAAGAGGCCCATCCCGCCTTCTACACCAGTGAAGGCGCAGAGGATTACATCACCGCGGATTGCTACCGAAGCCGGGTTACCATGGTCTGGCCCCCATATCTTTTTGCCCTTGTCAGTGCTCCACGGCGGAGTAGCGGCATTATAGAGGCTGTTGAAGAAGCGCAGGCTGATCGGTTTGTGATCCAGTACTTGGGCGGTATACGAACCGGGGGGCACGGGATTGCCATTATCGTCCAGCCCATCCCACAAGTCCGTGATTTTACCTGCCTGCCGTGGAAATTGGCCAAAGAGGTTACGTACGCGGGTATCTTTATCATTTTCGATGGCGATGGTGACTTCTCGATCATCAGCCAGGTCGTATTTAATGGGAATAGTGCCCGTTGTGTCGTAATTTACAAACTGTTTGAGTCTTTGAGCGTAAATTTCACGCTGCACGGCGGTGATATTGAGATGTCCTTTCTCCTGGATGACCGCTGAACCCCAGCCATCGCGGGCGCGGAACATGAAGATACGGTTGACTTTGTCATTCTTAATGCCATCAGCTAGCCGGTGAGATGGCCAGATGTCCGTACCCGTGACATCGCCCCACATTGCTTCCATACCAAAGACGAATTTATCGCCTGCGTTCAGCGGCTGGCCATTAAGGCGTATATAACTCCACGGCCAAAACGCCTCCGCATTGTATCCTTCTTTACTAAGAGCAATGGCGATCTTACCGTCAGCTTTTTCCATATCCGGGCCGAAACGTGCCAATAAATCAGGTCTATCGGGGCCTGTGGCATCATTATTGCCACCAAAACCACCATGTTTCACGATCATGAATGGTCGTTTATCTGGTGTGGAGTAGAACATGTTGATGTGCATCTGGTGCTCATCAGCTGTCTTATCATCGAGAATAACTCGCGCCTGATAGCAATCAGCTTTCCAACTATTGGCAAAGTCCTTGCCCATTGTGGCGTTCATCATCGGGCTTTTGTCAGCATAACGGGCGAGAAAATAGATCCCCTTGTCATCCCACATCATGTGCGTCCATACACTGAATTTATCAGTGATCACTGGAGTATTATAGCTCCAGATGCCTGCCGACAAATCCCAGTCGTCAGTATTACCATCAATAGTAACAGGGCCAGGGGCTGGTACGACGGAAACCTCGCTATTCAGCGACATCCCACCTTCCTGGGCAGTTACCGGATGCACAAAGCAACCAACAAACAGGACGAGGGCCATCAAGCAGATGGCAAACTTGGGGGTTTGCATTTTTTCCTCCATTTAATTAGCTCTACAGCATTTGCATTGTTGTATCATAACGGTTCTGTTAGTGTCAACCGATACGGAGCTATTGTATACTATACGTTACAGCCCCAATAACAGTTGCAACCGCTAACAGGGCTGTATAAATTTCTCCCGTGATGACGGAAGTACGCTATTTCACTTGCACTGTACCCCAATATTGTGGATACATGCGTGCTTCAGAGGGTAGGTCATCTGTCATGGTCGTCTCCGACGCACGCGGGGTAAAGAGGTAATTACGCGAAACTACCTGTAGACCGCGGGCGCCTTGACCGGAGAGAAGCACCTCAATGTCCCCCGCCAGGTCAGTGCCGGGTTGCAGCGATATCTCTTCCAGGAAGCTACGTGGCACCGCTAAATTAGCGGTATAGCCATGGCCATCTGCATCGGGGGTTAGCGTTACTTTGCCGCCCGGCACTTCACCAGCGAACTCATAATCTACCTGCCCGACAGGCGATTTGTAGATGTTCGGATTCTTCGCCAGTTTAGTGACCACTTTCAAGGCGATCAGCCGCGGCTGTCCACCCACCAGCGCGGCGAGCAGGCGAATATCCCCGGCTCCTGGCGTGGTGCGTGCACCTGCTGGCCCCAGATCGAGACCGACGCAGTCCCCACCTTTGAAGGCCATTCGCGCGTCATCTGCACTATTTTTCAATGGTGAGTCATCAATCACATGGATGCGAGCATAGAGGTAATCTGCGTCATACCCAAGCTGGGCGCTCGCTAACGGTTTGTCACCAATGTGTAATGTGCTCGTTGGTGCATCATCCAGCTCTTTCACATCCGCCAATGCGGCGATCTGGAGCGGTTCCACTTTCGCGTTAGCGCTGGTTAGATCATAGACCTTGTCCAGCACGACAGCGCCAGAAATGCGTTTTTCGTCTTTAACTATCCCATGATCGAAACCACGCACCTTGAAGGACTTCCCGCAAGAGTAGGCCCATACCTGGTTGAGCCCTGGGAAATACTGGATACGTCCGGCAAACGTCTCGCTACCGAAAGTATAAGGAGGCTTGCCGGTTCCCATGCCAGCTACATCGAAGAGGGTGTCGACGAAGTAGCCGTCCTCAGTATAGATGTACATGTTGCCCCACTCGCTGGCGCCAACGATGTAACGGTCATTCACCAGCCCACCGAGTACCCAGAAGTGATACATCTCGCCTGACTTGGCTGGACCAGTGGCTTTGCGCCCGGTCATCCAGAGCATCTTACCATCCGGGCCATATTTAGCGAACTTCACCGCGTTAAATTCTGCCGCGTGGCCTAAGCCCTCCTGCATGGCCTTGGTCAACTCCGGTGTGGCGTACGGCGCATTGGTATTGAAACAGACGTAAACGTTCTGCTCCGCATCGGTGCGCACTCCGAGAATACCAGCGCGCCAGCCAGTGAAAATCTTATCTGTGCCAGGGAGTACGACGGGCACTACATAGCTGGCCTTCGTCACATCCCACAGGATGGCACCTTGCTTGGTGAAGCCAGTTGCAGGAATCTTCACAATACTATTGCTCTCTGATACCAGGTACATATCACCTGTCTCGGTCATCCACATGGAACCCGTTTGTGAGGCAAACTGCGGTGCCGGTTTGCCGTCGATAGTCGAGAGCATCACCAGTTCATTCGGCTGCACCTTCCCGTCGCCGTTTAAATCGCTCCAGAGTTCCACCCCGTTCTTCTCTGTTTGCCAGTTTGTAACACGAGCATAGCCAACTGGGGTGAAGGTGTTACCTTTTATCAGGCTAATACCGTGCGGGCTGGAATCGCTGACCATATACTGTTTGCCGTTCTTGGCATAAAAGCACAATGGGACATTCATCGTATCCAGCAAAAGATCAACTTGTGGGTAGCCGATTTTGGGGAGACACCAATAGGCATCAGGGTTCCCGCTACCGCCCTCCCCAGCAACACGCGCACGGGCGAATCCGCCAGGGGCACCACCCTCCAACGAATAGTATTGCGTCCATGGGTCATGGGGATCGGGGATATTTGTAGTGGCGTAGGAGCGATCGCCGTACCAACGCTGCAGGAGTTTGCCAGACGATGCACTAAAGCGAGACATCACCTTGGGGATGGTGGATTCTGCCACCAGCACACCACCCTGAGCGTCAGCAGCCACACCCGCCGGGTGCAGCAGGGCTTTCCCGTCATATTTACCGGCCCAGGGGCGTCCACCCGCTTTACCCACTGCACGTAGCAATTTTCCCTCAGGTGAGAAGACCTTCACCTGCTGGCTCTCCGCCTGGTCGCTGACATGTAGGCGACCGGCAGCGTCCACCGCCACATGCCACGGCGCCAGCAAGTTAGTTGTGATAACTGGTAACGCTGGCAGTGTGGCTTTACGGAAGACTACCACACTCGGCGCCTGGCCAGTAATGTAAGAGACAGCGTAGAGGTCACCATTGGCATCCAATGCTATGCCACGCGGACCCGGACAGGGGATATCACGCAGCCAGCGACCCGTTTCGGCGTCGAAGAGCCGAATAGCATTCTTCGCATACGCGGAGGCATATACCGTTGTGCTGTCGCATGCCATACCGGTACATTCGGAAGGCTGTAGCGGAACTGTATCAAATGGCATTTTGGTGGCTTTCTCATCTGATATTTCCACCGTATTGCTGTCTAAGAATGCAAGCAGTCGCCCGGTTGCGGCTTCAAGTTTCGCTAATTGAGGCTTATCGAAGCCGAAAGACAGGTAGATATATTTACCATTGGTCGCAAGTGCGTAAAATGGCCCAAAACCACCGCCGAGGAAAGGCGTTTTACGCCAGATAACTTTGCCCGCGTTGTCCGTCTTCACCAGCGCACGGCCTTCTTCGGAGACTACCCAGAGGAAATACATGCCGGTGGCATCCGCGGCTACATCCACCGCATCGCCATGATCAGCCCCCCAACCGCCAGTGCCATCTTCGGTCTCATAAGACGGGGTACCGGAAACTCCCACTGTACCCATGAATTCTGCTCGCAGACCGTTGGATATGTAGGCGCCCCACTTGTATGATCCGGGCGCGAGTGGCGCACCCCATTGATCGCGGCCATCCCAATACACGGTGGTTTTACCCGCCGGGCGTGTTTCCCCGCCGATCAGTTCACGCAGCACTTCGCCATTGGAGCCGAGAATATTAACCGAAACTTTCATCTCCTTCGGCAAATCGAAGGTAATGGGTACTCCCACTGGTTTAGGTACCAGATCGGCCAGCGCCTGCTCCATCGTTTGACGTCGCGGAGCTAACTTCCCTTTCGGACTGAGCTCAATCTCCCCCCAGGTAGAGGGATTTTGGAAAGCGAAGACGCCGGGGTTTTGTCCGTAGATCGCCGCCACGCGGTTGGCATCACCACCACTCCAAAGTATCTCGAAGATACCCGTCATGCGCTGGCCCGGAGCAAAAGGATTTTTTCCTCCTGGTACATTCAGTGCCGACCAGGGGATGCGGGATTCCAGCGTGTAAGCAGTTTGACCGGTAGTAGTAATGACCGTCTTACTCCCTGCGGGATTCAGTATCCCACCTTTGTCCAGATTGACCCCATAGGCGATCTGTACATAATCTTCCTTCGTTTCGGTATACTTCCAGAAGGAAATGTGAGCGACACGGTTACTATCAGCGAACGCCCCACCCTTACCCGCAGGCCAGGGCAGTTGGGGATCGGCCACCAGGCGAAGCTGTATACAATCACCCCACCAGAAGCCATCCAGTGGCGTATTAGTGTTTTTCAGGGAACGATTAGGTAACGAAGCCTTTACGCCGACATAAAGCGCATCATCATCATACATCATTGCAAAACTGGCATGATACATTGATGCCGATTCCGGCGCTATCCAGATGGGTTCGGCAGCGGACATATCCCAGTCCTGCAGGGTACCATCAATAACCGGCGCCTTCCCTTCGGGGGTCGGCACGGCCATCATTAAGCCATTAGTCAGATCCACGGCTCGCACCCCCATAAGGGCCACCAGGCAACACAAAGTACAGAAAACTGCACGCAAAGGTGAACTATACATCAATCTTTACCTCTCATCAATAATGGTTTTTGATAACTTTACCGGCTAGCAATGGGGATGTCAAGGGAGTTACTACGAATTTTTGTAATAAGCGTGTCACATGTTTAGCAATTCCTATAATTGGTAGATTATTACTGCAATATGCCAGAAAAGTGTACGAAATATCGCACACTTATGGTACAATCTTTAACTAGATAATGGCGTTTATAAGGTTTTTCAAGGAGAGGTTTTTATGCAATCAGAATCAAATAATTCCCCGTACCACGATCTTTTCTCCCGCAATATCGGGATTATTACCGAGGAAGACCAGCAACGACTGCGAAACTGCTGCATCGGCATTGCTGGAGTCGGAGGAGTCGGGGGGGTTCAATTAGTTGCGTTGGCACGCGCCGGCGTCGGAGCTTTTCACATTGCTGATCCCGATACTTTCGGCGCTTCAGACCGTAATCGGCAATATGGCGCATTGGAATCCACCGTTGGTAAAAACAAAGCAGATGTTATGGCTGCACTGGTACTTGATATTAATCCCGAATGTCAGGTAACGACATTCTCCACCGGGGTAAATGTCGATAATATTGAAGCATTCATCGACGGGTGCGATGTCATTATCGATGCCATCGAGTTGTTCACCGTGGAAGAGAAAGTCCGCCTCTATACCACCGCTCGTAAAATGGGCAAATACGTCTTCACTTCGCCGATCATCGGCCTGGGAGCATCACTACTGGTGTTTGCTCCAGATTCCATGAGCTATGAAGAATATATGGAATATAACGCGGAAACAAACACCATCAACTCGCAGAAGCTTTGTCCAATATTCCCCGAATATGTGGAGATGGCTGTCTATCAGCAAGCACTGGCACGCCAGTGCCCAATTCCCTCCAGCCCAGTGGCCGCGATGCTCTCCGGGGCGCTAATGACTAATGAATTGATCCTCTTCCTGACCGAAAAACGAATGCCCCTCCTTGCCCCACAGGTAATCCTGGCAGACATGTTCCGGCGGAGTATTGACGT
Organism: Armatimonadota bacterium; assembly: GCA_038248345.1. Lineage (GTDB taxonomy): Bacteria > Armatimonadota > Hebobacteria > CAIYQO01 > CAIYQO01 > CAIYQO01. The sequence goes on along the minus strand of JBBRXO010000029.1, from coordinate 14,777 downwards.
CATCAAAAATGAATGGTCGGAATTCTGGAGTGAATTCTCCCAGGAGGCCTATGATTACATCACCCTGTTGCCTGATAATAACCGCATGCTCAATCGGGTAGCAGAGTTATCCGGGACTGGAGCAAAAGTGCTGGACGCCGGTTGCGGCACTGGCAACCTTACCATCAGGCTTGCCAAACTACATCAACAGGTGACAGCGATCGACTTCAGCGACGGCATGGTAATAACCGCATGCGCCAAAACGCAACAATTCGATAACGTTACGGTTACTGCTGGAAATGTCACTTGTCTGGAATTCCCCGATGATAACTTCGATGCTGTCGCCAGTGTCAATGTCTTATTCAATATCGAGCATCCAGAGCTGGCCATTCGTGAGATGTGCCGTGTGCTAAAACCTGAAGGTATATTGGTGATATCCAGCCCCCTCAAAGGTCGCGGGCTGACCGCCGAACATCGCCAGCGTGTAGTCGATGACTGCATAGCCAACAATGTAGATCAACTGAAGATGAACAAGGTTTTATCATTCCAACTGCGTCTCCTTACCGGTGGTGGTTTCAAATATTTGCCCACTGAAGATGAAATCCAGCAACTATTGACATCCAATGGCTTTAATATTATTGGCATGGAAGAAGCGTATTACCAGACGAACTTTCTGATTCATGCAATAAAACGCTGATTCCGTAGGTTGCTTTGCGCATAATCTGTCGCACTCAATTCTCTGTCAGGTGCAATTATGCTATACTTGCACTCAATTGAAGGGGCTACTTCTTACGATGTCTATTTTTAGATCCTGATAATCCAGTGCGTCTATGCTTATGCAATATTTTCATCGGTAGGTATCTGCATTTTTAGATGCTTTCCTGGATATAATCACGTTATATCTGTAGCATATTTGACTTCGCTTGTAGCACAGGACTAGTTAATGAATAGGACTAAGGTCGTTATCACCGGCATTGGCATCGTTTGTTCAATGGGTAAAACTGTCGCAGAATTCAGTGATGCGTTATTCACCGGGAAGACCTGTATCGGTCCCATCAAAGGCTGGGAACTCACCGATAAACGCTATTCACTGGGTGGTCAGTATTTAGATTTCAATTTCCATGATGACCTGCCTGACGTTGATCCGAAACGACTATATCGCTTTTCGCAGTTCTCGCTGGTAGCGGCCCATCGGGCTATGTGTGACTCTGGCCTCCAATTAGAATCTGAAGATCATGATTGCATCGGTACCTCCTTCAGCACGGTAGCTGCCGGACTGTCCGAAGCGGTAGAGATCAGCGCTCGCAAGTATTTCGCCCGTGGAGACCGCAGTATCACCCCTACGCTCTGGTCGGAATTCATCCCCAGTGCCTGCACCACTCACGTGGCGATTCATTTTGGCCTACACGGACCGGCAGCAACTCATTCAGCTGGTTGCGTCAGCGGCCTGGATACCCTCAACTGGGGCGTTATGCAGATCCGCGAAGGTAACGCCGATGTCATGGTAGTCGGCGGTGCAGATTGTATGTTCACCCCTTTTATGTGGGCCTTGATGAATCGCAGCGGGATATTAGCGCCCACACCGAGTGACGGCGGAAGCATACCACGGCCATTTTCTGCCGATCATGACGGTATCGCGCTGGTAGAAGGTGGGACGGCCATTATTCTGGAGTCAGAGCAGCATGCACGGCTGCGTGGAGCGCAGATATATGGTGAAGTATTAGGGGTCGCCAGTACTGAAGAGGCCCGTACCATGACGGATCTGGATGACACGGGCAAAGCCTTTGCTGTGACGATCAAAAAGACACTAAAAGACGCCGGGATACCCGCCCGGGATATTGACTGGGTATGCGCGCATGGTACCGGGCATAAAATCGGCGATGTGGCGGAGAGCCGCGGGATCGAAACTGCACTGAAGGACCACGCATTCTGTGTCCCTGTGAGCTCCATTCGTGGGGCAGTGGGGCAATCTTTCGCCAGCGGTGGCGGATTTCAGGCCGCTGCGGCCTGCCTGGCGATAAAGCACCAGATGATACCACCCACGTTAAATTTCTCCACGCCAGCGAAGGACTGCAAGCTGGACTATGTCCCCAATATTGCGCGCATGTCGCGTGTGCGCAACGTCCTCATCAACGTAGCGGGCGTTGGCGGGACACATGCTGGTGCAATTATTGGAAAATATGGGGGATAGTTTGGAAGATACTATTAACATTTGTCATATTATTCATAACCATCGGTGATTTTTGTTTTCATTCTACTGTGAGATTTGCATATGATTCTTTTGCAAATAATTCTGTATGTGGCGATGCTTTATAACATCGCTATGGCTGCAGTAATATTGTTACGGAAAAACTCGCATCAGGCAGGAGGGAGCTTTGCCTGGTATATCCTCTCTACGGCTGCCTGGACTGCTTGCGTCGCCACCATGCAATTCACCGGCAATAGTGAGCGCACACTATGGCTTTGCCGAGCTACATTTTTCTTTAGCACACTTTTTGGCATAAGTTGGCTCTGGTTCTGTGCCGATTTTCCTGTCACATCGGATAAATTCCGAAAAGTAGCGCTGGCGCTTACCATTATCTCGCTTCCCTGGCTTTTCTTATGCTGGACTTCATCACTGATAACCTCTGTAACCTACATGGAATGGGGAGTAGATGCGGGTGTCGGGCCGCTGGTGGGGGTGTATGGGGTATGGCTATTACTCTTGCCGACTATCGGCGCTATTCACCTGTACTTTAAAAGCAAGGTCGTTACGGGGTTTGAAAAACTACAGATTCGCTATATTTTACTGGGCTACGCCGGGTTATTGCTATTTGCCAGTATGACCAATGTCATACTTCCTGCACTCACTCATTCTTCCCGCTTCGGTCCTTACGGACCACTCGCCTCGCTCTTCGTCAACACCACTACCACTTATGCGATTGTGCGCTATCGCTTGATGGATATCCGAATCGTCCTCCGAGCGAGCCTGGTGTACACGATAACTATCGGTACGCTTTCACTCTTTTTTGCCCTACTTGTGCCGATTATGGATCATGCCCTGGCCACTCGTATCAGCTTCTTCCCCCGTGCTGGCAGTTTCATCATGGCATTCCTGATAGCCCTGGCCTTCCAGCCGTTGCTGCGTCATGTACAGACTATCGTCGATAAGCGCTTCTTCAAAAGCGTTTATGATTACCGCGCTATACTACGTGAGGCAGGTAGTGCCCTGGCTTCCGCACAGGACCGTGATACGCTGGTAGACACATTGATCAATGCACTGATTCGGACACTACGCCCGCGTAGTGCGGCGATTTATTTACCAGGTCATAACGATGAAATTGTGAGAATCTCCAGTACTGAAGCCTGGGAGCAACTGCCTGTCAACATCACCAGCAATGATACAGTGCTGGCTTATTGTCTGGAAACCGACGAGGTGTTAGTCAGTGAGGAACTGATTCGACAGGAAGATATGCAGTATTTCGTCGGTAAAAAACTGCAACAATGGAATGTCTACGTGCTGATTCCCCTGATCGCCAACGAGCGTCTGTGTGGGATCATCTTCCTGGGAGAAAAACTATCCGGCGACGTCTATACCGCTGACGATATCGGCCTGCTACGAATCCTGGGTAAGCAGGCGGCCATTGCGATGGATAACGCCCGGCATTACGCTGAAGTTGTCTTGCTGAATGAATACCACGAACGACTACTGCATAGTATGCAGGATGGTGTGATGGCGTTGGACCCGAATCAGCAGATAATCACCTTCAATCACGCCGCCGAGCATATCACAGCGATCCCTGCATCCGAAGCGATTGGAAAAAAATTGGGAGAAATCGGCATAGACTATCTATTAATTCAAAACTCCGGTGACCAACCTATCGAAATTGCGCTACGCTCCCGGAATTCCAATCAGGATATTCCCCTGTTGATAAACGTGACACCTTTTCGTCAACGTTGGGATACTGCCGACAGCCATCTGGTAGTGTTCAAGGATCTTTCGGCACTGCGAACGCTGGAGCAGGAAAAGATGCAGGCCGAACGATTCAGCTCAATGGGCGCAATGGCCGCCAGTCTCGCACACGAAATCAAGAATCCGCTAGTTCCGATCAACATGTTCGCACATTTGTTGCCAACTAAATACGATGATGAGGAATTCCGAAAGGAATTCAGCGTAACCGTGGTGAATGAAGTAGAAAGAATCAATCGTCTGGTCGGGCAAATGCTTGATATGGTGCAGAAACCAACGCATAATCGTGACCTGGTGAATATTCAGGAAGTGATCGACCGCTTGTTAGTGATTGTTCGCCCGGAATGCCAGCGGCACAATGTCGAGATTAAGCTTACTACTGGTAACGACCTTCCCAAAATTATGGGGCTGGCACGGGAGATCTACCAGGCGATCCTGAATGTGATAATGAACTCCATTCAGGCGATGCCGCAAGGTGGAATATTGACGATATCCGTTGAACAAAGATTAGCGGATATTATCTGCCGCATAAGTGATACCGGTTCCGGAGTTTCGCAGGATAATATCGCGCGTATATTTGAGCCTTTATATACAACCAAGGTGGGTGGGCATGGGCTGGGGTTGGCGCTTACTTACCAGTTCATCAGATCAAATGGCGGAGAAGCTCGCGCTGAATGTGCTCCCGGAAATGGGCTGACGATTACGCTGATACTTCCGGTCTGCGAGCATCCGACTGAAGAATTACTATGCACTTAGTTTGCTATCTCACTCATGATGAAACACACTTGGATGACGTCAAGGAAAGGTTGGCCCTGGCGAAACCTCCTATCGGCATAGTTACGGCTACATCAGTACCGGAGCTTATCAGCCGCACGCAGACCCTCCCGTTGAAGGCCGTTATCATTGATATCTCCTGGCCCCGCGCCAGCTGGAGCCAAATCCGTTCTGACCTGTCTAATCTGCAACGCTCATTGCCAATTTTTGCCCTGTCAAATAGCGAAACCGATACTGAATGGTGGCGTTTTGCCGATGAACTATTGCGTCTCGATGAAAAATATGATCTATTCATGTTCCGTCTGGAACGGCATTTCAGGATGAATGGAGATGATTCTACGGAATTAGCCCTACCCTTCCAACAGAACGGACAGTTGCAACAGGCAAATTTTACTTCATCAATCCTAGTAGAGTCACCTTGCCTGCTGGAGATGCCACAATTCCGTCAATTCGCGGAGATATTCGCCGGGATGGAAGAACCGGAACTATTGGAAGCATTCATCAATTGGATACAATGCGCTTGCCAAACTAGTCGTACTGTCTTGCTCATGCGCGATTCTGCCACCGGGGCGTTTCATACCCGTGCCCAACGTGGGCTACCTTCGGCGCTGGTGCCCCATTGTACTTTCCCCCAGACGGCGCCGCTCTGTCGCTGGCTGGCCTCCAGTGGACGCATCCTGCTGCGCGATATTGATACCGGTAGTAACTCTGGTGAGATAATGGCAGGCATGGATCTGATGCAGGCAGTCGCAGCCGTGCCGATCATCTTCGACGGACAGCTGGTGGGCATCCTCGGTCTGGGGCCACGGCTTATCGGGCATCAGTACAGCGCTTATGAGTTAGAGGGGATATTCGCGATCGCCAATCAAATCGCGGTTGCAGTTTTCCATCGACGCTTGCATTGGAAAATTAAACAACAGCAGGAATTAACCGAGCATATGTTGGGAGTAATGCCTACCGGCACCATCGTCCTGGGCAATGATCATCGTATTGCATTTGTGAACTCTGCCGCTGCTACAATTCTGGGGAAACCCCGCACCACCTTACTCGGCGCCGACTTGCGCTCATTACCGTCACCGCTGGGAGACCTGGCCTATGAATCGTTAATACGCCACATCGATCTCTCGCAGCGTGAATTGACGCTGGCAACTACCGGCAAACCGGTAGCCGTCACCAGCATCATGCTGGATACAACGGTGCCCAATGCGATGCTGCTGATCGAAGATCGCTCGGTACAACTGGGATTGGAAGCGGAACGGGATCTACGCGTTAATCTGGAGGTAGTAACCAATCTGGTCCACTATATCGCCCATGAACTGCGCAATCCATTGGTGACGCTCTCCACTTTCGCCAGCCTGGTACCCCGGCAACAAGAGAATGATGATCTGCATCAATTTGGCGTGGATGTGTTGCAACCGGAAATTGATCGGATAAATCTGCTCATCGAACAGTTACTCATCCTCACGCATCATGCTGATTATCAGCCCGCAGAATTCAATATCGCCGACATGCTGGAACGCATTGCGGGTACAGAGGATATTCATAACGCCATCGTAACCTCCATACCGGACACCATGCCGCTTGTTATCGGCGACATGAATCGCTTTCAAACCGCGCTAACCTGCTTACTGCGTTCGGTCGCGAGACTTAGTAAACCGGAGAAACCGGCAACTATGTGTATGGATGTCGAGGATCGTGTTATAATAATATCAATAGAGGTGCCGTCAGCTGAAAAAAATACCGCCATCTGGCTGCTGAATCCATGGCAACAATTGATAACGGAGTCAGACCGGCAGTTGGATTTCGGAGTGGCTACCGCCCAATATATCTTTGAGCTACATCACGGTTCGCTCACGGTAGACGTATTTGGCAGTGTTCTTTCTATCATGTGCCGTCTGCCGTTGCAGCAAAACGTTGACTCAAACGAGGGTGTCTGGCATGTTACAAAATAAGATTCTTATCGTAGATGATGAACGCGGAGTGCGGGAATCAATCAAGATGCTACTGAAGTCAAACTACGAAGTTTGCCTGGCCTGTACTGGCAGTGAGGCAATAACCAAATTAGTTGAATTCAGTCCCGATGTGGTCTTGCTTGATTTGCGTATGCCAGATATGAATGGCATTGAAGTGCTCCAGAACATCAAGTCACTCGATGCTACTGTTGAAGTTATCCTGGTTACGGCTTATGCCACTGTCGATACCGCACGAAAAGCGTTACGCCTCGGCGCCTTTGACTATCTTACCAAACCCTTTAATCCGCACGAACTGGAAGCAATAGTCATGCGTGGCATCAAACGCAGAGAAAATACGTTGAAACGCTCCGCTACCCTGGAAGCAATCCAGCACAACTACCAATCTTTACGTTCCGAAGTAGATCACGCTAAACAACAGATCGCCACCCATGTGCGCGAAACAATCTATGCTCTCCTGGTGAGTCTTGAACTACGCGATGCCTATAGTGGCCAGCATAGTATGGCGGTTTTGTGGCTGGTCGATCAATTCTCCGAACACTTGGATATCTCTTCAAAGAACCGGAATACCCTGATGCGTGCTGCATTGGTGCATGATCTCGGCAAAATTGGGGTACCGGAAGACATTCTCAATAAAACCGATGCCCTAACGGCGGATGATCGCCTGGCATTACAGCAGCATCCAGTACTTAGCGCGGAGATTATCGGCAAAGTGGAAGCGCTGCATGACATTGTGCCCATCGTTCGCGCCCATCACGAGAATTGGGATGGCAGCGGATACCCGGACGGGCTGGCCGGTGCCGCCATCCCCTGGCAATCGCAAATACTCTCCATCTGTGATGCCGTACACGCGATGAGCAGTACCCGTTCATACCGCTCCTGCCTTCCCGAGAGCGTCATCCGCGCCGAACTACTGGCGCAATCTGGACGACAATTCAACCCCGAATATGTCAATATCATGCTTGCACTTCCACTGATAGGCCAGATACATCAGCTAGAAGGTAGCGGGAAGAATGTGCTGAACAAAGAGCAGATATTGGGAGTACTCAACATCTCCGCGCCAGATGAAGCGACGGTTACGTCGATCGTGAAAAGTTAGCGTCACTCCATTTCTGGTAAATCGTGGCATGGGCGTCCCGCCCATGAGAACGGGCAGATTGAGCAAGTTATATCGGATCGAATTATAGCGCCCTTCAGGGTGCTTGATCTTATAGCCACATGCTTTAGCGCGTGGTGAAGACAACGTGCAACTATCGGCTACTGCCCCGCGGGAAACATCTGATCCAACGTGACGAATTCGTAGCCGCGCTCGCGGAGGGTGGTTACGATTTTGGGCAGTGCCGCGCGGGTGGCAGGGATGCCGTCGTGCATCAGGATGACGGTACCGGGTTTCACGGCGCCATCCGCCAGTACGATATCCTCGATGGACTTCACCGCCGCTTCTTTCTCGGCACCCGTTTTTCCATCATACTTCCAATCGCCTGGGTTCAGCTTGTTGAACACGACCAGCATCCCTAGTTTCTTCGCCGCATTGACCACTTTGGGGTCGGACACTTCGCCCGGTGGGCGGAAGAAGCGCGGGCGTTGCCCGGTGATGCGCTGTATCAAGTCCGACTGCTTGCCCAGTTCCACGTCAAGCTGTTCCGGCGTCATCTCCGGGAGGCGTACGCCCGTCTGCGGGTGATTGTAGGTATGGTTGGCAATACAATGCCCGGCATCGAACTCCGCCTTCACCAATTCCGGGGAAGCCTCTGCCTTCTTGCCGACAATGAAGAAGTTGGCCTTCACGTTTAGCTTCGCCAGCACCTCAATCATTTCTTTCGTGTGGTTAGTCTTATGCACCGGCTCATATGGGAAGGGGCCATCATCGAAAGTGAGGGCGATGATCTTCTTATCGGTATTTGCGGAGTAAACGATATTGTTACTCACTCCTGGTTGCGCCTGTGCTTGTTGTTTCTGCATCCAGCGTTTTACCACCGGGTAGCCCAGTGCACCGAGGGCGAATGATTCCAGTACTAATATCACGGTCAACGCGACTATTATGCCGCGCATCTTGCTCACTTTCTTTGCCATCTCCGGTACGTTATGCTCTACGCCTTGTTCATTTTCAATCATGCTTATCTTCCTATGGTTTTTCGTTGAACATCTGATCCATCGTCATAAAGCCAAACTCACGCTCGCGCAAAGCTTTGATTATGCGCGGCACCGCCGCCAGCGTTTGCGGTTTATTTTCATGCATAAGTATTATCGCGCCATTCTTCACGCGCCCTTTGGCCAGTACGCGTTCTACAATTATATCCGCCCCCGGTTGCTCATAGTCCTTGGGATCCACCGACCAGATAATAGTCTTCATGCCCATTTTATTCGCCAGTTCAATCAATGCGGGATTGTTACTCCCCCCCGGTGGGCGAAAGAAACGCGGGGTCTTACCGGTGATGCTCTTTAACAATTCTGATGAATCGGCCAGCTCCGATGTCTGTTCGGCAAATGGGATATCGGCGAAATGCAATGGATGGCTGTAGCTATGGTTGGCGATGGTGTGCCCACCATCGGATATCGCCTTCACCAGTTCCGGGTGCTTACGTGCGTTCTCCCCCAGCACAAAGAAGGTTGCCTTCACCTGCTCACGTGCCAATACTTCCAGCAATTTTAATGTTGTCGCTACCGCTGGCCCATCATCAAAGGTTAGCGCCACCGCCTGAACATCTGCATCGCCACGGTTGTATTTCGTTGGGGTCTCCGGGGCGACCGGCACCGGGTTACTCACCACGCCCGAGAAGTCGATAACCTTGATGGTTTTCTGCGTGACCGTCGCCGACACCGGCGGCGTAACCGCTACCCTTGCCACTGTTGATGACGCAGCAACAACCGCGGAATCTATCTTCGCCGGGCCAATATGCTGCTCAATCCACCCCGCCATCGCGCGATGGCCCATTATTACTACCAGGCACAACACCACTATCGCCGCCAACGTCCGTCGCTGCGCTACTCCCTTATCAGTTTTCGTGCCTCGCGCCATCTCTTTCCTCTCGGGATGTCACCCTGATTCATCCATACTGATTATATTCCCAATTTAGAAGCGAAGTAAAGCTAAAATTCGCTAACTTGTAGCATGGGCGCCCCGCCCATGAGAACGGGGTTAAAATTCAGAGCCTCATATTTCCGCTGGGACTGAAGTCCAGGCTGCAGGGTGCTTCCACCTTCGCCATCCTGGCTACGGCGGACAGAGACGCGCCGGTCGTCCGCCTTCGCGGACTTTGCAAAACCGAATGATAGCGCGCTTTAGCGTGCTTGTCATTGTTAGCCACACCCTTCAGGGGGTGGTGGAAGGATCGCAACCACCACCGCCGCCGCTTTGCGAAGCGCTTTGCCGCGGTGGCTGATGGCGTTCTTCTCCGCCATACTCATCTCTGCCATGGTACGGGTGAAGCCCTCGGGCTGGAAGATGGGGTCGTAGCCAAAGCCGTTGCTGCCGCGCGGCGCGTCGATGATCACCCCCGGAGCGGTCTCCTCGATCTCCGCCATCACGCCGTTGGCATCCGCCAGGCACACCGCACAATGGAAGGCGGCGGTGCGCTGGCCCTCCGGCAGGTCATGCAGCAGCCCCAGCATCTTCGCCACGCGCTCTTCATCTGTGGGGGCAAAACGCTTGGAATACACGCCCGGCGCGCCATCCAGCGCATCCACCGCTAATCCCGAGTCATCCGCCAGCGTGAGCAGCCCGGTGAGCTGCGCCGCCGCCACTGCCTTCTGCCGCGCATTCTCGGCGAAGGTGGCACCGGTCTCGGGGATGTCCAGCTCCGGCGCAATATCCGCCAGCGTCACCACCTCCACCGGCAACCCGGCGAGCAACTCCGCAATCTCCACCGCTTTCCCGCGGTTCTGTGTGGCTACTAGTAGTTTCATTTGCCACCATTCCCCAGCACCTCATTCATACTCCCAGTGCGATATCCCAGCAGGTCCAGCGTCACGTACTTGTAGCCAAGTTCGCGCAGCTTCGCGGTGGTTCGTTCACGTAAATCTGGCTCCAGCATTCGGCTCATCTCTTCCGGTAGCAGCTCAATGCGCGCTACGTCGCCGTGGTGGCGCACGCGTAGTTGCGTGAAGCCCTCGGCGCGCAGGAACTCCTCGCCGGCCTCGATGGCTGAAAGCGCCGCGCTGGTGATGCTGGTGCCGTAGGGGATGCGCGAGGCCAGGCAGGCGTAGCTCGGTTTCACCCAGGTGGCGAGGCCCAGCAGTTTGGATATCTCGCGGATCTCCGCCTTGGTCATGCCGACGTCCATCAACGGGCTGCGCACACCCAGCTCCAACGCCGCCTTGCGCCCCGGGCGATAATCCCCGGCGTCGTCGGCATTGTTGCCATCCAGCACAAAGGCATATTCATTCTCCGCGGCGAACTTCACCAGCCTGCCGAAGAGATCGGACTTGCAGTAGTAGCAGCGGTTTTTCGAGTTCTCCACATAGCGCTCATCCTGCATCTCCTCGCTGTTGACCACGCTGAAGAATGCCCCCATGCCCTCCGCCAGCGCACGCGCCTCCGCCTGCTCCCGCGCCGGGTAGCTCGCGCTGACGCCGATAACCGCATGCACATTCTCTTTTCCTAGTGTATCCAACGCTACTTTCAGCAACATGGTGCTGTCCACCCCGCCAGAGAACCCGATCACCACCGTCCCCAACTCGCGCAACTGCGCCTGCAACATCAAATATTTCTCCGCCGTTGTAGGCGATAATTCTGTCATAATTTGCTCCTGTATTTCCTGCATATAATACCATTATTCCTTTGGCTATGAGAACCATTGGGGGTGAATTGAAACCTGTAATTCACATGATAGAAGGATAACATGGATAGGGAAGATAGAGATATTCTTATCCTTGATATCCACCTTCATCCTTGTATCCTGTGAATTAAAACATAGACAAAAATGCGCACCACCTCCTGGGAACGCAGGCGTCTCGCCTGCCCCGCACCACTCCCTAAAGGACGTGGCCGAATAATCAGGCGCAATAGCGCCCTTCAGGGTGCTTGATTTTATAGCCATGTACTTTAGCGCATGGTAGAGGGTCGCGAATTTCATCCAACTCAACAAGGATGATATGAGTGTCATGGTATAATTGGATTATTATGCTGAAAATCCAGTTCGAGTATATGGGATACCAATCAATAGATATTCGCACCCCAGAGGAGGTAATCGACTATGATAACCAATAAGACATTTGACTGCGTTGATATGAAACATCGGGCCGCGCAAAAAGTGCAGGCGCACATGGCGTCGATGACTATTGCGGAAAGGATAGCCTACTTGAATCAGATCGCCGCTGATTATCGTGCGAATGGGAGTATTCCGAAAGTCCCAGAGGCTCACACCACGCCCTAAAGGCGAAGGGTCGCTGCCCCGTTCTCATGGGCGGGACGCCCATGCTACGATAACCAAAACCGCGCGCCCCACAGGTTTCCCTCTGAGGCGCGCGGTTTTTACCCTGTGGTAATTGGACTATTTATCCGACGGGCCACCACCGGAGATCGCAGCCTGCGCAGCGGCGAGGCGGGCGACCGGGAGGCGCTTCGGTGAGCAGCTCACATAGGTGAGGCCGATCTCGTGGCAGAACTTGACGGAATCAGGATCGCCGCCGTGTTCGCCGCAGATGCCCAGCTTGATCTTCGGGTTGACAGCCTTGGCGTCTTCCACGCAGATCTTCATCAGGCGGCCTACGCCGATTACGTCGATGGACTCGGTCGGGTCAACCTTGAGGATCTTCTTCTCGATATAGACCGGCAGGAACTTGGCGGCGTCGTCACGGGAGAGGCCGAAGGTCATCTGCGTCAGGTCATTGGTACCGAAGCTGAAGAATTCTGCTTCGGCGGCAATAGCGCCTGCAGTCAAGGCAGCACGGGGAATTTCGATCATGGTACCGAATTTGTAGTCTACTTCTACGCCTTCAGCGGCCATGGTCTCTTTCGCTACCTGTTCGAGCTGTACCTTAATATGGGTCAACTCGGTGATCATGCCCACCAGCGGAATCATGATTTCAGGGTGAACGTCAATTCCCTCTTTCTTCACCTGGCAAGCAGCGCCGATGATGGCGGCTACCTGCATCTTCACGATACCGGGGAAGTAGATGGACAAGCGCACGCCGCGGAGACCGAGCATCGGGTTGGCTTCGTGCAGGTCTTGCACCTTGGCCAGCATGATCTTCTTCGCTTTGTACTCTTCGCTGTTGGTGTCGTCCTTGCATTCCATCTTCGTCACTTCAACGAGCAGCTCGGTGAGGCTGGGAAGGAATTCGTGCAGCGGCGGATCGATCAAGCGCACGGTTACCGGCAGGCCCTTGCCATCCTTCACCATCGCTTTGAATATGCCGACGAAGTCTTCGCGCTGCATCGGGAGCAGTTTAGCGAGGGCAGCGTCGCGGGATACTTCGTCTTCGGCAAGGATCATGTTCTGCACCAGCGGAACGCGCTCTTCGCCGAGGAACATATGCTCGGTGCGGCAGAGGCCGATGCCTTCTGCGCCAAATTCAACGGACTGTGCAGCCTGTTCCGGGGTGTCTGCATTGGCGCGCACGCCCAGCACGCGGAACTTGTCTACCATGGCCATAAAGGTGCCGAAGTCGCCGGTTACTTTGGCGGGCTCGGTCTTCAGGGCTACATCGTATACATCGCCCATGGTGCCGTCGATGGAGATGACGTCGCCTTCGTTGAAGGATTTGCCACCGATATTAACGGTGCGGTCAGCAGAGTTGATGCGCACGGCGTTACAACCACAGATCGTCGGGATGCCGTACTGGCGGGCGACGAGCGCTGCGTGAGAAGTGCGGCCACCCAGCTGAGTGAGCACACCCTTGGAGGCCAACATGCCACCGAGGTCATCGGGGTTGGTCTCTTTGCGAACGAGAATAACAGTCTTGCCTTCTGCGGCCAGCTCAATCGCCTTGTCGGAGTCGATAGCGATATGGCCTACTGCACCACCAGGGCCTGCATTAAGACCGTGGGCGATGGGGACGGCTTTGTCCGGGTTGATCAAGCGTGGGTGCAGCAACTGCTCCAGTGCTTCTGCCGGTACGCGGCTGACTGCCTGCTCTTCGGTGATGAGGCCTTCTGCCACCTGGTCAACAGCGATCTTCACAGCGGCGACGCCGGTGCGTTTGCCGCTGCGGCACTGTAGAATGTAGAGTTTGCCCTTTTCGATGGTGAACTCGATGTCCTGCATGTCTTTGTAGTGCTGTTCCAGTTTATGGCCGATGGCGATGAATTGATCGTAGATCGCCGGGTTCTGCTCCTGCAGGTGGCTCACCGGCTGCGGGGTGCGCACGCCAGCTACTACGTCTTCGCCCTGGGCGTTCATCAGATATTCGCCGTAGATTTTGTTCTCGCCGGTGGCGGCGTCGCGGGTGAAGGCTACGCCGGTGCCGGAATCATCGCCCATGTTGCCGAAGACCATCATCTGCACGTTCACAGCGGTGCCGATATTGTGTTCGATCTTCTCGCGGTTGCGGTACAGGATAGCGCGGTCATTGTTCCAGCTTGCGAATACAGCGAGGACGGCCAGCTTCAACTGCTCCATCGGATCAGAGGGGAAGTCGTAACCGGCAACATTTTTGAAGTAGGCTTTGTACTGGTCGCAAAGCTTGATCAGTCCATCGGTATCCACGTCGTTATCCTGGGTGGCGCCGACTTCTTTCTTCAACTTGTCGAAGATCACTTCGAATTCATGCTTCTTCAGTTCGGGATACTGGCCGGAGAGGACGATATCGGAGAACATCATCAGGAAGCGACGATAGGAGTCGTAGACGAAACGGGAGTTGCCCGCCAGCTCAACCATTCCGCCGATGGTCTCTTCGTTCAAACCGAGGTTGAGAACGGTGTCCATCATGCCCGGCATGGAGAACTTGGCGCCGGAGCGCACTGATACCAGCAGCGGGTTTTTGGCATCGCCAAAGCGCTTGCCGGCTTTAGCTTCTACAGCATTCAGCGCTGCTTTTACTTCATCCCACAGGCCTGCAGGTACTTGCATGCCGTTCTCGTAATATTCATTACAAGTCTCGGTGGTGATGGTGAAACCATCCGGCACCGGTAAACCAATGTTGGACATCTCCGCCAGGTTGGC
>JBBRXO010000028.1:0-25590 GCA_038248345.1 Armatimonadota bacterium | reverse complement strand
TGGGGAAGTCCGGGGAGCCAAGCTCCTGCCAGGCACGCTGAACCCAGCCATTATCCCGATCAACCAGCGAGCTGGTCACCCGTACGCGCGGCGGCAGGTTGTTGAGCTGAAGTGAAATAGTACGTGCCGCTCCCGGTCCGATCATTCGCTCGACACCCTCCAGTGTCTCCCAGTCGCCCTCCGCTGCTGCATAGGGATGATGGTTATAGAGCAACACCTGCCACCCCTGCACACCACGGAAGACGGCCACGCCTTCGCGCCAGTCGTTATAGAGTAAAGTTCCCCCACAACGATTGAGGAAAGAGTAGGCGTGGTAGTCAGGTTTTTTTAACCCATGAATCGTCTGAATCCCCCACCCGCCATGGAATTCGCTTAATCCCGGCTCGCGCTCTTCGGAGATATCCGAGAGATTCCACCGTGCCAGCGAATCTACCAGACCGAGGCTGCGCAGGAGATTCTCCAGGTGGAAGGTGGCGCTGAAGACGTGGTCATGGGTACGGTCACGCACCCCCGGTGAAGTTCCCCATTCATTACAATGGATCTCTGCATCGGGGAATGGGCCAGCATCCACCATTTGACGCAGCAGTGTCATATCCTCGAAGGTTGCATGACGATCGCGCACCAATTGCCGATAGCTCTTCGTACCCTCGTCAAAGGGGAAATCGGTAGGGTACGGATGCGTGGAGATGAAGTCAGCGGGCAGGTCATTGGCCGCACAAAACACCATAAACTCTTCCACCCAGCAGGGACGATACACGCCGTTGGCATCCGGGGTAAAATTTGCCGTCGCTGGCCCCCCGATACGCAGGCTGGCGTCGACCGATTTTACGGCATCCACACTGGAGCGATACAGCTCGAAGTATTGCGCCTGCGTGCCTGACCAGAAGGGGATATTCGGCTCATTCCAAACCTCGAAATTCCAACTCTTCACTTCATCAAGCCCATAGCGCCCGACCAGGGCGGTAACGAAAGTCTGCACCAGCGTGTGCCAGTCATGCAAATCACTGGGCGGGCAAGCCGGGCACTTGGAGGTAAAGACAGTTTTGTCATCACTGGCCATCCAGCGCGGCAGGAAACTCAACTCCACAAAAGGCCGCACCCCCAGGGAAAGATAATAATCGAAATTGGAGAAGACGTACTGCATGTTGCACGGCTTCTCTTTCTCGTACCAGACGAACATATCGTCATGAAAAACGCCATGCTGGCGTACTGTCTCAAAGCCGCAATCGCGCACCGCCTGCGCCAGATGCTCGCGCACATCCGCCCGCAAGCTCAACCCGGCGCGATCCATGCAGATCATGCGCTTCCAATAAGCATCATATGGGTTCCCGGATGATAGCGCATCAATTAAAATTGGTGTCATAGTCATTTCTCCTGTTCGCTGGCATTATAAGATGTTTCCTACACAGTGACAAGGTTGCGCGTGCGCAGAGCACCATCTCAACGCACGCGCAATTGCTTTATGCCATTTGTAGCCTACAGCATTACTTTTTGGCGTCCTTTTCCACCATGAATTTCAAGCGTATGGTAGTTCCGGCTGGTACTGTCACTGTACAATCGATATGACAGTAGTCGGTGATCTCCGCCGGACTGGAGATATGGGTGCTCACCGGTGCATTTGTGGGGTTATTCACCTCGATACCAGCCTCATCCCTGGTCCATATTGTATGGGCCAGAATTATGGCGGGGTTCGATGACATCAGGGTATTTCCTACGTAAAAAGATGTGTCTGCTGTGTTGTCCAGCGAGGCATATCCAATACCTTCATATACACCGATATGGTTCAGGAAGGTCGTGCGTGGTAATAATCCCGGGAATGTCGTCACATCGACCATCTGCCGAGGCACCGCGCTACCGCCTGCCGTGTGCGACATAAGGTGTTTTCCGGGAGTCCAGAGCGCAGCTGGCCAATTCGCATTAAGCCCACTGACGCGTAACGGCAGGTTTTTCACTTCTCCGCCCGCTTTCAGCGTACCGCTAACGCCATTGCGTTCAGCTATCAGATTAACACATCCTAAGGTGCTATTTAGTTTCCCCTGAGCCATATTCATACTCCAGGGGGTCGGGCCATCTGCCCCCAAAGTGGAGCGCCAGGCTAATGGTACGTACATATAGCTGGTCTTCCATTCTGACCATGCTGGGACGAGTTGATTGGTATCGGCGCGCCAACCGATCTCGCCTTTACCCGATACCGCCATCGGAGTTAATAGCAGGATAATGCCCATTGAAGTACCTGCGGGTAGATCGAGGATAGTCTCAGCTTTCCCGTCCAACTTGCCGATAATCATCTTGCCATCCTGGAAGTATTGGTATTCGCTCCCACCAGTAGTCAGTATCACCGGAAAAAGTGCATTCGTCGGCTGAATTGGCATACGCGAGCGCATGGTTACATCTACACCGGAAAGCTCTTTGAAGAGATCATCGTTCTTTTCGATGCCGGTAGGCATGTCGTGCCATTTGCTGACGGTTGCACGCAACTCATAGGTGCGATTGGGTACAGTGTTGTGGAGTTGCCAGGCGTCCATACCGTATTGCGTAGTTGTGCGGTAGCGTTCATCAATCACCATGTCAGTGAAGGTGACGGAGTTGCTGGCGAAGGGTAACTGCAATTTATTCGCCATGTTATTACCCGGTATGGCACCACCATATGGGCGCATAACTTCGCCATAGCCAGCAACGGGCATTGCCGGTTGAAAGAACGTTGTACTCGTAGAACCTGGCCAGATACCGGTATACTGCAACGCTGCTCCAAAGAAATTCTGCCGATCGCCGCAACGAGTATAGTATCCCTGATCTACAGTGCGCAGGTGCGGGCTGATCGCACGTCTACCTTTGCTATCGGTTACGACCATCATGTAGTAACGTTGATACCCATGTTCGCCATCGACGGTCTCACTAAAGTGAACTGTATTGGGCGTCCAGCGGCGGGCAATACTATCCCGGTCATATAGAACGACATTGCTGATGGTTGTCGCCGGGTCGGGCGAGGAGGCGCCGACCTGGGCGCGGAAATGATCGCGATTCAATTCCGGCAAACCGATCTCACGGTTGAATATCGACCAACTATCAATGATAGGGCCTTCAGTAATGAAATAGCGTTGCGGATCTTCAAAGAAATGCCCAATCCCCGCACGGAAATACTGCGCCGTATCATATGCATTCTGCGATGGAATTATCAATTGGAATCCCAGTGTCCCTTTAGTCGCTACATCATTGGGCGCTGTCAATTCATGCACCACAATCGGCACTGGATTGCTGGAACTTTTCAACTGCCACTGATAGGCAGGGTAACCATCATCGACAACGCCGTAATTGCCATTCTCTTTATTTGCATATGTGTATACCGATATAGCCTGAAAATGGCGTGCGAGTTCCGGGTTCAACGCCGAGGTTCCCGGACGATGTAGCGCCACGATCTGCCGGGCAAAACCCAACGACAGCCGCTGCGTCTCCTGCAGCGCTTTTCCATCTGCTGTTAATATCTTGGGAGTCGGGAAGTTTTCATTGCCCATAATCAGGAATCGATTCCCGTATGAATCAGCTATATCCAGCCCCTGCAGACAGACGAAATCATCCGTACTGTTATCCTGACATTCTGCAATGAATTTCTCCCATTTCGCCGGGGTAAAATTCTCGAAACGTTCGGTGAATACCAGGACGCTATATCCAGCGGCTTTTGTGGCCGCAGCCCATTCAGCAACAGTACCGCTACCATCTGAATAGGTAGAGCGTGCACCGATCAAAACACGATTCATTTGCTGCGGTGCGGTTACCCGTGGATCAGGAATATCATCGAAGAAATACCGGCCACGCCAGGCTACTGGACGACAAGTATGGGTAGCCCAGGACGGAAGTGTTGGTTGTGCTTTCCAATCAATTACCGCAAAGTCCGGCACCGGGTTATTCGGCAACTGGGCCCATGTCAGATACGGCAGTTTGGTGACCCATGGTTCTGGCTTGCCCCCAAATCCTGCTTTCACTCCTGCCGCAGCTGTCCAGTGAATAGCGTTGGCGAATAATTTACCCCAGTCACTGGTGGTTTTGCCATCGCCATCACGATAGACGATACCTTCAAGGGGTCCGGTGGTCATCTCCCCAACCTGATAACCCTTCGAGAATGAGTTGGTGACCAAGTATATTGAACTCAACCCGAATACGGCTACCCGACCCTTACCCGCAGTACGCACGGCAGCCATTGCCGGCGCAACACCTCCATCGCCTTTTTCCCAGGTATTAGCCTGTAAACTGCGCATACCCTGGCTGGAATTCTCACCGCGCACCAGCACTGTCCACGCAGGATCGCCTGGAAGTAAGGGGTAAGACCCATATTGATCATCCCAGCGGAAGCTAGTGGTAGGGTATAACAGGGATTTTACTCCTTCGGTTATTGGATTGTCGGTGACATTTTTTGTCCAGCGATAAACCGAATCTGCACTAAGCTGATGCTCTGGGTCACGTATCGTCTCACAGGCAATTTTCATTTTCCAGGGTTTGAGGATGTTTGCATAGGTGGCCGCTCCTTCATATCCCCCGATGTGGGGTACCACAATAACACCGCCACCATCAGCGACATATTGATGAACGAGATCGATGTTTTTCACCGTATTGGCGAGCAGTGAACCACCCGGCGCATAATAACCACCGCCGTCGTAACTGTCGATACTAACAAGAACAACTGTGGCAAACTGACGCAGATACTCTGCAGTTAGCGGCTCGGTCTCACTGACGGCTTGCGTCTGAATTCCCTGGGCCTGCAGTGCTTTCACCACTTCAGAATCGATAGTACTCCCCGATCCAATAATAAAGAGCGCGCTGGCTGGCGCAGGCGCATCGCCCGCCTGGCAACTCCCCCGGGTGCCGCTGATGATTAGCATCGTACACATCAATACTAATATTAGCAATGATGATAGCTTTGGATTTAAAATCCTGATACTACGTGCGAGATTACTCATTTTTATACTCCTTTCCTCTCTCAGGTGCCACTACTCTCTTAAAAATAGAGGAAGCTCACCGGACCACGGGTTTTATTCGTATTAGCGGAACAGTTACCGCTATATTGGTCACCTTTAACCACTGCGACCGCTGTCGTAGTAACCGTCGTAGGCACCTGATAATACGCGTCGCCATCGGTGTGTTCCTGTGAATCGATATAGTAGTCAGTATTTGCAGCGAGTGTTACTGGCTTCAACAGCGCTGCATATTTGAAATCGCCCACCAATATACCAGTAGTCATGGTAAGATCAACAACAGCACGAACTGCATCACCATTTTTTGAATACAGTCTCATATTATGGGTGCCAGTCATTGTTGCTATGGGCTTTATTTCTCCATTTTCTATCCCTGTGCCCTGGGCAATTCGTCCCAGGTGGGTGACAGTAATCGGCTCAGTGCCTACGGTAAACCACATCCCCTGCCGATATTCTGCTCCTTTTGTCTCGGCTGTACCAATATCGACTTTAGTAGCCGTTACATAAGGGATTGAAACACAGACGACGATCGGGTGGGCTGTTTCGCCATTGCACGTCACTGAGATGGAATATTTAACCGGAGTTGCTGCCGCCGGAAAAGTGATCACACGTCCGTTGCCGGTGGGGTGTGGTGTCACATCCGGGGTAATTGTCCAGGTTGCATCTTCCGTGGTCACTTTGCCATTTACATTAATTACAAAGGTATTGACTCCTGGCGCTAGTGAAACTGGTGCCTCAAGCACTAGTTTTTTGGTAGTAACTGCCTCTCCCTCTACTGCCCACTTCATGGTTGCATTTGCCAGCAGCGGCCAACCGCTCCATTTCCAGAAGGGCTGTTCTTTGCCTACCGGCTCACCTAACACAGTACCTGTGAAGACAGCGACCCGTCCCAGTTGATACCTATTGGTTAATAAGACCGGTTCTGTACCTGCATAAAGGTGTACCACGGAATCCTGTTTGGGATTAACGACATGCCGCCAGTAGAGGAAGGCTGGCGCCTCTTTCCATGTATCCGCAGGTAATGACTTTGCCAATCCTTCTTTCGCCGGGAGTAGCTGCAAGGGCTTATCTGCCTGTTTAATGTCACGCGCTGGAGCGACTTCCACGGGCATCATATCTTCCAGGAAGGTATTCTTAAACTGCCCCTGTCCGAGGGAATGCATACCACCCAGGATGAATAGACCACCACCGCTGGCTATAAACTGCTTCAGTTGCCGCCGTTTTTCGTATCCTAGTGCGCCAGCATCTACATTCACCAATACGACAGCATGGTAAGCGTAAAGCTGCTCCAACCGCTCTGGGTATTGTTTTATATACTGGTCAGGATCCCGCCCGGCAAACAGATTCGTGATATTCCAATCGTGGGGTAAGCCAGAAGTCACATCGTAAACCTCGGAATGCATACCATTGACGATCAGCACACGCACCGGGGCGGCAGTAAAGGCATCACGTTTCGGATGTTGCGGGAGTATTGTCTTCTTCTCGGCAGGAGTCGCATCGGCTGGAGCGTCCATGTCATTGAAAAGTTCCGGATCAGTTACCACACCTGGAACCAAATCGGTGCGTAGCGGCTTATCCTTATTCTTCCTTGCCTCTTCAACTTTTACGTCGCTATATATTTCCAGCAATTTTAAGGTGGTGTAATCTACGATGAGCGCACCTGGCTTACCAGAGCCATTCCAACCCCCGGACAGGTACAACGTAACATCTCCCGGGAAATCGAAATCAAAGTTAAAATCCTGGTAGACATTAGATTCTTTGAAATCAGCGGGGACAATATTGACGATTTGCGTAATTGCATCGACGTCCTTGACCTTCCAGGACGCATAGAGATGCATCTTAGTATCCTTGTTTTTGTCTTCAATTTTGATACGGTAGCTGGCTCGGTAATGCCCAGCAGGAATGCTGACATAGGCGTTATGCCCGAAAGGAGATGAGCGACCTGCACATAAGCCATCCAAACGACGCGCATTGCCATTTGAGGCGTCTTTATCCTCGATAATAAGTGCGTTATCATCAGCAGCGGGCAAACTCTCCGCTTCTTTAAGAATCGTTGCGCCTGCTCCCGTTGGGTCTTCATTGGGATGAAGCGGATCCTTCGGCGCGGGCTTGGCCGTCATTTTTTCCGCTTCGGTGATCTTTGCTGGGTCCGGACGTCCTGTAATGTTTGCTGGCGCCGCCGTACGTATATAATTACCGGAGAATTCCCAAACTATCATGCTCCATCCAGTGACTTTGGGCACCGTCACCTGCGCCCACTCCCCATCCATAGTGACGGCCAGTTTGGTCGGTTCATCGCTAGTGTCAGTATCCAGCAAGTAAGCGCCACTTAAAGTACCAATTTTTGCAATTTTCGTGCGTACTACGACATTAGTAACCGGGTCGGAACGCTTACTATCGGGGATCTTATCAACCCCTGGTGGAACTATAAGGTGGACGATCCGCTGGTAAGTTTTGTTATCGACAGGGCGTTCAGTGATCCATTTGTCCCACCATATGGGAGAATTAGCCTTCACCTCGACTCGATCTTCAGCCGGGACACCCTTTAACATTACATCCCATACTGGCCCCGACCACTGCGTAAGGAAACGTCCCCAGTTCGGGCTTCCTGGCGCGGTCAAATGATCACCATAAACAGTATGCCCCCCCGCGACGGTACAGAGGACATACTTGTAATAGTTATCTCTATTATCCAATATACAATGATAAGTTGCACCATTCTTACGAATGATCGCAACATCCGCTAGCATTCCTTCAGCATATGCACTCCACGTGCTATATCTTAATCCATCAGCTGTTGAAGAGTAGTTGCGAATTTGCTCGTTCATCATATGCCCGTACCCGGCACTTCGTTCCAGGTACTCTTTGCTGGTCAGGTATTCCGTAGATGCAGTATGCGGGGTGTTATCATTATATCCGAAGAGGAAGTTAGGATGAACAGCCCAGATGCGTTCTTTCATCCGCTGAATATTACGGGTAGACATGTCGTCATTCCCCGCGCTCCAGTGACCGTCAAAACGAACGCCATCCCAACCAAAGTTTTTCGCCGATAAGGCCATCTGATCGATGCCATAGTCCAACACATCAATACGTGTGAAGTTGGCGTATAAGTAGTACCACGGGTAAGGTTTGAATTTCTGCTGAAATGCTGTTGATGTGAAGCGTTCAGGGGCATTCCAATTCTGTAGCGCCCAGGCATCATATACACCATAGGGTTGACCAAGCTGATCCATATAGAACCAGTCCGGATGTTTACGCGCCAGTTCCCACCCGGATTGCGCACAGGCATTATGCTTCCCGTAGGTGATAGAGCGAATACCATTAGCCTTGGCCAATCGGATAAACTCTTTCAGGGTCGGACCACTTTCCAGATATCCCGTCTGGCCACCCGCCCAATGATCCTCTTTCGGGTTGAGATCGCCCCAATCATCAGGTGCCCAGAAATCGCATTCCCACCAGTTGATATATTTGTTCCGACTCTTTGCCAAGTCCTGTAAGTTGGTTTCATGGCTACCCTTATAGGAACCGCCATTATTGATTGTCAACGTAGCCGAACCTAATGCGACTTTCCAGACGTTATCAGCCACATTAAAGACGTCGCTCCGTGTATCCATGACAGTTTCGCCCGCAGAAAGCGTCCCAATTATTGAATATCCATACTCATCACGCATGGTAGGGAGCGGGACTTCCACTGTTTTTGTTTCGCCAACTTCCAAGGATATTGTCACTGGCTTCAGTGTCTGTAACACCTTGAACTCTTTCATCACCGTGACCGCCAACGTTAAATTCTCATGACGATCCGTCCCATTGGCGACAATAGCATCGACGAAAGCTTTCTCTCCCGGAGTATATAACAACTTACGCGCCTGAAAACCCAGCAGGGCGGCCCCTTTGTCAATTCGCTCCAGTTTCGAGCTATACACCAACATAGTCATCGAATCAATGCCAACCCACCAGTTGAGAGAGGAATAGAATGGTGTAGGCTTGGATAATTCAAACTCCCGGGTGATTGTCAGTGGGGAACCATCGGCAGGAAAATTAACTTTGTAGTAATCCGTCATGGCATAACGTCCGACGCCAGCGGCTTCGATAACGACATTAAAATGCCTGTTGTCACTGGGGGCGTCCGGCATCACCCCGACTTCATATACCACACGGTAACGACCCGGTAAAGCATTCGGTTCCCGTACCGATGCTATCCCACCGTTAGGACCGGTAGCAACTACTTTGGTAGCTACGCGTCCGGCAATCTTTACCTCTTCTGCACGAAGCAACTGCGGCATCGACAAGGCCAGTAGCAGGCCGGTAATCAGGTAGAACAAGCGATTGAAGTAACTAATCATCTCTTCCTCTCTTCGGCAAAATACATATCGTATCTCGCATAATCAGAGTTTACAGCCTTTGACAGTGCACGCCAATGGATAATCAAGGCGTATTTACTGGAATAATTTGCTGAAAAATCAGGAGTCATTCGCTACCCCAACCTGCTCCAGTTTTACCAGACAATTGAAGATCTCGCCAGTAACGATCGTCTGACTAGACGCGGTAGAATGACTGCCAAAGCCGCTGATTTTAATATGCTGTAACACCAGGTTGCCATACAGTACTTGAATAGATATGGCGATGCCTTCAGCGTCATTCCGTTGAGTGCAACTACCCCAGGCGTTGCCATTTGACCAAAAACACCGTCCCTCTTTAGCCGCAAAGGTAATAGTGATATCCACCGCCGAAAAATGAAACCCCGTAAGGGCGAGCACGGCGCCCCAACTCATCATGGCGCGCCCGTAGTGGTGGCCGCACTCTGCCTCATCAAAGGGGCTTCGCTTGCGGCCATCATAGCGTTGGCGAATGGCAGTGATGACAGTAAGTGCATCATCATGCATGCCTTCGTACAACATATGAACGGCTGCCGTGTATTCAAAGCCGGTCATAATTTCATTACTATATGGGAAGGGGGAAACCGGACGATCGCCACGCGGATATGTGCTCATCAGTAGGGCTGATTCGTCTTGCAGTGCAAAGGTGCGCAGATAGTTGAAGTGTCCACGTAACGTGCGGAAGTTATGGCGCATGATACTCTGCAACGTGGTGCGAACATGCGCCGCATCCAACAAATAGCCCAACCCGCAAATATGTGCCAAGCATTGACCAACCAATTGATCGACCAAACAAGCTGCACCGAGTTGAAATTCCGGTTCCGCCAAATTGCCGGTTCCCATGCCAACAATCAAGCTGGGCGCGATATTATCTTTGTCCATAGGAGGACGTACCTGCTGTTCATAGTACTCACCATTAAAGAGATGCTCATCCACCCATTGGCTGCCCTGTGTAAAGAGAGAGCGGCAGCGAGCGGCGAATTCAATCTCTCCCAAATAACGCGCCATCTCTTCGCTGGCACGCAATGCCCCCAGGTACCAGCCGCTCATCTGGCCATTCGGTCCGAAATACTCCACGTCCATAGTGTTATGCTGGCAGCCTTCCATCACGCCGTCCTGATCGCCATCCCAGCCGTTGGGAATCCAACAGAACTCCAACGTTTTGCGGGCATGAGGCCAGAGGCGTCGCAACATGGCGTCATCACCGGAAAGTTGCCAGTCGCGATACAACTTCATCAGGCAGCCCATTTGCCCATCGGCGGCGGCATAGGTCCAATCCGTCGCGCGGGCGAGCGGCAAATTGACACGAAAGCACATCAGGCCATTATCGCAGGTGGCGTGGGCAAACTCGATTTCCCGCATGCGCTTGGCCAAATCTCCAAAAAGGAAGGCGGTAGCCTGCTCGTAATTCCAAACATGGGTACAGGAACCGTGGCAGCTCCCTACAGTGTCGCCGCACCCTTCCCACACGTAGAAATATCCATCGGCCGTGCGAAAACACGTCTGTGTGCGCAATGTGCTCAGGTTATACAGCGCCGCCTCTTTTACCACAGTCGGCAGATCGCTGTCACAAAAGCTGCGGACGAAGCGCAGGGTCTGTGCCTCCAATGCAGGCAACGTACTGGCCACCTGGGCAATCACATCCCAGGCATCTGTATACTGCGTAGTGTAATAGTTCCCAATGCAGTCGGAATTTTTATGTGGTTCGGCAGGGGTGGTAGCCTCGACTTTTTCCGCTGACGGCGTCCATGTGATGCGATTCGGGAAATGCCAGGCAATAAGGAAGGTTATGGCGCGTTCCTCATATGGCGGCACTTCTACCATTGCTGCGACCGAGCTCAATGGGTTCTTCTGTCCGACCAGTTCACGATCGTCCAACTTTCCGTCAACGCTGAAATCATCCCAGAAATCGAGCAATGCGCCGCCCCACGCGGTACGGTCGGACCACGTGCGCCGCCGGGTTACATCTTCCGCTAATGCGGCAAAGGCCATTGATCCGTACTGCTCTGCCCCGGTATCGCCATTCTCTACCGTCATAAAAATTCCGCGCGCGTCACCGCTTTCACGCAACGTATTAACCTGCTCGCCTCCGGCGTCAGCCAGATTGGGCACGTTGCCGCAAATACTCGCGGTGACTGTTTCCGCGGTAGAATTTTTTAGCACATAGCGCAACACCGCCACCGGGATACCGCTAGCGTCAGCATCGCCCGGGATGAGCGGGTTGAATGCCTGCAGTCGCACTTCCAACGGCATCGCCTCATCTGATAGATGTACCTGGCCGAAGGGATAGGCGGTATGGAACGTACAATGCGCAAAACGCGGCAAACCGTGATTGGGCACCGTGCAGCCAAAAGGGCCTTCATAATCCGCCACATCGATAGGTCCTTCCAACGCACGCGTCACCGCTTCGCCATTAGCCGAACGGGCATAAAGCGCAAAAAACGTATTAATGGGCGTATAGCCTTTCGCCGGGCGATTCATCACTTCCCAGTCGCGCAGATCACCCCGCCCGCCCAAAGAGATCGTTCCTGTCCCGATACCACCCAGCGGCAACGCTATCCGCCGCAAATGGTCGCTATCATAACTGGTTAAAACCGGCCAACTTGTTACTAAATGGTCGGACATAATTTCCCCTTTCACTCATTATACAATGGAGATGATTTTCAATAATAACTATAACATGAAGAGATGAATTCTTCACTAGAAAAATTACGCGTCCACACTGGATTAATTGCACTATTTATAGGGGTGCCCAGTTTCCCCTGGGCTATCTGACCTGCCATAACCTGACCTATGAAGAAATATTCCAGTAGATACGCATTTTTTATCCATTGGCGATATCAGATAATAGATGTAATATCTAATGAATGATAAAAAGGTGATGATGAAGTCATTTTTTAGACAATTCATATATCCTTTAATAGATTATCCACTCAATAGGTAAAAAGTGAGCGCGCTATGCGATTTTTTAAGTTTTTATTATTGTCTGTCAGTCTGGGTTGCTTTCTCCAGATCGCACAGGCAAACGATATCCCCGGTTTACCAGGCAAGGTTAATGGTGGAAAACCAGTGGACATCACTGTCTATGGATTACCGCCTGCGACGGATGCCTACGATATTGGCGCTAAGGCTAATGTAGCCGTCGCGCAAGAGTTTATGAAGCGCTACCCAAATGTGGGATTGAAACCATTCTCCTTCCTGAAAGTTCCTGGTGCGGGCGCAGCAGGAATGGCGCAGGATACCGATACGTTGATGGCCATGGCCGGCGGTGTAGCGCCGGATGTGCTGAATGTGAATTTCCGCCAGTCCGATTCCTTTATTCGCCAAGGCTTTCTGTTACCATTGGATGATTATTTTACCGCCTGGGAGAACGCCCCCGGTGGTAAAGAAGAGTTAGCACGCACCATCCCCACGGAACGATTATGGGATGTAGCCCGGCGCATAGGCCCGGATGGCAATATGCATACCTACTGTCTGCCCCCGATGCTCTATGCTATGACGATGCAGTATCGCAAGGATGTGCTCCGCAATGCGGGCCTGCCAGAGCGTGCCCCAAAAACGTGGGACGAGTTTTACGACAACTGCGTGCAAGTGACTGACCCACGCCCCGGCAAAGGTATCTACGGCTATAATATTGAGAACACCTGGCGGCTTACCTGGATTCTCTGGTCCGCAGGAAGCGAAATCCTGAAGCAAAAGGAGCCGGGGTCACAAGAGTGGTTTGCAGCCTATGGTGACGACAAAGCCGTAATTGGCTACCAGTTCGCCTGGAAAATCGTGAAAGGACCATGGGTAATTTGCCCAACCTGTGAAAAGCATTACGCCATTGAACCGAGTGCTAATCAAGTAAAATGTCCTAATGGTCATTCTTTTTCGGTGGCAGATCTGGAAAGTAAGAAGAGCCTCTTCCATGGTGTCTGCCCGCCCCCCGGTGTCGATACCTGGAGCGAGGGGAAACAGGCATTTTCCACCAACTACATGACAGATATGCAGATGGCTGGCCCGATCGACCCCACACTCATCGGGGTGGCTCTAGTACCCGCTGGCCCGACGGGCATCAGTTCTGCCGAATTGAACTCCACGATGCTAGCGATAAACGGCACCATAAAAGATCAGGCGAAAAAAGACGCCGCATGGGCATATATCCGCTTCCGATCTTCTGAAGTCGCCAAACGTATCACCACCCGAATATTTGTCGACGGTGGCTATGCCAAGTACCTGAATCCTGCCTACCTTCGCGAATTCGGCTACACCGAATATTTACATGATGTGCCCCCCGACTGGGAAGAAATTTATGAAAAAGCCCTGGAAAGCGCTCACCCGGAACCATATGGCAAGAATGCCCAGCAGATATATAATGAGATGGATAAGGGATGGGATCTCATCAAGATGATGGATAATCCTGAGACCAGTCAGGTAAAAATGCTACTCAGCGAGAATGTGGCGCGTACCAACGAACGCTTAATCGGAACTATCCCTCCGGCCGAACGAAACAAACGCGATACTGTCGCGCTAATCTGCGTCATTTGTTCGCTGATAATTTTCGCAATTATGTTCAAATACACCCTGGCGATGTATGGCGAAGCGTTGGCAACCCCCAATCAGCGGTCAAAAACCGCATTTCGGCGCACCTTGATCGCCTGGGCGATCATGGCTCCCGCATTAGGCGCGGTGCTCCTGTTTCAATATTACCCATTGAGCCGCGGCTCGGTGATAGCGTTTCAGAATTACCAGCTGCTGCTGGGTAGCCAGTGGTTGGGGGTTCAGAACTTCGGCAACGTTCTCTTTGCCACCGAATTTTGGGAGGCTATGTGGCATAGCCTGATCTTTGCAGTACTCACCATTGGCCTCGGGTTCTTTGCCCCGGTGATCCTGGCCTTGATGCTGCGTGAAATTCCTCGTGGTTCCCTCTTCATCCGCATCATCTACTTCCTGCCATCTGTAACCACCGGCATAGTCATCATGTTACTCTGGATGCAACTATATGATCCATCGCAATACGGTGTACTGAACCAGACACTGGCGGCGTTACATATTCCCACCCAGAAGTTCCTCACCGATCCCAAGCTGGCGATGCTCTGGATTATCCTACCAGGAGTCTGGGCTAGTGTGGGACCCGGGAGTATCATCTACCTGGCGGCGTTGCAACAGGTGCCGGATGAATATTACGAGGCGGCGGAGATCGACGGCGCCGGATTCTTCTCCAAACTCAGGCATATCACAATACCCTACTTGAAACCCCTGTTAATTATCAACTTTGTCGGGGCATCTATCGGCGCCTTCAAATCGTTCGAACCGATCTGGATTATGACCGGCGGTGGGCCAGCGGAGAAAACAGTCGTCGTGGGGCTGGAAATCTGGCGTAATGCATTCATGTATCTTCGCTATGGATATGCTACTGCTATGGGGTGGATTCTCGCCTCCTTGCTTATCGGTTTCACTATCTTCCAACTACGCTACCTTTCCAAGGTGCAGTTCAAATTATCAAAGAGTGAATAGGAACAAATAATGGCACATATCTCTAAAGTCGGTCGTAAATCCTGGTCATCCCGCTCTGCCTTCACGCTGATGTATATTTTGCTCATCGGCGGTGGCATTACCATGCTTCTCCCCTTCATGGTGATGGTCTCTAATTCGTTTAAGAGTAATTTGGATGCTCAATCATACGATCTGATTCCGGTATATTTCACACAGCAGAAGATGCTAACCATGAAGTATATCGAACAGCAGTCGAATTACGATGTGACATTCTACAATCAGGTAGCCCGGAAGAATGTGGCGGCCATGAAAGAGATGGCACTGCCTTCACCGGCAAGCGCTGAAGAAGTCGCCGATTATAATACTTTCGTAGCAGCTTTACCGGTGAATTACACCATTACGGTAGCCCGCGGAGCACAGTGGGACTCGCGCACTTATGGTATCCATCCCATGGTGACAGAATATCGCGCCGCCATATTTGCGCAGTACCAGAGTGTGGCGTCCATCCAACAGAAATATGGCACCCAGCTAGCAGATCTCCAAGCACTGTCTCCGCCGCAGGAATTCTGGAATGCCCGCTGGTATCAGCCACAGATAGACGACCGTATGGCCGATTTCCTCGCCTTCAAAAAACGCCAGCCGCTGGAGCGCTTGGTACCTGTGGCGATAGAATCCATCTGGCCCACCAGTTTACGCACTAAACACGGAGCTGATATTGCGACTATCAATACCAAATTAGGGACGACTTACACCTCCTTCGATTCGATAGACATGCCGCTGCAGTACCCAGTGCAAGCATCGGCAGAATTCCAGAAGGCATGGGAAGAATGTATCCGTAAAGAGGTTCCCATCTGGTTTATCCGGGCGGACCAAACAGCGCTGTCCGCCTGGCATCGCTTTTTACGTGATCGTTTCCAGCAGGATATTTCTCTCTACCTGAAAGCGCATCCTACGGTGAGTGCCGTGTCATTCGATGACATTTCACTTCCGGCAGAGACTCCACTAACCGATACCATAGCAATGGGAGAATGGAATGACTTTGTCGGTAAGGGACAGAACGCTCCCGCCACCAGTCTATACCTGGATACCGCCGAGTCACGCTATCGTAACTGGCTGATGGCGAAATACGGCACGACTTCCGCTATCAATAAGACCTACGGCACCCAATATGTCGATGCGGCGGCCATCTTCCCGCCCACGATTCAAGTGATGGTAACTGATGCAACGACCAATGCCGGGAAGATTCGTACTGAATTTGTCACCAGAAACTACCGGTCTGTGATCGATTACCTGCTACTGCACGGACGCTCGTTCTTCAACACGATAATCTTCATCCTGCTTTCACTTCTTGTTACCCTCACCGTCAATCCGGTTACCGCATATGCACTCTCGCGCTTTAACCTGAAGTCAACGAATAAACTGCTGCTCTTCCTGATGGCAACGATGGCCTTCCCGGCAGAGATAGCAATGATCCCCAACTTCCTGCTACTTCGCGAGCTGGGCTTGCTCAATACCTTCTGGGCGCTGGTATTGCCGGGCATGGCCAACGGATTCAGTATCTTCCTGTTGAAGGGGATGTTCGACGGCCTCCCGCAAGACTTGTATGAGGCGGCAGAACTGGATGGCGCCAGCGAATTGGTCATCTTCTGGCGTATCACCATGCCGTTGGTCAAGCCTTTCCTGGCCTATATGGCATTGGGAACCTTCATCGGTGCCTATTCCGCCTTCGCCTTCGCCTTCATCCTCTGTCCTAACCCGAAGATGTGGACGATGATGGTTTACCTGCAACAGATGGACTGGGCATCCCAACCGATCAGATTCGCCGCTTATGTGCTCGCTTCCATCCCCACATTAATAGTTTTCGTCACCTGCCAACGAATCATCATGCAGGGGATTGTACTACCGACGGAAAAATAACGGGGTAGTGGCACTCCAATGCATGAATATCGTTCATGCGTTGCTCTACGGTACTGATGGTATCGGCAAATGGGCCGGGCTTTTCCATCTTTACCGAGACTAGCGCGGCGGCAAAGCGTAGCGCCTCGATAGGCGTGTGCGTCATACGGCGTGACAGGTAGGCGCTCATGGTGGTATCACCACGTCCGGTACGCCCTATAGTACTGCGATTTGTGAAAGGAGCCGACCACACCTGGCCGTTCACTGCCAACGTTGCACCAGCTTGCTCGGTTATCAATACCTCATTCGCGCCCCACTCGGTGATAATTCGGGCGGCGCGCACTAAATCACTGGTTCCTGTGAGAAGCTCTGCTTCGACTATATCGAGTTTAACCACATCCAGTAACGCCACTACCTCACGTTTTAAGGGGAAATCACTGAAAACAATCTGCCGCTCCGGTCCAATGACGCGCACAAAGCTCTGCATATCCAGAGAAAGTGAGTACCCTCGTTGCTTCAGCTCCTGGATGAAGGGCATCGTGAACTCATGGTTGGAAATACCTGCCAGATGGATGATGCCACTATGCAGATCATGCGGAATATCATCCATCGTAAATGGGCCGGAGTCTCGTATTACGTAGAGTCGGCGTTCATCCACATTGGTAGAGGGGTGGACAACGCGGGCGAAAGTGGTTACTTCGCATGGAGTAATCGCAATTTTAACGCCAGCGGCACGTAGCGGTTCAATGATATCGACATCGGCTGGATTCATACGGGTTACGACCGCAGTCCGTGCTCCTACCCGTGAAGAAACCGCCGCCCCACACAAAACTGCGCTACCAGGAGCCACAGTAGTTGTCCCATTAAAGGGGGTGATTTCATCATAGCACACATGGCCAATGAAGGTGATATCAAAGGGTTTAGTCGTATCAATAGGCAACGGTATACTCCTCTCCGATAGCTAGTGAATAAAGTTCGCTGCCGATTACCTGCACTGGAACCTCGCACAAATTGGTAGCCATTGAGGTGATCTGCAGACTATCAGCAGTGACAGTAACGTGGAGAAGACTACCATGCCAGGTGAATCTATAGCTTATCTTCCCCCATCGTCGCGGGAAATGCGGGGCAAATTCAATTCGATCGCGATAGAGGCGCAAACCGCTGAACCCAAAGGAAAGGGTCTCCCAGAGTACCGCGTACCCGGCAAGGTGAACGCCCAGATTGGTGTTGCCATTCACATCGTCCAGATCCATACGTGATGAACGCAGGAAATAGTCGGCTGCTTCGTCAGGAAGACCCGCCAGCGCAGCCGCCAACCCCATGCCAGGGAGGCTCAATGATGAGCCGTGGCTGGTACGTGCCTGATAATAATACCAGTTGCGCTGCAGCACCTCCGGCGAATAATCTGCGTGAAATGGAAGATACAACGCCAGCACATCCGGTTGTTTTACCGCCTGCGTGTGGCTGCAATTGTGTTCACTTATCCCACGTAGATCGGATGACAACGCGAAAAAACCATCAAATTCTTCGATAATCCCCTCATCATCAGGCTGAATGATGTAGAGATACTTAGCGATATGTTGAAAATTGGCAACCTCGTCGTCCCCGACAAGCAACTTTTCGCGTACTCCTGCCAAGCGCGGGTCTGCGCCCAGGCTGGCTGCGTACTCCAAATTGAAACGGGCCATGCGACTAATGAATACATTATTATCCGCAAAGGTGTGATACTGATCCGGACAACCGATGTCTCTGATCTCATAACGATTACCTTCAGCATTCCATATTACACGACTGGCGTAGAAACGGGCGGTCTCAAAGACGATCTCCGCGCCGTAGTGGATTAATACGCTAGCGTCGGTGGTCCACTCGTCATAAAGTTTAACTGCATAGGCTACATCGGCGGAGATATGTATCTCACGCTCCTGCAGGCATAGCCATGGTGCCGTTTCTTCCTCACCACTGCTCCCGGTTTCCCATGGAACTTGCGCCCCAGCATATCCCCAGAATTGGGCAAACCGCCGATAAGCAGGCAACTGATTGTAGCGATAGATGATCAAGTTGCGCGCTTGCGTTGGATTTGTCAGCAGATAATATGGGAATAGATGGAAATCCGTATCCCAGAAAACCATGAACCGATAGCCCTCGCCGGTGAGACCTTTAATGGGGACACTGACTGCTGGGTTATCTGGACATAGCGCCATCTCCAAATGCAATTGGTTGAACTTAAAGCCCTGGACACTTAAGACATCAGCCTCCAGGTCTACTTTTACTCGTTGTTGCACTTGTTGAACCGCCACCAAGTGTTCTTCATACAAGGCCATATACCCGGTAGCCAACCCATCCTGGGCCATTTGCTGCGCATCGTCCAACGACTTCTGATCGACAGCGACGATTACCTCCAGGGTGACGGTACGTCCTTCGCGGTACACATTGTACGCCTGCACAATGGCCACCTGCTGCTCCGGCTCTGCTATGTGCGCCAGCAGCAGATTCAAGTGCGGTGCGCAATGTTCCTCTGCTACCGTAAAAAGGCGAATGCCACGCATATTGCTCACCTGCGCCGCAATATATGGCTCCACTGTTACGTCCACGTTAGCATCGTCTACCTGCACCTGATAACGAAATATGATCAGCTGTGGATTCGCCCAGCTCACCACGCGTTCAGAGTCAATCGTCGCACGTTGCCCCGCGGAATTGCGGATAACCATTCGACGGGTGAGGCGGGCATCTTCCATATGTAATACCCGCTCACATGCCAATATGGCAACATTGTCCAATGAGATCAGCTCACCGCCCAGTGTCAATCGAACAGCAACCGGATTCGGCAGATTCGGCATCGTCGTCAGGCTGATGTAGTCGGCATGACGTTCGGGTAGAATCCTCGTCGGATGAGTCAGAATATGCGCTGGCGAATGAATAGGCACCAGCGCTGCTGGCGCTGCGCAATAGGTTCCCGCGACAAAGAAACCCGCCGAGGCCCATTCCGGCATCTCTTCATGCGTGCCACGAATACCCAGATACCCATTGGCCAACGCATATCGGGTAGCCAGGTTCGCTTCTAAATCCGGCCTGGCTGTTTCGTTATAAATATGCGTGCGCGGATCTGGCATCAACTGTTCATCTTGTTTAGGTGTAATCATCTTCACTCCATACTGGTTGATCAGACTGTCATTACTTTGGTGCGATAATGCTTTCTGGGATAGTAACAACGCACCGGGTTACGGCGGATTCGGCGGCGGCAAAGACCGCAGCTACAGCGCGTGCGCCATCGTAAATACTTGGTGCAGGTGTGCCCTCCCCGCGGATAGCCTTTGCCCAACTGATCATGTTCATCCGGCTTGAAATCGTCTGCGCTGGAGGTAACGGTACCGATACCTTTTCTTCATGCCCGGTTTCGGAGCGTTCCTGGAAGAAGACCGCTTCGGGGTATTCATAGATATAGAGGTTACCTCTGGTCCCATAGATGAAACGAAAATGATGGTAAGCCGTCACATGATAAGCATGCAACGTCGCGAGTAAGCCAGAATCCAAACGCAACAGCACAGTGGTGGCATCGGAGGTTTTAGTATTCGGATTCATATCATACCGCATCATCGCCGAGACTTCCCGTACCGAACCGAATACTGTTTGTAACCAGTGAAGACTATGTACACCACATTGAAAGAGCATACCTCCCGGGTTCTTTGCCGGGTCAAATCGCCAGGCAGAAGGGTACCAGCCCCCGCCATGGCAGGTGGTTATCTCCACCGCCACGATGGTGCCTAATCTGCCCGAAGCCAGATAATCACTCACGATAGCATCAATGGGAGTATCCAAGTCGGAATGTCCCATACCCATGACAACTCCAGCTTTTTCGCCCGCAGTCAGTAGCGCAGTCAACTCATCCATATTGGTGCAGAGCGGCTTTTCGACAAAGAAGTGCTTTCCTGCTTGTGCTGCTCGTATGGCATAGTCCGCGTGCGAATCAGCCCCAGTGCTGATCACAATGGCCTCAATATCCTGTGCCAATAACTCATCATAGCTGGCAACGACCACACAGCCTTCCTCGGCTTGTGCCGCCTCCAGTGCCTCATTCGAGTAGTCGAAACAGGCAACGATGGTAAACATCTCGGTATCACGCAGGAGCACTCTCCGACATGCCCCGAAATTACTGACACCTACCATACCAACGCGAATTCTATCCATCATCATCTCCGATCTGTATTCAGCGAATTTCATCAAATAGAAGGATGGCGCTGTTTATCATACAGTCCCATTTAAGCTTACTCTACCACTCACGCGCAAGGAAATCAATAGACATTCATTGCATTTTTACTGCATAAATTCCATTCTTAACATGACGACAACAGCGAGTTCTGACAGAACCGTGAGAAAACAAAAACACCCCGATCCCGCCATCCCGTAATTGGGATACTGGGGCCGGGGTGATGTTTGTAATTTTTTGGTGCCACTCTGGTGCCAGAAGGCTGAATTATGGCGGAAATTGGTGAGTATTTTAGGTGGTTATACAATGGCATTTATGGTTCATTTTGAGGCTAAATGTGGCTCCGCAAATACCCGTTGATCTGTGCCCTCAGGAAGATGAAAAAATGTTACTACATCGACGTCATTCGGCAGCCTAGGGAGAACGTGTCCGGATTTGCCCTGCACGGTGGTTTTTGATGATTCAGAATGGAAATCTGTAATGGTAATCGAAACACATAAGAGTCCACCGGAAATGCCTCCGACTTTGTTGGAGATGGTAAGACTTGTGGCTAAGCAAGGAAGTTTTGTCGGTAGAAAAGGTGACGGCAGCCCCGGAATAGTATGTTTTTGGGTAGGTCTTCAACGCGTTACGGACTACGGTCGGTTGCGGGAAGGGATGACGGTGGTCAGCAACGTGTTCGTCACGCATTGGGGCACCATCTCGTCTGTCGTGAAATGGGCCGCGATTGTCCTCGGAACGATCTTCGGCCCGGCGCTGATCCAGACCGGAATTCAGGCCACCATCGCCGGCGCGCGCATTATCAGCAACTTCGTCATGGGCTTGCAGATGGCCGGCTCGATCAGTCTGGTGCGCACCATCAATCAGATTCAGACCATCGTCAGCACCTCCTGGTCGAGCTTTATCGGTGGGATCACCGGCGCCTGGCAGGCTATCCGCATGGCGGCGATCAGCACCGCGCAGTATGCCGTCGCCGGGTGGCGCGCGGTGGGCGCGCTGGTGGCGCAAGGGGCGCAGTGGGTGGCGCTACAGGCGCGAAGTGCGGCTGCTATGGCAGTATTACTCGTCCAGCGTGGGGTAATGCTGGCGGGGGCGGCGGCCACCTGGGTGGCAACTGTGGCCACTAGCGCTTTTGGTGCTGCGATGACCATTGCTACTGGCCCCATAGGTTTAATCTGTCTGGCAATCATCGCCTTGATCGCCATTGGCATATTAGTCTGGAAGAACTGGGATGCCATTAAGGCGTTTTTGCTGGGCTGTTGGAATGGACTCAAGCAGTCAGCGGTCTCGGTATTCACCGGCGTCGTCTCATTCCTCAAAGCCTGGGGGCCAACTATATTGGCGGTTATTCTCGGGCCGTTGGGATGGATCGCGCTGGCGGTGTATAAAAACTGGGATGCCATCAAAGGGTTCCTCGGGAAAGCATGGGGATGGATGAAGAGTGCGGGTGGTGCTATTTGGGATGGCGTGAAGGCCGGTGCTGCTGCCGTGGGGGGCTGGTGCAACAATGCCTGGAACGGTATTAAGAATGGAGCCAGTCAGGCCTGGGAAGGGATCAAGTCCGGCGTATCTGCGTATGTGAACTTCCACGGGAAGAATCTGGAGCTGGCGAAGAATATCGCTGTCGGTGCCTGGGGGGCAATCGCTAATGGGCATGGGTCGCTCTGGGATCGCTGCAAGGCGGCCAGTAGTAATGCGGTCAGCGAGATCTCCGCGCAGTACCCCTGGCTGGGAAATGCCATGCAGGTGGTGGGCAATACTATCAACGGCGTGTGGAATAGTATCTCCGGCGCGGCATGGAACGCCTGGGCCGGGGTGAAGAGTTGGGCGATTAATGCCTGGGATGGGGTGAAGAATGCCGCTGCAGGAGCATTGCAAAATATACTCACCGGATTCCAGAACATTATTCCCAATGCACTTGAGTCCGGTAAAAAGCTTATGGAGAGTCTGGCGGATGGTATCAAGCAGGCTGCCATGGCTCCTTTTAATGCCTTGAAGGCTGGTCTCGACAAACTGGGCAAGTTGCTACCGCATTCCGATGCTGAGTTGGGACCGCTCTCTATGCTGACGCAATCCGGCTTCTCGGTACTCGACACCATGAGTCGTGGGATTGCCAAAGCTTCGCATTTACCAGCGTTGGCGATGCAGCAGGCGTTTGCCTTTGGCAATAATCTGCCAGCTATTATGCCACCGACGTTGGCACCGGTGGTAGCGAGCACACCAGCCATACGGCCTATCATGCCGGTACCAGTGCGGCAACAGCAACAGGTTACTACCGTGCCATCTAATAATGAGCCCATACGTGATCTACTGGAGTTAATCGCCAGCAAGTTAGACGCGCTGGGTGGCAATACTCCGGGTGACATGGTAGTCACTTTGGATGGTCGAGAGATAGCCCGCGCGGTATATCGCGATATGAGTGAACGCCGCATTCGCAACTATGACAATCGTTAGGAGGTTAATATGGCACAGACGAAAGCATTAACCGCCTACCTGGTGGATGCCGTCACCCGCGAACGGCTAGCGTTTCAATATAATCCCAACGATATCGTAGACGGTAAATCGGCCAGCTACGCCACCATGGTGGTGCCGGGGATGAGTCATCCGCGCTACCAGTTCGTGGCTGGTGATGCGCGGAAGATCAGTTTTACCGCGACCTTCTACCAGCAGGGGGTGAAGGAGAATGTCGCCTGGCTGCAGTCGCTGCTTTATCCCACACATGATATCGGCATGCTGAAGCAAGCGCCGCACCAGGTGCTGTTCTTCTTCGGGGAGTTGTATCCCGGCACCCTATGTCTGGTGCGGGAGGTGCGCGCACATTACAGCTATCTCTTTGATCCTGTGACGCTGCTGCCGAAACGTGCCGATGTCGAGGTGACGCTGGAAGAGGTAGTGGCGCAATCGGTGAATGCCAGTGAGGTGCGGAGATGAGCAATAACCGCTCGCGATATCGCGATTGTGTGGTGTTTCAGGATATGGATACCCAGTTCCTGGGCAGTCGTCCGCTGGTCGATACCACGCCACAGCCGGATGACCGCTTCCACGTGGTGACGGATGCCGACCGGATCGATCTGCTGGCCTACCAATATTTGAATGATCCCACACTCTGGTGGGTGATCTGTGACTGGAATGACATTTGCTTTCCACTCGACCTGCCGGTGGGCGCCACGCTGCGCATTCCCTCGCTGGAACGGGTGATGATGACCATACTTGATTAGTGAGGTAGCGAGAGAGATGCGATTAGATACAGACCCCAACGAGATGACGCCCGATGAACGCGTGATGGAACTCCAGGAGATCTTTGCGCGCGGGATAGTACGCACACTGTTAATTTCCGGCACGAGAGGGCGCAATTCCGGCCAACAGGCC
Organism: Armatimonadota bacterium; assembly: GCA_038248345.1. Classification (GTDB taxonomy): domain Bacteria; phylum Armatimonadota; class Hebobacteria; order CAIYQO01; family CAIYQO01; genus CAIYQO01. The sequence goes on along the minus strand of JBBRXO010000028.1, from coordinate 1,300 downwards.
TTGACTGCATCGGCGCGCCAGAGCGATGAATGTGTCACTCCACTAACGGAGGTTAACCAGATAATCTCAGGAGGTATGGCATGACGACCACAACCACGATGACTGCTCAACTGCATGCGCTGCAGGGGTTGAGCACGCCTCAACTACGCGCAAAGTACTGTGAACTCTTCGGCGAAGAAACAAACTCTCACAACCGGGACTTTTTATTCAAACGGATCGCATGGCGATTGCAAGAACAAACCTATGGCGGCTTGAGCCAGCGAACGAAAGCGCGCTTGACCACCCTCATCGATGAATCGCTCATCCGGGTGCGCCCACCGAAAGATTTCCAACCCGGCGTCGACGCTGGCTCGGCGCCTGACATCACACTGGCAGCGCCGTGTGCTGGCAAGATCATCTCGCGTCTCTACAAGGGAAAACGGATTGAGGTCGAGATGCTCGATAATGGCTTTCTCTATGAGGGCACCGTCTACGCCTCGCTATCCGCCGTAGCGAAAACCGTCACGGGCAGCCACTGCAGCGGACGCGCCTTCTTCGGATTGGCCGGGAAGGAGCAAAACTAATGGCACGACGAAAAACCGCTACCGCAGTGGAAACGCCGCAGGCTGCCCGCCAGATGCGCTGCGCCATCTACTGTCGCAAATCGACCAGCGAAGGCCTCGAACGCGAGTTCAATTCGCTCGACGCCCAACGTGAAGCCGGAGAAGCCTATGTGCTCAGCCAACGGCATGAGGGTTGGGTGACGCTCCCGCAACTCTATCATGATGGCGGATTCACCGGCGGCAACACGGAACGCCCGGCGCTCCAGCGCCTGCTGGCCGATATCGATGCCGGGCTGGTTGATGTCGTAATCGTCTATAAGATCGACCGGCTTTCCCGTTCGCTCGTGGATTTCCTCGGGTTGATGCAACGCTTCGACGACTCCAACATCGCGCTGGCCAGCGTCACCCAGCAAATCCGCACTGACTCCAGCATGGGCCGTCTGATGCTCAACATCCTGGCGGCCTTCGGCGAATATGAACGCGAACTCATCGCCGAGCGCACGAAAGACAAAATGGGTGCCGCCCGGCGAAAAGGCAAATTCGTCGGGGGCGGGTTGCCACTGGGGTACGATCTGGATGCCGCGCCGACAGGCAGTAAGCTGCGTGTCAATCCGACCGAGGCGACCATCGTGCGCGAGTTATTCCGTCTCTACCGCATGCATCAAGGTTTGCTGCCTGTCGTAAAGGAAGCAGCAAAAAGGGGCTGGCGCACAAAGACCTGGGTGACGCGCGAAGGGAAAGTGAAAGAAGGTGGTACG
>JBBRXO010000027.1:0-25734 GCA_038248345.1 Armatimonadota bacterium | reverse complement strand
CCTTTCGCGAGGAGGTTGAAATACTCGCTGTACCCGCCGATGCGCACGATCAGATCCTGGTATTGTTCGGGATGCTGCTAAGCGGCCAGCATGTCGTCCTTGCTCCGGCACCCGCGCCGCCCATTCGCCTAATTCACGTAAAACTGCAGGATCAAAGCTCATCATTGCACCATAACGTGGGCTTCGCCCTCAACCCATTATGTAGGGGCACAAGCCTTGTGCCCCTACATAATTCTCAACAAGTTGTTCAGAATATAACTGGTAAGGGACTAACATTGATACCCTTATGATCCACATTGTAGCCATTTTTTGTGTGTTTGTTATGAAAAAAGCTATACTTGCCAAGTGAAGAAACTATTTACACGGGCGGAATTATTGCGCGATGAGGTGGGGGCGTTTGACCGGGAGGTGGCCGGGCGGAAGCGGGTGGCGCTTTGCTACCCCCACAGCTACGCCGTGGGCATGGCCAACCTGGGTTTCCAGACGATATACCGGCTGCTGAACGAGCGCGAGGATGTCGTCTGCGAGCGCGTTTTTCTGAATAGCGGCACGCCCGGGCGCACTTTTGAAAGTGACACGCCGCTGGGCGAGATGGATGTCATCGCCTTCTCGATCTCCTTCGAGCTGGACTACCCCAACGTGCTACGCGTGTTGCGCGCGGCGGGCATCACCCCCTACGCCGCCGACCGACGCGGGCCGCTGGTGATCGCCGGTGGCGCGACGATGAGCTACAACCCGGAGCCGCTGGCCCCTTTCCTCGATGCCGTACTGGTGGGCGAGGCGGAGGAGGCGCTGGGGCCGCTCTTTGACGCGCTGCTAGCCGGGCGTTCACCGGAGGGATTGCCGGGTGTATACGTGCCCGCCGCGCCCGGCCCGGTCACACGGCAGCGGGTGGACGACCTCAGCGTGCACCAGGCGTTCACGCAGGTATACTCCCCGCACTGCGAGTTCGGCAACATGACCCTCATCGAAGTGGGGCGCGGCTGCCCCTACGGCTGCCGTTTCTGCGTCGCCAGCCACTGCTACCGCCCGGCACGCTGGCGCAGTATTGAATCAATGCTGCCGGTGATCGAGCGCGGGTTGCTGCAGCGCAAACGCGTGGGACTCATCGGCGCGTCGGTCACCGATCACCCGCAGATCATCCCCTTGTGTGAGGAGATTCTGCGGCTGGGGGGCGAGCCATCCCCCGCCTCCATGCGTGCCGACGCCCTCACCCCCGAGCTGCTGGCGTTGTTGGCCGCCGGCGGTACCCGTAGTGTCACGCTAGCGCCGGAGACCGGACGCGAGGAGTTGCGGCGCAACGTAGGCAAGCAGATGACGGACGAGTCGCTCTTCGCCGCGGTGAACCGGGCGTGCGCGGCGGGCATCAACCACGTCAAACTGTACTTTATCATCGGCCTGCCCGGCGAGACCGAGGAGGACGTGGCCGCTATCCCGGAGTTAGCGTTGCGACTGGCGAAGGAGACCGGCGCCCGGGTGAGCCTGGGGTGCAGCGCCTTCGTCGCCAAACCTGGCACGCCCTTCGCTCGTGCGGCCATGGCACCGGAGAAAGAGAACCGCCGCAAGCTGACCAGCATCACCCGCGCCCTGCGTGGCCGGCTGGATTACACGCACGAGAGCGCGCGCTGGGCTGCCTGGCAAGGAGTACTGGCGCGTGGCGACCGCCGCCTGGCCCCCGCGCTGCTCGACATATCCGCCGCCCCCGACACCCCCGCCGCCTGGCGCACCGCCTTCCGCGAGCATGACATCGACCCGGAATGGTATACCACGCGTGAGATAGGGGGGGGAGAGGAGCTGGTTTGGGGGTGGATTGTTCCAAGTACGTAATTTGGGCTTTGCCCGCAATACGATTGTAGGGGCACAAGGCTTGTGCCCACCTCATAACCATACCTTAAATTGGTCATGTATTCCATACCCAGTTTCGAGGGCACATGCCATGTGCCCCTACTGGGATTGAAGTACCAGCATAATTTTGCCACAAAAACACCACTATTTGTGAATATTCCACAAATAGTGGTGTGTTTTGTGGCAATAGTGGTATAATACCTCTGTATTTGTTACTTTCAATTGAGGCAGTATTATGCTAATAGAATTCAGTGTGCGCAACTTTCGGTCATTTATGGAGCGCGCAACCCTTAGTATGGAGGCGACATCGCTCACCTCGCGTGACAGAGAATTGGACGAAAACGCCATCTTTGACGCGCAGGGGCTGCGCTTGCTCACCAGCACGGCCATCTACGGGGCTAATGCCAGCGGCAAGAGCAACCTGGTGCGTGCCATGGACTTCATGCGCAACTTCATGCTGACCTCATCAAAAGATACCCAGGCAGGGGAGCCGATTCCGACGGAGCCTTTTGCACTGGATATCAAAACCCCCTTTGAACCGAGTGAGTTCGAGATAATTTTCATCGCAGAGGGGCGGCAGTATCGTTATGGCTATGAAGTAAGCGCTACCCGCGTCGAACGAGAGTGGCTGTACTATGTACCGATAAAGTCGGAGAAGCCACTTTTTGAGCGAACTGGCCAGGAAATCCGCATTCTATCCAAGGTGTTTTCCGAGGGCAAAAGGATTGCGGATAAAACACGGGAGAACGCACTTTTCTTGTCTGTCGTGGCGCAGTTTAATGGAGAACTGGCGAAGCTGATATTGCATTGGGCAAAAAAAATACGTGTGATTACTGGTATTGATGAATTTGAGACTGATTCTCTAAAAATGGCTTCAATCATATCAGTTTTAGATGAAAATTCTAAAGATGTAGTTAGACTGCTGAAGGGATTTGATACAGATATTCACGATATTTCAATTATTGAGAGCGAATCTGAATACAATACGCTCCAGATAATGTCAAAACACCCTATCTTCACAGAAGATGGTAGTATCGCCGAATATCGCGATTTTGATCTGGATAAGCATGAATCCGAGGGTACGAAGAAACTGTTCTCGCTGGCGGCGTTAATAATTCAGGCTCTCCGAGACGGCAGTGTGCTGGTGATTGATGAATTTGATGCCCGCTTGCATCCGAAGATAACGAAGGGGATCGTGCAGCTCTTCAATTCAAAGACAAACAATCCTCATCATGCGCAGCTCGTCTTTCTTACACATGATACTAATCTGCTAAATAAGGACTTGCTACGTCGCGATCAGATATGGTTTGTGGAGAAAGACAAGCGGTGCAACTCGCATTTGTACTCGCTAGCTGAACTGAAAGTGAGGAACGACGCTTCCTTTGAAAATGACTATATCACCGGCAAATACGGGGCGATCCCATTTGTCGGCAATTTGAGCGCCATCGTAGAAGATATCCTTGATGAGGAGAAATCTGATGCCGAAATCAAGGAGTAATGAGCGAAATGCGCGGGGACTCCGGGGACGGCGGGTGGATGTTACTCCTGCTCGTACCCGGTTTCTCATCATCTGTGAGGGCGAACGAACGGAGCCGGGATACTTCAAATGCTTTCCGGTTCCGTCAAAGGATATAGTAATAATTGGTGAAGGTTACAATACGCTCAGTCTCGTTGAACGTGCCGAGGAACTGCTGCAAGAACATGGATCCGATGAATATACCGACCAGGTTTGGTGCGTCTTCGACAAAGATGACTTCCCCGCAGAAGATTTCAATAACGCTATTGAAAAGGCTAAGAATTACGGATTCCATGTCGCCTATTCCAATCAAGCGTTTGAACTCTGGTATTTGCTGCACTTCGGGTACTACGATGCCGCCCTGCACCGCGACCAATACATCACGAAATTGACGGATAAACTGGGCAAAAAGTATGAGAAGAATAGCGCTGGCATGTATGAGACACTGCTCGACATGCAACCACAGGCGATTCGTCATGCTCAGCGGCTCTACGGTATGCACACATCTTCCCCGGCGAACGACAACCCCAGTACCACGGTCTTCTTGCTCGTTGAGGAGTTGAACAAGTATCTGAAATGAGGTGCTGGTTTGGGATTTTATAACGCCGCGCAAGTAGGAAAAGGTGAGGGCAAGCCCCGACTATTCTATATTTATCACACAATTCGGCACATGGTCGAAATATTTTTGCTGAAAGATGAAACTTTTTATGCCAGTTTGCCGTCTAATGATTTGTAGTGCAAATATCATGCAGTATACATGCATCACCATGTAACTTTGAGAAGGAGAAAGAAATATGAAAATAGCTACTAAGTCGTCACGCGGGTTTACCCTCATTGAGTTACTCGTGGTGATCGCAATTATCGCCATTTTGGCGAGTATCTTGTTTCCAGTGTTTTCGCAAGCGCGAGCCAAAGCACGGGAAATTACTTGTATTAGCAACGTCAAGCAGTTGACGTTAGCCATTCAGATTTATCGTAGTGAGAACAAGAAATATCCTGGGCTGGACTGGACGACGGATCCTTCGATGGGATTAAGCCCGAAGATACTGGTCTGCCCGAATCGCCCTACTGAGAATATCGGCTATGCGATGAACGGCTATCTGCCTGGAATCGTCGATGGAACCGTAATTAACGAAGTGCATATTGTTGCCGTATTCGATTCTACCGGATCAAACGTCGGCATCGAGCCTGACTTCAGCCGTCATGGTGGCGGTGGGGTGATAGGCTTCTTAGATGGCCACGCGAAAGCGATCAAATCATATGATGATCTGGCCAATTCCGGCGGTCAGTTCCCGGTGGGCAATTTCCCGGCACTGCCTAAAGAAGTGGTTAACGGCACTGGTGCAGTAGCGACCTTGACGGCTCCTGTTCCCGTAAACTATAAAATCCGCCTGGATGGTGAAGATATCAAAGATGACTTCATTATCGCCGGGCCATATGGCGATGGTAACCAAACGTTAAAGAGTAAGGCGCTGTTGGCGATTGATTACATCGGCGAGAAGCCTTTCATGCGCGTGCGTGCCGATGAAGCGCCACGTCCTGGTGATGAAGCGCCCGGGCAATATAACATCTTCGCCCCAACGATCTCTTCGGTAGGCGGTAATTTTACTGATATTCAAAATCCTAACGGGTCATCTTTCCCGCCCATCGCACAGCCGACGATGGCCGATCCTTTAGAGAACATCAAATCTTGTATTCGAGTTTCCCAAGGTGAATTCGATAAATTAAGAGTTATCCCGACAGCAACAGTCTATTCGAGCACCTATTTCAGCGACTTGCAAACACCAGCGCTGTATCCTGAATTGCCGCATGTATTCAACAGTTGGACCAATGTTGATATCAGTAGTCCAACCGGGGCGAACGGAACCGGACTCCTTGGGTTGATGAATCCAAAGAACTACAACTGTAAGTTCTTCGGCAAAACGACCTATGCAGTGACATACATGTTTAACGCTTCTCCCATCGCTACCCCAATGATGTCATGGTTAGTAGATGACCAGGCGGAGTTGTGGATGGATGGAAACCTGATAGCGAAACACGAAGCAGATCCAGTCCATGCGGTGGTTGCAACGGATCCGATAGTTTATGCTACACCGATCCCCGCTGGCGTACATATGATTGTCGTAAAAATTACGAACGCTACCATGACGGATGTGGGCGTTGGCGGTGAGCCAGGCGGTATGAAGTTGAAGCTGGTATTCTCTGGCTTGGCCGGCCAGCCACTCTACTTCAACAGTAGACCATAGGCTTTTCACACAGTCAGGACTTAATAAAGCGGGTAGGCCGGATGGTCTGCCCGCTTTTTGTGTGGCATCTGTGGATGTTGATCTGATTCCTGTGGAAACATCGACAAATTCCATAACATCCCTTGGCGTGGTATAATTCTTTCATCTTATTATCCCGGATGGACATAAACATGACAGCAAATATCACAGAAGCTTGTACTTATTCGGTCGTCGTTGCCGTATTTAACGAAGAGGAAGTGTTGCCGCATTTCTATGACCGGCTGACGAAGGTGCTGGATACGCTGGCAGGTGAGAGCGAGATTATCTTCATCAATGATGGCAGCTCCGATCAGACGCCGCTGATTTTACATGAAATGCGTCGTCGCGATCCGCGGGTGAAGATTATAAATTTCGCGCGGAATTTCGGGCATGAAATCGCCGTCATCGCCGGGTTAGATCATGCCTCGGGGCAGGCGACGATCATCATGGATGCTGATCTGCAGGATCCGCCGGAGGTGATCCCCGACCTAGTAGCGAAGTGGCGCGAAGGATATGAAGTAGTGTACGCGCAACGCACTGACCGCGCGGGTGAGACGGGTTTCAAAAAGATCACCGCCTCGTGGTATTACCGGTTGATGCGCGCAGTGACCAGCATCGACCTGCCGGTGGACACCGGCAATTTTCGTTTAATCGGTCGCCGCGCACTGAAAGCAGTGAGCAGTATGCGCGAGCGGCACCGTTTCCTGCGCGGCATGGTCTGCTGGGTGGGTTTTCGCCAGATTGGCGTAGGCTACGACCGCGCCCCGCGCGCTGCGGGCGAAACGAAATACCCGCTGCGCAAGATGGTGAAGCTGGCCAAAGACGGGATATATTCCTTCTCGCGCGTGCCACTGGAATTAGCAACCTACCTCGGTTTTTTCACGGCTATCGTGGCCTTTGTGCTGATAATTTGGGTGCTCGTGGAGAAGGCTTTATCGCGTAGTGTCGTCTCCGGCTGGGCTAGCACCATGTCCGTCATCCTTTTCCTCGGCGCTATACAACTGATCAGTCTGGGCATCATCGGCGACTACCTGGGCCGCATTTACGACGAAGTCCGCCGAAGGCCGCTGTATATTGTGGATGAGACAGAGGGGATATGACGGGTCGCTAGTCTCTAGTCACGAGTCCGGGGGTTAGGTAAAACCATGGCATTGGGGTGCGGATAACAATAAATGATACTCATGGGCGCAAGTCTTGCGCCCCTACTTATTTCCCCGTGCGCTAAACACCGCCGCAAACGTCTGGAAGAAGATCTTTACATCGTTGCCCAGCGACATATGGCGGCAGTAGTCGAGGTCATAGCCGACTTTTGTCGCCACATCCAGTTCGTCACGTCCCATGATCTGCGCCAGGCCGGTGAGGCCGGGGCGTACCTGATGCACGCCCGCTTCCTCGCGCGCGGCGTTCAGGTCTGTCTGTGAGGGCAGCGCGGGGCGCGGGCCGATGAAGCTCATCTGGCCGCACAGGATGTTGAGCAGTTGCGGTAGCTCATCCAGGCTGGTCTTACGCAGCATCGGGCCAATGCGGGTGAAGGGCTTCTCCGCCATCTTCTCCATCTCGGCGGTGCTGATATTAGGGGCATCGATGCGCATGGAGCGGAATTTGTAGATGGTGAACTCCCGTCTATACCGCCCCACGCGCAGTTGCCGGTAGAGCGCCGGGCCAGGTGAATCCAACACAATGACCAGTGCCACCAGTAGCATCAACGGCCCGAAGATGATGAGCGACACCACCGCCAGCGCGTAGTCCAGCAGGATTTTAAGGAACATATAACTGCGTGAAATTGGCAAAGTCGTCTCCGTAACAGTTCAGAGTTGTCAGCATGTAAATACTAAAATAAGCTTCGCCCACAACCTGATTCAATAGATGAGCTACTAGGGCTCATTAGCTCTCAAACGGATACTAACATAACCTCGGGTGAAGCCCGGGGTAGGCTTTTTGAACACTACACCATAGGATTTTCACCCCTTCCCCTGGTTTCGCCCGGGGCTATGTTAGTTTCTCATTATTTGGTCATTGCTATTAGTACCCCGTTCTTTTTTAATACCAATAACTCATTTTTCAGAATAGTTCCGGGGTTAGGACGATCAGAGACTAGAAACTTTGAACAGTTACGCGTCTCCATCAGAGTGTCTCCACCAATAGCCCACCCTCGGCGATCTCATATTCATATATCTGCCCACCGCCTTCACGCGCGGCCAGGTGGTGGCGTAGCTCTTTGGCCGCATCGGCGTCGCGCGCGAGGAGCAGAAGGAAGCCGCCGCCGCCGGCCCCGGCTAGTTTGGCTCCGGAGAGGTAGGGGCGCACCTCCTGCAGCAGTACATTGATGGGCGCATTGGTCATATTCTGGTCCATGATCAGGTTCAGCTCCCAGTGCCGGTCAAGCAGTTCGCCCAGGTAGCCCCACTCGCCCTCGCGCATGGCGTAGGCCATCTCATTGGCCAGTGTTTTGATGCTGTGCAGCACTTGCACGGTGGCCACCTCGCGCGCCAGATAGCTGCCCACCACCTGGGTGAGCAGGTTTTTGGCGATGCGGCGGATGCCGGTGTAGTAGAGCACAAAGCGGCCAGTGAACTCCGCGCGGCGCTCCAGTGTCCACTCCAGCGGTTGCACGCGAATATGCTGGCGTAGCCCGGGGCCGGTGGTGAGCAGCTTCGCGCCGGGGAAAAGCCCGCCCGCCTGGTCCTGCCAGCCGCCGCCGGTAGTCATACGTTGCTCCAGCCGCATCACCTGGTCGAAGAGTTCGGCGGGGGTAATGACAGTGCCCAGCATCTGTGCCAGCGCACGGATTATCGTTACCGCCAGGATACTGCTGGTGCCCAGGCCACTGCCCATCGGCAGGTCAACTTCAGTGCTGATCTCAATGCCGCCGCCCATCTTCGTCAGCGTCTCAACTAGCGAAAAATCATTTGTCAGCACACCGGAAAGCTGTACGGCCACGCGTGACAACGCCAGCGCATCGCCTGGGGCCAGCGGGGCGAATATCTCCTCGTTGGTACGGTATTCCGCGCGCTCGCCACTGTCCAGCGAGATGCAGCGCACCAGTGGCTCATTGATGCGGCGCGCCCGGGTTATGATCGGGTATTTACCATTGAGCGCTAGCGCCATATTGAGCACGATACCGCCCCAGTCAAGGCAGAAGGGCGGGGTGTCGGACCAGCCGCCGCCGAAGTCCACGCGCACCGGAGCGCTCACATTCACCCCGGCATGCGCCCACTGCGCGCCCGGCGCGGCGAAGTCGCCTGCGGCGATACCTAGTTCCACCCCGTGGTGTACGCAGGCGAAGGCACTGGCGCGGGCGGCAGTGGCCTCCTTCACCAGCCCGGCGTGCCCGAGGAAGAAGCTGGCCATATAGTGCCGGCTGGCGGCTTCGGTAGGTTTGCTTTCCTTCAGGCTGGCAGCGCTAATCTCCAGATCGCGCCCGGCAGTGGAGAGTGCGATAATACCCGGCGGGGCAGCCAGCAGCGGGCGGATGTCGCTGCCCGCCTCCGCCAGCGCCACTGCGGCCAACTGCCAGCTCGCCTGCAGCCGACGCGTGTGCGCCTCCGCCAGCGCGGCGCCATCCGCCCATTTGGCGCTCTCGGCCAGCGATTGTTTAGTGGCTACCTGCCATTTTTCGATACTGTAGGCTGCTTTATCGCCCATGAACCAGCGTGCGCAGTCCCAGGCATCGGCGATGCTCCCCAATGGGTGAGGTCAGCGTTCCACAGCGTTCGTTCAGCGGCGGCGACGTCCGGCCATACCTGTTCCGGTTTAACGCCCAACGTCTGCAATTGCTCCAAAAAGGGAATACCCAGCCAGGTAGCGCCCTCGGTCACCGTCCCTTTCGGGTCGTCGTCCACAGCATAAACGCGGATGATGACCCCATGTCGACCATCGGGCAGGGCAATGGGTATCTGGTGTACGACCGTGTCTGCGGGGATGTGTACCGGTAGCGGCAAGTCAGAGAGGCCGTGCAGGATCGCTCCACGTTCGGCATGTATCGGTACGCGCAGGGAACATTCGATAGCGATGCTACCTGACCCCAACTCACCGCCGCCCGCGAAGACGCTGTCTACAACGACGCCGGTGGAGTGTAGTCCCGGTATAGTGATATTGCCCAGCCGCTGTTGCGCCTCATATAGACGGGTGAAGTTCGTCTCCTCCGTCATCAATTTGCGGAAAAGCGTTGTTGAACCGATATGGGTAAATTCGCCAGCGACGCAGTCACACCAGAAGGGAACGCCACGAAGCGCATCGGCCAACTGTAACCAGTAGTCCTCTGCTCCCTCCGCCGGTGCCCACTGCCCGGTGAGCGCCAGTGTCATATGTTCGTAGAGATCGATATTGGGGCGACCGGCAGCCGTGCGGGCCAGGATGCCGTCGGTTACCTTCCCATGTTGTGCATCAACCCCCGCCAGCGCGCTGAGCCGCGCAGCGATAGTGGCATCAAAACGGATCAATCCAGTGTCCAACGCTACCTCATCACCGGGGAGCATACCACCGGCATCAGACACCTGTGCGGCGGTTGGCTTCTGCAGGAAGGAGTAGACGCGCCCCTGCTCATCGGTGATGTATACCCCGTGTTTACTACCCACTGCCACCGGCTCGCGCATTGCCACGCCGCGCACACCGGGGGTGTCCCAGTGCAGTTCCTCGGCGTCGAAGGTGAGGATGACATCGCCGGAGGCCACCACCAGCCCGGAGTCCATTTTCTCTACCCAGGCAGTGGAGAGCGCCAGCATTTCATCAAAAACAGCGGAGACGCCGCCCCACGGGGTCTTCACTGGCAGTGCGGAGAACAGCTTTCCGCTGAGAGAATACTGCGGCAACCGGCGTGAATCACCGCCGCTGTGGATGATGAAGACGCGCTGCTGTGCCCACCATTCCTCCAGCGATGCCACGCCGTGCATGCTGTGCTCAGCCAGCATGCGCAATGCGTTCAAAGTGGCGCCCCCGCTGCCGATGCGTGCATCATCAAGGTCGGGCACCACCAGATAGGTGACGCCAGCGGGCACGTGTCCACTCTCGCGGCGGCGGCGTATCTCCGCCTCATAGCGCTCCGCCTGCCGTTGATTGGAAGCGGTGATGATCACCGCCGTCCACCAGTGGCTGGCACATTCCCCCGCCACACACGCGGCATAGGACTGCCGCGCATGCGGGGCGATATTATTTAGTAGATTATTATCTGCAGGAGGATGCATTATTACGCCTTTCGGTAGCAATGAAGCATGTTCAAAGCTCACTCTATAATAATTCTCCCCTCCATGGGGAATTCCTTTTAGCATCTGATTGTGCTGTTGTCAAAACAAACTGATAATTGTGGAACTTTTGATACATTACAAGCGTATTAGGAGATATCAGTTTGGATGTAATTATTGTACTATTACATCCAAAGATGCAAAGAACTAAGGGAGGATGGAAAAATGCGTATAAATCTCATGGCAACGTGTTCTGCACTGCTGCTTGTAGTACTGATCTCGTTGACGGGCTGTGGCGGGATTCTATCCAATAGTTGGACAGAGTCACGCGCTACCACCAGTGGCGCTGGTTTAGCGGCGCTCAATTACAGTTCAGGTTCTAGTTGGCAGGAATCGCTGTCCGTGTACGATACTGTTACTAATGGTCATTTGAATAACATTCAAGTACTCGGATTCTCAAACTCCACGGATACTGCTTACCTTGCCGTTCATCCGAACTACTATTATTACCCTACGCTGGTGACGGATAAGTCTAACGCCAGCAACGCTATGTATATGTCTCCTGTCGGCAGTACCACCCGCGCAGGTGTCCGTGAAGACTCCATGAACACAAAGACGTTGTCTGCGTTCACCTCGTTTTACAAATCGCAGAGTTATAACACCACAGTAGCTGGCTTGAGAGCGGAAATCGCCAGTCTAAGTTCAGGGAATATCGGCATGTTTGTAGTATGTGCTAACTCCCCGTTGAATAGTAGCAATATCAACATCAATACCACCTCGGTCGCTTATCGCAATTCAAGTACAGCAAGATTGCAGACCGCTGTTGGTGCGGTGCGTTGGGATAGTATCTATAGTAGCGCTGGCTACAGTGGGAGCCAGAACATGAAGGTCACTATCCTTGACCGCGCTTCAATTGATATTACTGATATACCCGGGAACACTGGGGTACTGGCCGATTCGCTGGTCGCGATTGTATCTCCAGATACCAACAACTATATCCCTCCGACACCCGGCATCAAGTCATTACGTGTAGACCTCGGTTGGAATAAGCCTGTAGACCTTGATCTGCACCTAATTCGTAATAACCCACCAGTTTATCACGATTTATATGACACCGTGAATGACTGCTTCTGGCAACCGAATGTGCTGGATTGGGGAGTAATTGGGAATACCAATGATGATCCGCAGTTCGTCCGCGATAGCCGTGATGGCAGCAGCACCGAGGAGATTTACCTGGGCAAAATGACGGCGGGTGATAGCTATGCAGTGGCAATAGACTATTGGGGTGATCCTTATCAGAACGCCACACATACCTCGGTATCTGGGGTAGTTTACGTCTATATTAACGGCGCTTCGACCCCTATCGTTATCAATTCAAAAGTATTAACTTACGGCGCGCCGTGGGACTTAAATCCCTCGGGTGAATTTTCCACCGTCTGCGACATCAATGGCACTACTGGTGCCGTGGTAGAACGAACGCTGGCGCGTAGTCTCCAACAGCGCCCAGCCTTCCGCTCTGGCATACCAGTGTTGCGGAAGAAATAACTCTGGTTGGTACGGGCGGGGTAAATATTTACTCCGCCCGTACCGCCCACCGCATTTTAGCCGCGGCAGAACGCGGGTTGCTGTAGCGTTCGACGTTATTCGGACGCAGTACCTCGTCAGCCACGGCGCTGTATAACCCCTGCTCTATCCCCACTTTGAAGGCCTGCTTCACGCGGCGATCTTCGCCCGAGTGGAAGGTAATAAAGGCAGCGCGGCCACCGGGATTCAGACAGTAGGGTAGCACGGCCAGCAAGGTATCGAGGGCGGAGAATTCGCCGTTGACCGCAATTCGTAATGCCTGAAAGGTGCGGCGTACCGGGTCATCGCCTTCGCCTGCCGGGGTTGCGGCATGGACAACGGCGGCCAGGTCCGTGGTTGTGTTTATCTCACCGCGCCGCGCTGATATTTCATGGGCAATCTGCCCGGCATATACTTCGTCGGCATTGTCGCGCAGCAGTTGCGCCAGTTGCGCTTCATCCAATTTCAACAACAACGCCGCCGCTGGCTCACCTTTGAGCGGGTTCATACGCAAATCCAACGGGCCCATGCGCTTGAAGGTGAAACCGCGGCGCGGGTTGTCGATCTGCATCGAGGAAACGCCCAGGTCAGCAAAGAGCGCATCCACACCAAGGAGTCCTTCCTCGGCTAGCAGTTGTGGCAATGCGGCGAAGTTCAACTGGCGGGCAACAAACTCCTGCTCGGTGAAGCCCGCAGCCCGCAGGCGCAACTCTGTCTTGGGTAACTCCTGGGCGTCTACATCCAACCCGTAGAGCTTCCCTCCGGGGCGCAGCGCCGCCAGCATCACGCGGGCATGACCACCATAGCCCAGGGTGGCGTCAACCGCTGTCTCGCCGGGTTGCAACTGCAATACCTGCAGCATCTCCGCCTTCATAATACTACGGTGGCTGCCCGCCGGGGTATCGCCGCGGGCCAGCACCTTGGCGATGTCATCCGCATAGCGTTCCGGTTGCAATTCCTTATATTTCTCGTCAAAGTTACGCGGATTCTTCCCGTGGTAACGCGGGCGGCGCTTATATTCAGGTGTATCAGTCATAGTCCCACAATTATAACGCAAAACGGGGTATAGCTGATATTTCCAGCTACAGGAGTATCGTTTTTAGTGACAAGCCGTCCGCCCTCGCCTGGCCGTGAACGACCAGGCTGGAGGGTCTACGACCAATGTCCTTCGACACGGGACGGTAAAGGGCAAGCGTTCCCGTCCGAAGGACGTTCGGCGAAGCCCTCCAGCCCAGTCGTATACGACTGGGCGAACAGGACGGTCGCTAAAAACGATACCCCTGATATCAGCTATCACCACATATGCTTCACCGTTATTAATTTGCTATCTGACTTTGAATTTCATACTACCGCCAAGGAAAAAATTGGCATGGTCAGTGACGAATACCCCACCGGCGGGGTCGGCGTTACTGATGCCCGCCTTAAACATGAGATTATCGTTGACCTGGTAGCATAACGCCATACCGCACATTGGATTTTCATCCAGATTATTGGAGGCGGTCTGATAGTCACCTACGGCGGTAAGATTAAAAATAACCGGGACAGAGACACCGGCGAAATAGCGTATGGCGTGCGGCTTACCCGCTGCTCCCCTATCCTGCTCGGTCCAGTTCACACCCACCGTGGTGGTGAGAGTGCTATCACCGACCTTGATTTTTTGGTCGCCTACCCAGGCGATCTGGGTGGTATTGATGTCATCCGGGAAGGTGTCGTACTTGCTGGTGACGCCGTATAACGCGCTGGCGGACCAATCAAACCCTAATGCTCTGATGGGGGTCTGGTACTTGGCAGAGAAACTAGATGTATTGGCATCCTCACCGCTGGTTCCAATACTACCATAATCACCGTGGTCTATAATATAGCAGAACTCATAGTACCCGAAGCCGACCTCAACATCTTTTGCGATGCCGTAGCGGACACCCATTACATCAGAATTACCTCCCGAAAACTCGCTATTGGCGTTGCGCTGGCTGTCGAGGGTGACAACTAATATGCCATAAGGAGTTACCTCGGCTGTGGGCAACGTAACGTTACCTGCCTGGCCGTTGAAAGTGGAACTGGCGAATGCTACACTGGCTGCAAGTAGCAGGCCAGTCGCCAATCCGAGGGTGTGGAGCTTTTTCATTGTTTGCACCTTTCTGGACTCCCCTTTAATGGTGTCCACGTAAAAAATTCCTCCCTCCCGTCAGGGAGGTGTTATGAATAAGCCATTTACGGCCTGACGGTCAATGGGATATCAATTAGATGAGTGTTTTTGTAACTATTCTTTGTAACTATCTTCCATATATACTACCTGTAATACTATTTGTCAACGTCATTAGGTTAAAAATGCTACAGAGTAGGCGTTACATAATTCGGCAACAATAAGCAAAACGGGGGATAGCCGTTAATTTCGGCTATCCCCCGTTCGTTCTCTCTGTCGCGACAGTTTATTTACCGTTGAATTTAACGTTGATCGCTATGAACGGTTTGGCTTGACCAGCACCGGTCGTTTCGCTCGTCGGGTAGGCATTGCTGATACCACCCTTAATGGTGAAATCTTTAGTTGCCTGATAAGCAATAGCCAGGCCGTACAGCGCTTTCTGGTCGAGATTCTTGCTGGCGGTCTGGTAGTCGCCTAATGCGGTGACATTGGCAACCAGCGGAACCGAAACACCAGCGAAGTAACGGACGGCATGTGGTGCACCTGCTGCGCCTAAATCTTTTTCGGTCCAGTTTACACCGATAGTGCCGGTGGCCATGGTGTATTCACCGATTTTGAATTTCTGATCGCCGACCCAGGCTACCTGTGTGGTCTTAATATCATCGGGATTGATGCCGTACTTATGTGTGACGCCGTAGTTAGCGCTGGCAGACCAATCGAACCCCAGCAGCTTGATCGGAGTGAGGAACTTAGCATTAGCGGTCATGGTGTCAGCCGTGGTTCCATTGGGGCCAGGGACATCAATCTGCAACGAACGGTAGCCGACGCCTACCTCAACATTGTCAACAATTCCAAGGGTGAGGAAAGCCGCGCCGGTATTTCCCTCTACACTCTGGATATTGTTGGTGTTCTGGTAATCAGCGGTGATGACCAGCACACCGTAAGGAGTGATCTCAGCCGTTGGCAGCGCGACATTGCCGGTCTGACCATTGAACGTAGTGTTGGCAAATACTGCACTGGTTGCGAGAAGCAGACCAGCCGCCAATCCGAGGACTTGTAGTTTCTTCATGATATGTACCTTCCTGGACTCCCTATCTTACAGGTGTCCACTTGAGCATTCCTCCCCAACATCAGAGAGGGTTGTGATTTAAGCTACGAACTACGATTTGTACATAAAGAACATCAATCCCTATCTACTTACCCACATCCGCGCTTCTGTATCTGTTATACTACCAACAATAGTGGAAGTCAACGTCGTTACTATGGTAAATGTACAACTTGTGTTACATTTGTGCTGTAAGTGAGACAACTTTGCGTTAAATGGCGAAATCAATGATGAAAAGATGGATGAGGATGTGAAGTGGATAGGACTAGCTTGTCTATAGCACAGTTGGGGACGGGTAAGGATTGCCGCGGTCCGGGGGATGCCAAACCTAACAACATACAGACCTAATCCTACATCCCCACGGTAATATACACGGGCTCATTCGCCATGATAGTGAAGGAGAAGCAACGGGCGTCATGTTCTACAGTGATGCGGTGGCCATTTTCATCGGTGACGAACCACGGCTCGGAATTGGAGACTACCCGGCAGACCCGTGTGGTGCGCGATTTCACCATCGCTCGTTCCAAAATACCGTGGGACCACTCGATATTGAGAGTGTAGCCGCCCTGAGCACAGATCCCTTTTACTTTGCCTTTGGGCCAGCAGGCGGGCAGGGCGGGGAGCAGGTGCAGCTCTTCCCGGTCGCTTTGCAAGAGCATCTCCAGCACCGCTGCCGCTCCGCCGAAGTTCCCATCTATCTGGAAGATGTGGGGCGGGTGCAGGTCCAGCAGCGACTCGGTGGAAAAATCGCAGATGAGGTGGATCAGATGCCCCCAGGCGCGTTGCGGCATGCCCAGGCGGGCGAAGAGACATGCGGTCCAGGCACGACTCCAGCCGGTGTGGCCGCCGTCGTTCTTGAGCCGATATTCCAGCGAGGTAAGCGCTGCTGTCCATAATTCGGGAGTAGTATCGGGGGTGATCTCTTCTCCGGGGAAGAGGCCGATAAGATGTGAGTAATGCCGGTGACCGGGTTCGGCCTCGTCATAATCCTCGTTCCACTCCTGCAGTTGCCCACGCTTGCCCACTTGCAGCGGCGGCAATTTTGCCAGCATTTTTTGCCATTTATCGCATTTATCTTCGTCTACTCCCAGTATCAGCGCCGCACGGCTGGCGTTGCGCAATACCTGGTGCGCCAGGGTAATATCGCTGGTAGCGGATACGCACAGGGTCACCTGGATGTCCCCGCTGTCCTTGATATGATTCTCCGGGGATTGTGAGGGGACGATCTGTAACTTCCCGCTCTTATCCTCGATGAGGTAGTCTTCGTAGAACTCCGCCACCTCCTTCAGGTAGGGGTAGGCGCGGTCGCGCAGGAAGTCGATATCGAGGGTGTACAGATAATGCCACCAGAAATGTTGCGACAGCCACGGAGCCGCGCCGATCCAGGTAGCCCAACCGCAGGCCTCCGGGGTGCTGCGTCCCCACGGGTCGGCGGTGAGTTGCATTAAGATACCGCGGCACCCATACAAATCCTGGGCGGCTTTGCGCGCATGGGGGATAAAGCGTTCCAGATAATCGAAGAGCGGACGGGTGGCAAACCCCATCTGGCTGGCTTCTACTGGCCAGTAGGCCATTTGCAGGTTAATATCGTGATGATAATCTGATTCCCATTCCGGGTGGACATTTTCATTCCACTTTCCTTGCAGATTCGGCGGTAGTTGCGCGGTAGCGGTGGAAGCCAGCATCAAATAGCGCGCGTAGTTAAGGTATAAGATCGGCAGCGTGGGGTCATCACTGCCACGTCGTGCCGCCTCAATGCGCAAGTCAGTGGGGATATCAATCGTGGGGGTAGATGCCAGATTCAAACTGAAATTATCGTAAAGCTCGGTATAGCGCATCTTCTGTGTTAATAATAAGCAATTCCAGTCGCTCGTCGGCAGCGGATGTCTAGCTGCCTCGGTTGCCGGGTCTTCGCCATTTGCCGAGGTGCCCATGTCTATGGCGATGATTATCTCGTTGGCGCCATAGATGTTCATCCGGGTGGCGGAGGCGCTAGCTTTGCCATCGGTGGAGAGCAAGCGCGCGGCCACGCGGAAGGCCAGCCCACCGGCGAACTGCCCGTCCATTATCATGGCATCGGTAGTGGTGGTGTGCGTTAGTGTGCAATCAGCGTCATCAGTTCGCGTTAACCAGAATTCTCCGCTGAAGGATTTGTCAGCGCTAAGACGCATCAGTATGATATCGTTGGTGAGGTGCCCTAAATATTCGCGTTGGTAGCGCACCCCATCGGCATTATAAGTAATGGTGATGGTGCCACGGTGAAGATCCAACTCACGACGATACTTCGTTGCAGTACCATGCTCAAGTTGAAAGAAAAGATCACCAGCCGGCTGATATGGATCGACACGCGGGGGCTTTCCACTTACCCCGCCATCACCGCCCAGGGCCAATCCTAGCCGGGTGCCCTCTGCTAGTTCACCTGCCAGTAGCTTCTCGCGTATTGCCGGGAGCAAATGCGCCAACGATACATTATCGCGCTCACGATTAACCCCACGCCAGAGCCACTCATGGTTCAGCGCCACCCGTTCAGTAGCGGGGGAACCCAGTACCATAGCCACCAGGCGCCCCGTACCGATAGGCAGGCCGTTGCAGAATTCACTGGCTGGATGATTATACCAGAGTACACGGTTAGACATCGTTTATCTCGACTTTGTAGTAAAAATATACTATGGGGATTATATCGCAATTCCCCTGGTTTGTCGTGTATTTTAGATGCGGACTTGGACATTTATTCCTTCTCGATCTCGCAATATTGCTGAAAATACAAAGAATGTTGAAGACCGAACAATTATTACGGAACTTTCACTGCTCTTCTGGTGTATAAATAGATAGCGGACGGTAATACGGCCTGCATTTTGTTGGAGGTGAGGGAAATGAAAGGTTTACGAATCATTTGCGCAGTGTTTGCTTTGCTGGTGGGCATTTTGCGTGTTTCAGCGGATGGTATGATGCATCCCTACTATCCACCCTATTGGGTACCGCCGATCATGCCCCCCCATGTGATATATATACCGCCGGTGCTACCGGCGTTCAGCGTCAACTATCACAAGGTGAAGGTGAACATTGATCACCAGATCGCCACCACAGATATTGACCAGGAGTTCCACAACAACGCCAACATGGAAGTGGAAGGTAAGTACATCTTCCCGCTGGAGGACGGCATCAGCATCAACAAGTTCAGCATGTACGCTGGCAACGAGGAGCTGACCCACCGCATCCTCACCAAAGAGGAAGCGAAGAAGATTTACACCGATATCGTGCGCAAGCGACAAGACCCGGCGTTGCTGGAGTGGAGCGGTACGCGCGCCATCTCGGCCAGTGTCTACCCGATACCTGCTAATGGTGACAAACGCGTCACTATCAGTTATCAGGAAGTGCTGGGGGCGACCGGCGGGGTGATCAAATACGTGTATCCGTTGAAGACTGAGAAGGTCTCCGCCACCCCGTTGAAGGAATGTTCGATCGAGATCAACATCAACAGTGCGCAGCCGATCCGCAGTATCTATTCGCCTTCGCACAATGTCACCATTAAAAAAACCAGCGAGACCACCGCGCTGGTGAGCTACTCGGAGAAGAACACCCGGCCAGATCGCGACCTGGTGCTCTACTACACGGTGAGTGACAAAGACCTGGGGATAGACCTGCTCAGTTATCGCGACAACCAGAAGGGCGACGGATTCTTCATGCTGCTGGCCGCGCCCAAGGTAGATCTGAAAGCGGAAGATATCCAGGCGAAGGATGTGGAGTTCGTCTTCGACACCTCCGGCAGCATGGCCGGGGATAAGATCGAGCAGTCGAAGAAGGCGTTGTATTTCTGCCTGAACAACCTCAACACGCGTGACCGCTTCAATATCATCACCTTCAGCAGCGACGTGCGTGCCTGGGAGACGACGCTGCAGCCGGTGACGCCCGAGAATGTAAAACGCGCCATCGACGCTGTGAGTACCATGCGCGGCAACGGTGGTACCGATATCAATAGCGCCCTGCGTGCAGCATTAAACAACCTGGGAGACCGTCCGGCTGCCGAAACCGGCCTGCCGGTGGTGATCTTCCTCACTGACGGCCAGCCGACAGTGGGCGAGCAGGTGGACGATAATATCCTGAAAAACGTCACCAAAAACAATTTCAGCAAGGCGCGTATCTTCAGTTTCGGCGTGGGAGAAGATTATAACGTGCAGCTCCTCGATAAGCTGGCCAACGGCAACAACGGCTTCGCGCAGAATGTCGGTGCCAAAGAGGATATCGAGGTGAAGGTGAGTGATTTCTATGGCCGTATCTCTATGCCGCTCCTCACCAATTTGAAGATTGACTGGGGCACCGCCAACGTATATGACATCTTCCCGAAGACATTGCCTGATATCTATCAGGGGGCACAACTGGTGATAACCGCGCGTTATGCCATCAAGGATGCCCCGCTGCACACGGCGGTGACGGTCTCCGGCATGGCGAACGGCAAGGAGTTGCGCTACATTTACGACGCTACCTTCCCGGCATCAGCGATTACCGCAGATTTCGTACCGCGCCTGTGGGCCACGCGCAAAATCGGCTACCTGGAGGACCAGGTACGGCTGAATGGTGCCAAAGCGGAAGTGGTGCAGGAAATCATCCAACTCTCCAAGGAGTACGGTATCCTCACCGAGTACACCTCCTTCCTGGTGGATCTGGATACCAACCCACCGGTTGCCGGTGCCCCCCGCCCGCTGGCGTTGCGCAGTAGCAAAGACCTGACCGCAACGGGTACTAAGGTGATGAACGACTATCGCGATAATACCAAGGGTGCCGATCAAATAGCGCAGGCGCAGAACCGTAATTACAATTACTACGCCAACCAGAGTCCTTCGGCATACAGCAGCGCGGTAACTGATTCTATTGGGTACCAGGCATATGGCTATGAATATGGCAAAGCAGGTGCCGCAGGTGCCGCTCCAACGCTGGGTGGTGCAGGTGTGCCAGGGGCGACTACCAATAACACCCCGCCCCCCGCCGACCGTGGGCTGCGCAACTTCAACCAGCGCAGCTTTGTCCAGGAGGGCAAAAAGCTCACGGATATCAATCTGAAAGACGCGCAGAATGTCATCAAAGTGAAGCAGTTCTCCCCCGCGTACTTCCAGCTGGCCAACGCTGATACCAACATGGCGCAATACCTCAGCCTCAGCAAAGATATCACCATATCGCTGCAGGAAGACGCCATCGTAGTCGGCACCGAAGGCCGTGATACCGAATTCACCCCCGAGGAACTGGCCAAACTGGCCAAACAAATGGCCACCAGTTTCATAAGCATCTGAAGGAATCAGTATCAGGGATGAACGTTCAGGAGGAAAAAAATGCAGCATGAGCAGGACGCCCATGCTGCATTTATGGTTTTTACTTTGCACATTCTTCCGGTGCAAATTCCGGGAGGATTTCTCTGTTGAAGATCTCCTCGGCTTTACCGGGTGTGGCTTCACCGATCAGTTTGCCGTTTATGGCGATGTTTGGGCCTTTCTGGCAGTTCTCGAAGCAGAAGGTGGCTTTCACCTCTACCTGATCTTCCAAGTGGTGGGCGCGTAGCAGTTTATTCAGTTTTTGCATGGTGTCGTAGCTGCCTTGCTGGAAGCAGCAGGTGCCGACGCATACCGCAATATCCATCTGTCCGTTGCCCTCGCTGATGGTGATACTCTCGGTGATGCGGCGGCGGCTGGTGTATTCGGTATGCAGCGCATCGTGGGCCGCGTGGCTGTTCGGTTGTTCCAGGTGGCGCGTGTACAGCTCCTGCACCGCCTCGTTGTTGTGCGATTGTCGGTGCCGGCAGCTTTTGTCGATATTTGCCAGCCCCTGTGCACGTTCGGCACGGCGCACCAGGGTGTCATGTGGTGGCTGTCCCGCGCCGCCCACGCAGCCGCCCGGGCACGCCATCACCTCGATCATGTGATATTCCTTATCGCCGCACATCGCCTGCTGGATGAGCTGATCCGCCGCCTTTATGGTGTTCACCGTGGCGATACGGATGATGGTGCCATTGATATCCACCTCGGCCTCGCGGTGGGTTTCGCCGGGGGCTGCTGTCTTCCACATATCCAGCTCCAGCTCATTGCCGGTGAGGATTTTATAGGCAGTACGCAGTGCTGCCTCCGCTACGCCGCCGGATGCGCCGAAGATGACGGCCGCTCCGGTGGATTCACCGTAGGGTTGGTCAAATGCTTCGTCGGGCAGGTTAGCGAAGCTCAGCCCATAGGCGCGGATCATGCGCGCCAGCTCCTGCGTGGTGATGACGGCATCGACATCGCGCACGCCGTCGACGCTGAACTCCGGGCGTCCGGCCTCGAACTTCTTCGCCGAACATGGCATAATGCTGACGCAGAAGACGTCCGCCGCCTCCAGCCCACCATCGGCGGTGAGATATTTTTTCGCCACCGAGCCGAACATCTGTTGTGGCGAACGGCAACTGGAGAGGTGCGGGATGATCTCCGGGTAGCTCTGCTCCGCCGCTTTCACCCACGCCGGACAGCAACTGGTGAAGATAGGCAGGTTTTCACCGCTGTTAAAGCGCTTGAGAAATTCGGTTGCCTCCTCCATGATGGTGAGATCGGCGGCGAAGTTGGTGTCGAAGACGCGATCCGCGCCCATGCGGCGCAGTGCAGCGACGATTTTGCCCTCCACATTCACGCCCGCTACCAGCCCGAATAACTCGCCCAGCCCCACGCGCACGGCGGGAGCAACCTGGAAGACCACGGTCTTCGCTGGGTCATTCAGCGCCTTGGTTACTTTGTCGATCTCCTGTTTCACCATGATGGCCCCGGTGGGGCATACGGTGGCGCATTGCCCACAATAGATGCAATCAACCTCGTGCAGCTTCTTGCCGAACGCCGGGCTTACCTCCACCTTCGAACCGCGGTGGCTGAAGTCGAGGATGTTCATCCCCTGATGTTCCAGGCAGACGCGCACACAGTTACCACAGAGCACGCATTTGTTCGGGTCACGCACCAGGCACGGGTTGCCGGTGTCCAGCGGTTGCTTCACTTCGTCGGTAGTGTTGAAGAAGCGCACCTTGTCCACGCCGTAGCGCTCGCTGTAATCCTGCAATTTGCAGCTGTTGCTTTTATCGCAGGTGAGGCAGTTGCGGTCATGCGCGGCGAGGAGCAACTCCAGCGCTACTTTGCGCACATTGCGCACGCGGGGGGAGCTAGTCTCCACCGACATCCCGTCTTCCGGCGGGGTGGTACAGCTGGTGACCACACCGCGTTTGCCCGCATCCACCACGCACATGCGGCAAGCGCCGAAGGAGCTTAAGTGCGCCTGATAGCAGAGGGTGGGTAACTCGATGCCAGCTTTGCGCACGACTTCGAGGATGTTTCGTTCATCGGTAAATTCGACGGGGCGTCCGTCTACGATCATCTGCGACATTTACGCTACCTCCTTGATTGCGTTGAAGGGACAACTGGAGACGCATGCGCCACAACGGACGCAGGCCTCCGGGTCAATGAGGAATGGTTCTTTGATCTTCCCGGTGATGGCGCCAGCCGGGCAAACGCGCGAGCATTTACTGCAGCCTTTGCATTCTGTGGGTTCAATAACATAGCGCTTGAAGGCCTGGCAAACCTTCGCCGGACAGCGTCCTTCATGCACATGGGCGTCATATTCTGCATGGAAATATTTCAGGGTGGAGAGCACCGGGTTGGGAGCGGTTTTGCCCAGCCCGCAGAGCGAGCCGTCCTTCACCGCCACTGCCAACTCCGCCAGTGTCTCCAGGTCTTCATCAACGCCCAGCCCTGCCACGATCTTTTCTAATACCTGCAGCATCCGGCGCGTACCTTCGCGGCAGAGGGTGCATTTACCGCAGCTCTCGTGCTGGGTGAAGTTCATGAAGAAGCGCGCCATGTCCACGATACAGGTGTCTTCGTTCAGCACCACCAGGCCACCGCTGCCCACCATCGCGCCTACGGCGAGGAGGCTTTCGTAATCCAGCGGCAAGTCCAGATGTTCCTCAGTGAGGCAGCCGCCGGAGGGGCCGCCGATTTGTACCGCTTTGAATTTTTTGCCGCCGCGGATACCGCCGCCGATGTCGTAGATGACGGTGCGTAGCGTGGTGCCCATCGGCACCTCGATGAGGCCGGTATTCACTACCTCGCCGGTGAGGGCGAAGGTCTTGGTGCCCTTGCTTTTTTCTGTGCCCATGCCGTTAAACCAGGCGGCACCGTTGCGGAGAATGAGCGGTACATTGCCAAAGGTTTCTACATTATTAATCAGCGTCGGCTTGCCGAATAGTCCGCTGATAGCGGGGAAGGGCGGCTTGGAGATAGGCATACCGCGATGCCCCTCGACCGAGGCGATGAGCGCAGTCTCTTCACCGCAGACGAACGCCCCCGCACCTTCCTTTACGCGCACAGTGAAGCTGAAGTCACTGCCGAGGATATCTTCGCCGAGGAGGCCTTCTTCGGTAGCCTGTTTGATGGCGTTGCGGATACGCGCCACCGCCAGTGGGTATTCGGCGCGCACGTAGATGATGCCCTCATCCGCACCTACTGCGAAGGCGGCGATAGCCATCCCTTCCAGCACTGCGTGCGGGTCGCCCTCCATCAGCGAACGATCCATAAATGCACCGGGGTCGCCTTCGTCGCCATTCACGATGACATATTTTTTGTCGCCGGGGGCGTTCCGTACGAAATCCCACTTGCGTCCGCTGGGGAAGCCACCGCCGCCCCGTCCGCGCAGCCCGGATTCTGTCACTTCGCGGCAGACCTCTTCGGGGGACATGGTGTCCAGCACCTTCGCCAGTGCTGCATAGCCATCTTTCGCCAGGTAATCATCCAGTTTATCCGGGTTGATATTGCCGCAATTATCCAGCGAAGTGCGCGTCTGCAGCTTATAGAAGGGGATTTCCTTTTCACCGCGGCACTTTAGCCCGGTGTCGAGATCGTTGTAGAGCAGTCGATCCACCACCACGCCGTTTTTCAGCGTTAAGTCGACGATCTCCGCCACATCCTCCGGGCGTACCCGGGTGTAGAGGATATCCATGCCTTCAATCTTCACCAGTGGGCCGCGCTCGCAGAAGCCGTGACAGCCGGTATGTTCCAGCCCGGCGGGTTCTTGCTGCAAGATGGCACGTTCATTGCCGATCAACTCGACAAAGCGGTCGAGCACCTCCAGCGATCCGTTGGCGACGCAGCCGGTACCGGCACAGATGAGCACCCGGCGGGTGACAGTGGCACGGTCGGCGAGGATGGCTTCGCGTTTTTCCTCTAATGCTTCGGGTGTTGCAATCATTGTTGGCCATCCTCCAGTTTGTTGATTTCGTTGATAACTTTTACAATGCTCTCCGGCGTCATTTGCGGGTGAACTTTCTCATTTATGAGCACCACCGGGGCCAGCCCGCAGGCACCCAGGCAACTCACCGTCTCCACGCTGAAGCGCAGGTCTTTCGTCGTCTGTTCGCCCGGCTTCAGTTTCAGCTTCTCACGTATCGCCTGCAGCACCGGGATAGAGCGGCGCACGTGGCAGGCGGTGCCGTCACACAGGCGGATTTCATATTTGCCCTTCGGCTCCAGCGAGAACTGTGAATAGAAGGTGGCGACGCCGTAAATCTCGGAAGGAGAACGCCCCAGCGCGGTGGCGACGTAGGTGAGGATATCCTGCGGCAGGTAGCGGTACTCCGCCTGTATCTGCTGCAGAATAGCGATGAGATAGGTAGCATCAAATTGATACTTGGCCAGAATCTCATTCACCTTCTGAAATTTGCGCATTCCGTCAATCGGTGCGCGCTTTTCACCACTTGTAACTATGTTCACAGTGCCCATGACAATGCATCTCCCGCTGCCATATTTTCGTCCAGACCCTCCCATTAGCAGAGCAACTCTACGCGTATGAAGGACTTAACTGCCCTCATTATATCCTATTGAGAAAAATTTCACAATGGGATAGTGAAAAAAGGTACAAACTATTTTCTGGTGTTTGGTTCGAGGGCAAGGAAGGGCGGAGAGATTACGATGCAGTTGTAGTGGCGCACGTAACTATTCCGAGTTGTCAGCATGTAAATACTAACGTAAGCTTCGCCCCCAACCCGGTTCAATTTATGAGCTACTAGGGCTCAGTAGCTTTCAAACGGAAACTAACATAGCCTCGGGTGAAGCCCGGGTTGGCTT
>JBBRXO010000026.1:0-26273 GCA_038248345.1 Armatimonadota bacterium | reverse complement strand
GCCATTGATGGGGTAGCCATCGGTCTGCTTAAAGCTCTCGATGGTGGCGCCGAAGATGCGGCCGCGGCCTACGGTGGCGGCCTGCATGGCGGCGAAGTAATGGGGCACGTCTACGTCGGCGTCGGCGTGACCGCTGGCCCCGTCCTGCGGAATCATCACGTCGATGCCGGTGGCCACGGCCAGGGTGGCGTCCCACCAGGCCTGCAGGTCATCGGCGGGGCGCCAGGGGCCGTAGAAGGGCGCCAAATACACCGGGGCACTCTTGGCGGCTTTGGCTGCGGAGGCCATGTCGCGCAGGAAATTGCCCACCGTGACGATGCGGTCGCTCTCCTTCACGCGCAATTCGGCGGCGTCGCGGATGGTCGTGGTGCCGGTGGCGAAGGCGGCGGCTACCGCCAGTATCGGCAGCTCGTCTATCAGCCGGGGGATAATATCCCCGCCGATATCCACCCCGTGCAGCTGGCCGTGGCGCACGGTGAGGTCGGCCACCGGCTCACCGCCCTCCTCGCGCTCGTTGGTGATGGTCAGGTCGGCACCCATCGCCTGCAGCACGTCTATCACGCCGGCGCGGGTGGGGTTCACCCCCACGTGGCGCACGGTGATCTCGGCACCGGGGATGATGCACCCGGCCACCAGGAAGAAGGCCGCGCTACTGATGTCGCCCGGCACCGCCACGTGCCGCCCGGTCAACTGTTGCCCGCCGCGCACGCTCACCGTCAGCCCGTCTTCCACCACCTCCACGCCGAAACCGCGCAGCATCCGCTCGGTATGGTCGCGCGACTTTACCGGCTCGGTCACCGTGGTGACGCCGTCGGCATACAGCCCGGCGAGTAAAATGGCCGACTTCAGCTGTGCGCTGGCTACTGGCGAATTATAACTGATGGGGCGCAATGCACCCCCGGTGATGGTCACCGGCGGGGTATGCTTCTCCCCCTGCCCGCCCGCCACCGCGCCCATCTGTCGCAGCGGTATCAGTACGCGGTCCATCGGGCGCTTGCTAAGCGAGGGATCCCCGGCCAGCACGCTGGTGAAGGTTTGCCCGGCCAGCACCCCCAGCAGCAGCCGCGTGGTGGTGCCGCTGTTGCCCATCCACAGCGGGCCAGCGGGGGCGCGCAACCCGTGCAGGCCCACGCCCGCCACGCGCACCGTCTCGCCCTCATCAATCTGCACCCCCAGCGCCCGCAACGCCCCCGCGGTAGCCCGCGTATCCTCCGACGCCAGAAAGCCCGACAGCGTAGTCTCTCCGGTAGCCAGCGCGCCGAAGA
Source organism: Armatimonadota bacterium (assembly GCA_038248345.1). GTDB lineage: Bacteria > Armatimonadota > Hebobacteria > CAIYQO01 > CAIYQO01 > CAIYQO01. The sequence goes on along the minus strand of JBBRXO010000026.1, from coordinate 25,008 downwards.
GCAGCCCGCGGTGCGAGATAGACTTATCCCCCGCCACGCGAATCTCCCCGCGCAACGGGCCACTGCCAGTGATGCATAATTGTGTGCTCATGGTGATATTATTTCGCCAGGAGTAAGGGGGATTCCTTTGTGGGAGTGGGTGATTGCAATGAAAGGGCAAAAGATGTTAGCCACGGGTGAAGCGCCTATATGAGTGAAGCGAGTATCGGCACGCAACCCGTGGTGCCAGATCCCCCAAACTATTATCCCGCCCCGAAGGTGGCGGGGAGAGCGGTTTGTTTCTGTCGCTCCTCCGGGGCTACCTTATGTTTTCAGGGGTAAAACGAGTGCCAGTTTATGAGAAATAACCCATTGACAAATACATGCTGTCATACGATAATAAACATAGGTTAGGTGATTCCGTGATAGGGTGTTTTTAATGCGTTTTGTTTTTAAAAACCATGACCTGGTGAATTTATATCAGACTGGTGTCAGTTTGAAGTACCAGTACAGTGTAATTAAGGCATTTTTTCGTGTTATGGCAATTATCGCGACGGCGAAGGATGAGCGTGATATCCGAGCGCTAAAAGGTAAACGCATGGAAAAGCTTCGTGGTGATCGCGAAGGCCAACATGCCATTCGACTCAATGATCAATACCGCCTGATCTTCACTATTGAACAGGATAAGCAGGGGAACTACTTACTGATAATCGAGATCATCGACTATCACAAATGATGAATAACCAGTGTGATAAGGAAAAACGACCATGATGCAGACGCATAACAATTTAATACCGGCCATTGCCATACATCCCGGAGAGATTCTGAAGGAGACGCTGGAGGAGTGGGGAATTTCGCAGAAGGCGCTCGCGGAGAAGATCGGGCGACCGGTGCAATTGATCAACGGGATCATCAATGGCCACAAAGGCATCACCGCCGACACCGCGCTGGACCTGGCGGAGGCTTTTGGCACCAGCGCGGAATTGTGGTTGAATCTGGAGAGTTTTTACCAGTTGAACATGGCGCGGCAAAGGCGGTATGAACGGAAGGCTAGTTAAGACATCATCATACCGCATTGCCACCTTCCGCCCCTACCTACTTAACCCGAACCATATAAGGCAACGGTTTGGTTCCGGTATCGTCCAGTGTCACTACGCCGTACCAGCGGGTGCTCCAGGGTTGGCCGTCCTCTGACCAGAAGAGGTTGGTGCCTTTGGCATCTTTGGTGTTGGTATGTACCCACCAGATGGAGAGGCCCAGATCCCCGCGGGCGGGCCAGGCGGTGGCTTCCAGCAGGTCATAGGGGATGAACAGCTCCAGCGCTATTCCTTCCGGGGTCGCGCGCCAGGCACCGGTCATGCCAGTGGCCACGGCGGAGGTTTCCCCCTTGCCCAGCTCTATTTTGCCCGCGGCGCCGATGTTCCCGCTTACCCAATAGTAGCGTCCGGGGGTGCCCAGCAACTCGGGGGCGCGATTGTCGAAGAAGAGCGTGAAACGATCCTTTGTCAATTTCCCGGTGCCTTTGGCGGCAAAGAAGACGCCTTTCTGCCCCGCTTTGAACGCCCAGTTCAGCTGACATTCCTGCGGAGTAGTGCGGCCATCAATTATCCCCTGCGTCCAGCGCGCCTGTACGGGATCGCCCACTGGAGACCAGTGGTGGGCATCCCATTCCTGCAGGTCGCCATCCACAGTGGCCTCGCCGGTACGTGCGGCACCGTAGCGGGTATAGGCGATCTCCGCCGTCGCATAGCCCGTCTTCCCCCGTTTTTCTATCTTCTGTACCAGCGGGATACGGCCAACTTCCGCGCCGTCGGGGATGGTCACCGTCACTGGCGTACGCCGCTTCCCCTGCTGCAACGTCACCGTAGCCGTCTGGCCTACTACTCGCAGACGCTCGCGGGTGAAATTGGCATCAACCACAAAGGGCGCCTCCAGGTAGTAAAGCACACCACCACCCGCCGCGGCGTCAAACACGCTGAATAGCGGCTGATAGGGCGTGATGTACTGGTTATTCGGATATTTCAGCAGATCTTCCGGAGTCTTTATCTGCGGCCAGCTGACCTGGAAAGTAGTTTTTGCGCCCGGTTTCAGGATGTATTGCCCATCATAAGTGGTAGCGACTGCGCCATCGGGGATCGGGTACAGCGACAATTTTCCGCTACGTGTTTCGTGGGAGATGTTTTTGACGGTGACGTTGCTCACCACCCCGTTGTCCGTCCAGTTGCTGGTGGCAGTAAAGGACAACGGCAACGGAGCAGGGGCAATCCCCGTGATGGCGCGAAAGGCGGCCTGCGCGACGCTTAGATGACCGAGAACATTGATGTGGATTCCGTCACCGCGGCCCTCGGTCTCCATCATAGAGGTAAATTGTGCGCTATAGCCTTGCGGGTATTTAGGCCACAACGTGATCCCGGTGGCATCCAGCGTTTCCCCACCTTTTCCCCACACGGCATGGAAGGTATCTGCCAGAGGGATCTTATTCGCATTGGCAAAAGTGGTGAGGCGAGCGGCGAAGCCGAATGTGCGCAGGATATATTCTCCATATGGTCCTGGTATGTCACCCAGGCTGATATCAGGGGTAGGCGTCATAAATATGCTGTCCGCCTGGCATTTCACGGCCAGTTGCGTGCGGAGCCAATGGTATTGATCCAGATAACCCTCTACTGCGCACCCGGCGGCCTGGTCGTTCAACCCGTACATGATAACACCCAGGTCAGGATGGATCGTCAGCGCATCCTCGGGGAAAAAGCGCACGGAAGCATCGACGGAGCGCCCGGGGTATGAGCGGTCGATAAAGGTGATATTTTTGTTGCCAGTGGCACGCTGCAAGAGCATCACCAGCATGCTTTCGTAATCTCCGGTATTGGTGACTGAATCGCCCATCGAGAGCAAGGTATATTTCTCGCCGTGCAGCAATTTGCGACTGGAGAGTGGTAGATTCGCTGCTACCCGGCGCTTGTCGATAGCGGGCGGGGGCTGAAGTGCGAGAAAGCGCACTTCCTGCGGGGGAGTCGTCGGGAAGGTGACGATATGAATGCCTTCGCAAAGCGGGGTAACCTTCACTGTATGATCCACAACGGCGGCAGTCACCGTCGCCACCGGCCCCCAGCCAGCGGCGGTGATCGTCTTCACTGTGTAAGCGATATCAGCGCCAGCAGTGGGCACGGTGATGACGGCGGTGTCATCGGTAAACACATACGGCTGGGCGACCTTCGCGCCTGCCTGCCCGGCCGCTAATCCCATTATCGCACACAGCATAACACAACAAAAGCAGATAATAACTCGCATAGTTTCTCCCCCGGTAACGGCGTTTCCGTGTAAAACAGATTATTGTGCAGTATAACCCTGAAGAGGAGGAATATCAAGATCAGAGGCTCATATTCCCGCTGGGATTGAAATCCCGGCTGCAGGGCGCTTCCACCTTCGCGGACTTTTCGGGCCCGAACAATAGCGCGCTTGCCGCCTGTCCGCCATAGCCAGGATGGCGACGGCGGGTTGTTAGCCACCTCCTTCAGGGGTGGTGAAGGACTTCTCTCAAACCACTAATGCCACATCGCCAATTCTATGGTACAATATGCCAACGCTTTTTGCGGTTTATTGCCGATAATAGCAATTTTGAGGGGCGGCGAGATTGATGGTTGCCTCCGCGCAGGATGCTCAATTAAATGAAAGGGGATATTATGACTACTGATAAATTTGATGAGGAATTATCCGATGTCGAGATTTTCGATGAGGATATGTTTGTAGCTGATCTCGATGAAGCCTTGTTGGAAAAGCTGGAAGGTACCGAATGGTATGACCGCGCGGCCGAGTTGGATCTGGAGTCAGAGCTAGATGACCGCGTCGCGCTTTATCAGGCCTTGCGCAAAGCGGAAGTGCTGCCCGATGACGCTTCGTTCTTCCTGCTGGTGTGGGCCATCCAGGCAATCGCGGAAGACCGCTCCGGCGAACTGTACGAGCGTGATTTTCAGGCTCGCTTTGAAGAGATGGAGAAGAAGTACAGTATCGACCCCGACGCCTATCTGGAAGGCAACGTCGCCTCCGTGCCGGAAGATTACGAAGCGCTGCATCAGGAGTTCGACAAAGCCACTATGGCGCTGCTGGTGGCCACTTTCCAGGCCTTCGGCGAGCAGAAAATCGCCACCTCGTTCCAGGATGACCCGGAAGCCTTTGCCAATAAATTCGACACCGGCGCCGAATTCTTTTTCGCCGAAGAAGAGTAAAGGATAACCTAACCCCCCATCCCCTTCCCTCGCGGGGAAGGGGATGGGGGTTAGGTAGACCTACAGACCTAAGCAGGTAATCACTATGTCCACACGCCCCCTCCATGTCGTCTCCGTCAGCCTCGGCTCTACCACGCGGGATAAATCTGTTACGGCTTCTTTCGGCGGGCGTGAGGTGCTTATTGAACGGCGCGGTACCGACGGCGACATGGCGGCGGCACAGCGGCTCATTGCAGAACTGGACGGCAAGGTGGACGCCATTGGGCTGGGGGGCATCGACCTTTACCTCATCGCTGCCGGACGCCGTTTCGTCATCCAGGACGCGCTGAAGCTGGCGCGCATGGCAAAGATCACCCCGGTGGTGGATGGCTCGGGGCTGAAGCACACGCTGGAGCGCAACGCGGTACTGCAACTGCAAAACGAGGGGCGGTACGACTTCTGCGGCAAGAAAGTGCTGCTGGTCTCGGCGGTAGACCGCTTCGGCATGGCGGAGGCGCTGCCCGGGCTGGGCGCGGAGGTGATCTTCGGCGACCTCATCTTCGGGCTGGGGCTGCCCATCCCCATGCGCTCCATGGGTGCGCTGAAATTCGCCGCCGACCTGCTGCTGCCCATCCTCTGCCGCTTGCCCTTCAGCATCATGTACCCCACCGGCAGCAAGCAGGAGAAGATCGTCAGCAACAAGCACGGCAAATACTTCGACTGGGCCGACGTCATCGCCGGCGACTTCCTCTTCATTCGCCGCTACATGCCCGCGCGTCTCGACGGCAAGGTGATCATCACCAACACCACCACCGCCGCCGACGTAGAACTACTGCGCGAGCGCGGCGCGGCGCTCCTCATCGGTACCACCCCCAACTTCGACGGCCGCAGCTTCGGCACCAACGTAATGGAAGGCGTAATCGTCGCCCTCACCGGCAAAAAGCCCGCGGAGATGACCGAAACAGACTACCTAACCGCGCTGAAAGAGCTGGGCTGGAAGCCGAATGTGGTGCGGCTGCAGGGGTGACGGTACGGGCCAATGCGGAGATTGGCGTTCCCAGGGGTTGCGCACCAGGCTTTATTTTCTCACTCCCCGTCCGGGCTTTCCGGCACCTCTACTATCAGCAGCTCTATCGTGCCATCTGCCAGCAGGCGTTGGCGGCCTACCCGCGGGCTGTGGTTGGCGGGCATCCAGCGCGGGGGATCAGCGATTAGCTGGGTTACGGTGTAGCCGGCGGCGGTCAGCGTTTCCTCGGCTTCGGCGGGGCGGTAGCCGATTACGTCAGGTATTTCGGGCATCAGTTCTCCTCCAGGCGGGCCAATTCATTGTGCAGCTCCAGTAGCGCCCGCTGCACCGCGCGCTGGCGAATAGTGGCGCGGTCGCCCCAGAGGTCGGCACGCAGCGCGCGCGGAGTCACACCAGGGACGGCGAGGCCGATGTAGACGGTGCCCACCGGCTTCTCGGCGCTGCCACCGCCCGGCCCGGCGACGCCGGTGATACTTACGCCGATATCCGCCCCGGTGGCGCACGTTGCCCCCACCGCCATCTCGATGGCCGTCTCGGCACTCACCGCGCCATGCGCATCCAGTGTGGCCAGGGAGACGCCGAGGATTTTCATTTTCACCTCATTACTGTAGCTGATGACGCCCCCGAGGAAATAGTCGCTGCTGCCCGGCACACCGGTGATACGCCCACCCAGCAGGCCACCGGTGCAGGACTCCGCCACCGCCAGCGTCAGGCCGCGCGCGCGCAGCGTGATGCCCATAGCCTCCTCCAGCGTTTCCTCGTCCACGCCGTAGATGTACTCACCGGCGATCTCGCGGATGCTCTTCTCTACCGGGGCGATGAGCGCGCGCGCCTCGGCATCGGTACCCGCGAGGGCGGTGATACGGATATGCACCTCGCCGGTCTTGGCATAGGGGGCCACGGTGGGGTTCTGTTGCGCGTGGATGACGTCGCGTAACTTCAGCTCCAGCGCACCCTCGCCGATGCCACAGAAGCGGAGCGTGCGCGAGGTGATCACCTGGCCGCTGCGTGCCTGCAGGTAAGGGGCCACGGTGGCGCGCCACATCGGGCCCATCTCATTCGGCGGGCCGGGCAGCACAATGGCGGTGCGCCCGTCCACGGTGAGCATGAAGCCGGGCGCAGTGCCCACCGGGTTGGGGATCATCACCGCGCCAGCGGGCAGCATCGCCTGCTTCAGTTGGTTGGCCGTCAGCGTGAAGCCGCGGCTGCGGAAGATCCCCTCCACAAACTCCTGCGCCTCCGGGAAGATCTCCAGCGGCGCACCCCACACATCGGCGATGCCCGCCGCGGTAATGTCGTCCTCAGTAGGCCCCAGCCCGCCCGTGCAGATGATGATATCCGAGCGGTCGTATCCGCGTTGCAACTCCGCCCGCAGCCGCTCCGGGTTGTCGCCCACTGTGCTCTTATAGAAGAGCGACACCCCCACCTCCGCCAGCCGCTGCGCGATAAACGCCGCGTTGGTATCCACAATCTGCCCCAACAGCAACTCTGTCCCAATAGAAAATATCTCCGCCCGCATCATCCACCTCCGTTAATGCTGTAATTATGCGGGGGAATGGGGGAAAAGACAAGGTTGGTTTCCAAGTTCCGTAGCATGGGCGTCCCGCCCATGAGAACGGGGTAAAAATCTTAACACCACCCCCTGAAGGAGGTGGCTAACAACGGCAAGCACGCTAAAGCGCGCTATCATTCGGTTCAGAAAAGTCCGCGAAGGCGGACGACCGGCGCGTCGCGCCCTGCAGCCGGGATTTCAATCCTAGCGTAATATCCCCTCTGCCGAATCCTTGCAGGAATCCCCCGCCCAACGCAGAATAATTATAGTAGTTACGAAAGAGGTGCTATGTGGATATTTCGTTGGCGGAGTTGGCGGATTTACTGGGTGGGCAGTTGATTGGCGCGGGGGACACGCGGATTTGCGGGGTGGCGGGGCTGGATGGCGCTGGGCCGGGTGATTTGATTTACATCAAAGACGTGAGCCTGTTGGCCGAGGCGGAGGGTACCGCTGCCGCTGCGCTACTGGCGCCGGTGGGCGTCACCAGCACGGTGAAGCCGGTGGTGCAGGTGGCGGGCGATATGCGCACGGTCTTCAGCCAGGTGCTGGCGATCTTTGACTGGCGCGTTGGGGTGAAGCCGGGCGTCCATCCTTCCGCTGTCGTCGACCCGACGGCAGAGATCGACCCTTCCGCCTCCGTCGGCGCATTAGCCACCATCGGGATGAACTCCGTTATCGGCGCGAACACCATGGTCGGCGCGCAGGCGTGTATCGGCAACGACGTCACCATCGGGGTTGATTGTCTGATCTATTCCCACGTCACTATCTACGATTACTGCACTATCGGCGACCGGGTGGCGCTCCATGCGGGGGTGGTGATCGCTGGTGACGGCTTCGGCTACAACCCCACGCCAGCAGGCTGGGAGAAGATCGCCCACCTGGGCACGGTGGTGATCGAGGATGACGTAGAGATCGGCGCCAACAGCACCGTGGATCGCGCCACCACCGGGCGCACCGTCGTCGGGCGCGGCACTAAGATCGACAACCACGTGCAGGTGGCGCATAACTGTACTATCGGCAGCAATTGCATAATTATCGCGCAGGTGGGGCTGGCGGGCAGCGTCGTGATAGGCGACTGGGCCATCCTCGCCGGACAGGCAGGCGTGGGCGATCACCGCACCATTGGCGCTGGTGCGCGTATTGCCGCGCAGGCCGGTGTCACCGGTGACGTGCCGGCGGGTGCCACCTACAGCGGCTACCCGGCCCGCCCCTCTCGCGAAGCTCTGCGCGCCGAGGCGCTGACCTTCAAACTCCCCGAAATGGTGAAGCGGATCAAGGAGATGGAGAAGCGGATTGGGGAATTAGAGGGTAGGAAGTAGGGACGCGCGGTGTAAGTCTCTAACGAGGATTCTGCCCACAACCCAATTGTAGGGGCACAAGGCTTGTGCCCACCTCATAACCATACCTTCAATTGGTCATATCTCCTATACCTCGTCACGAGGGCACATGCCATGTGCCCCTACTAATGAGTGTCAACAATCACCCCAGGAAGATGGAAACAGATGAACGAAAAACCGGTGCGCGTTATCGCGCGTTATCGCACGGATGATCCGCGCTTGGCAGGGGCGGCGGCGCGCCCGGAATGGCTGAAGGTAGCTGCCCCGCGCGGGGAAGGCTATCTGGAGCTGAAGAAGCTGGTGAAAGAGCAGCGGCTGCATACCGTGTGCGAGAGTGCGCGTTGCCCCAATATCGGCGAATGCTGGCAGTCGCGTACGGCTACTTTTCTGATATTGGGCAATGTCTGCACGCGCGGCTGTGCCTTCTGCGCAGTGGAGGTGGGCAAGCCCAGCGAGTATGATCTGGACGAGCCGCGCCGGGTGGCAGCGGCGGTGACGACGCTGGGTTTGCGCTTCGCCGTGCTCACTTCGGTCACCCGCGACGATCTTCCCGATGGCGGAGCCTTCGTCTTCGCCGAGAGCATCCGCCAGATCCGCGCTCTCTCCCCCGAATGTAAAGTAGAGGTACTCATCCCCGACTTTCAGGGTGATCTAGCGGCCTTACAGCAGGTGGTTGATGCAAAACCTGCGGTGTTGAACCATAATATTGAGACGGTAACGCGTCTCTATTCATTGGCGCGCAAAAATGCCGATTATCACCGTTCGCTCATGCTCTTGCAGGCAGCGAAGGAGATGGATTCTACCCTGACGACGAAATCCGGCATCATGCTGGGGCTAGGCGAGACACTGGAAGAGGTGCATGAGACACTGCGCGACCTCCGCGCCGCCGGAGTTGAGATCGTCACCATCGGCCAGTATCTGCGCCCCTCCACCGGCCACCTGCCGGTGCAGCACTACTATCCGCCCGAAGATTTCGCCGCCCTCGCCGAATATGGCATGACCCTGGGCTTCCGCCATGTGGAGTCCGCCCCGCTGGTGCGCAGCAGCTACCACGCGCGCGAACAGGCCGAATAGTAGAGTTTTTGCTTAGATGAGGATAAATTTATTTGCCAATGATTTTATCTTCTGGTATCTTTGAGGGTAGATTGTCCCGGTTTATGAGCGTGGTGGTGCGGAAAGGTTATCCGCTGCCGTTTTAATGCACTGGGTATGAATGCCATAACATGATTACTTGCAGGACAGATAAGATCTCGGGCACGCCTATTACATGTACCTCCGCTATGCCATCGCCTATGAGAGAACGTGCCGCCAACGCGAGAAGTAACAGTTCAGAGTTGTCAGCATATCTATAGCTAGCGCGTTGGTCTGCGGCTGACCTTCTGCGCATATATATTGGGGTGTCCATTGCGAATATTCGTCATTAATATGCAATATCTGGGAGACTTGCTCTTCACAACACCGGCGATACGAGTGCTGCATAATGCGTATCCGGGCGCGGAAATTGAGATGATGGTGAACCGTAATTCCTATCAGATCGTCCAGCATAATCCGCTACTGCATAAAATATACCCCATCGATGCGCCAAAAAAAATGGAGCACCTCTCCGTTTATTATGAAAATCTAAAGTTATTACGGAGCCGTTCCTATGATTTGGCGATTTGCCTGCACTATGATAACGAGCGCGCCACTATTCTCACCGGTCTGAGCGGCGCCAAGCGCCGTGGCGGATTTGCCAAGCCCGGATTTCAATTCCTCTACAATAGTCCATCCTCGACAGCACTCCCGCCCGGGCACGCAATGGAACAATACCTGCAGCTCCTGCGAAATCTCGGTGTGCCCGATACCCCGCATAATTATCTGGAGATGTGGACTTCCCCGGACGCGCGGGAGAAGGCCGACCAACTCTGGCAGCAGGCGGGGTTGGCGGGTGCGCGGAATGTAGTTGGCTTGAATACCGGCGCGAGCTTCCCCACCAAGCAGTGGACTATCGAGGGTTTCGCCCAATTGAGCGATTGGCTGACCGAGGGCGGTTATACTCCGGTCTTTTTCGGTGGCCCGATGGATGTGGCGCGTATCCATGCTATCACGGCGTTAACGAAGCATAAGCCTATCATCTTCACCGGGAAAGTAAATTTGCTCGAGTTGGTGGCGCTGCTGAATAAATGTTCTGTTTTCATCTCCGGCGATACCGGCCCCATGCACATCGCTGCTGCCCGGCAATTGCCGATTGTCGCGCTTTTTGGCCCAACTACGCAGGAGATGTTTGCCCCCTGCGGCACTGAACACGTGATAATCTCTGCCGATCTCCCGTGCCTGGAATGCAATAAGCGCCAGTGTGACGAGGTTAAATGCATGGCCTACATCACCCCGGAGATGGTGTACCGGGGATTCCAGCAATTGCAGGATAGATTAAAGATTCGACAACTTGAAAAGTAACGCCTACAATTAGCAAATGATGACGACATGCCGATTATCACTGCTTACGCTATTACTCCTGCTGGTCAGCAGTGTGTTGCTGGCTGCCCCGATCACGGACGCCGCGTTACTGGAGCGGATAAACAACTCACCAACCGCGGAAGAGTATCCGGGGGCGGATGCTGTGTGGCTGCTGCGCGATGTGGATGTCAGTGTCGATGCTGCCGGAGCGGTGACCACGCGCGAGCGTATCCTGCTGAAGCTGCTCACCCGTGATGCGGCCGCGTTGGCACAGTGGATAGTACCCTACGATAAATCCGCCGAACAGGTGGAGGTGACGGTCGCCCGCACGCTACTGGCTGGGGAAGAGTACCCAGTAGAGGCGAAATTGATAACCGAAAGCAGCGCCTATTCCGGCACCGGCTGGTATGATTCTACAGTAGTACGTAACATCCCATTGCCCATGGCTGTACCCGGCGCGGTGTTGGAGGTAGAGACATTGACGCGCCGTGCCACACCGCGCCTGCCCGGCGATCTGGGCGCACGCATCCCACTGCAACATATTTACCCCCTGCTGGAATCAAATATCAGCTTCACCCTCCCCCGTGATATGCCGCTGACGGTACGCTTTACTGGTGCGGCGCAGCCGGTCATCACTGAGGCTACAGTGGGTAAAGAACACAGCTACCGCTGGCGTGTGACGAAGATACCGGCGCTGAAGCTGGATGAGGCGTGGGTGCCGCCGCTGGAAGAGATGCTGGGGACGGCCCGCGTCAGCACCCTCACCAGCTGGGGTACAGTATCCGCCTGGTATGACAAACTGACGACCGGTAAAGCTGCAGTGACACCGGAGATTCAGCGCGTGGCGGACGAAAAGACCAGGGGATGTACCAGTGCAGGGGAAAAGATCTCCGTCTTGCATAAAGCCGTACGTGAACTGGCCTATGTTGGGATTGAGCTGGGCGGGCAGAGTGATGAACCCCATGCGGCGCTGCAGGTAATGCTGCGCAACTACGGCGATTGCAAAGATAAGGCCACTCTGTTGCGCGCCTTACTGAAAGCGGCAGGCATCGAGAGCTCGTACGTACTGGTGCGCACCACCGACAAAGGGATATTGGATCGTAAAATATATGGGCCGAGTGAGTACAACCACGTCATCCTCGTCGCCCGAACCCCGGAGGGTGACCGCTATTTGGACGCTACTGATGCCGATTGCCCTGCAGAGTTACTGCCACCGTTGGTAGCCGGGGCCGATGCCCTTATCATCCGTGGCGACGGGGAGCTGGTGACGTTACCGGCACCGGATGCCGCGGTGAACAGTACCGATATCGCCATCACCGCCACCATAGCCCCGGACGGTAAACTGCAGGGGCAGCTGAAGCTGATTTACCAGGGGCACCCGGCCGCCATTCAACGTGGCATGTTGGCGGGTATTGATCCTGAAGATTATACCACTGTGCTGGGCGGGCTACTGGCTCCACGGCTGGGGCAGGATGTGCAAGTAGCAGGGATTACCGTGGAGAACCGGGATAATCCGAATCTTCCCTTGACGATCGCGGCGAAGTTTACCTCCGCCACTGCGCAGATCGGTGGAACCATGCGCTTGTTATACCTGCCTACCTTCATGTACCAGCCCAACCCAGTACGCAATGCTACCGAGCGCCGGATGCCGCTGCAACGGCGTATGGCGGCCAGCCTGCATCTCACTGCCGACTACACCCTCCCTGCGGGTTGGAAACCGCTGAATCCACCTCCCGCTGTAAGCGAGACGAGCGGCATCGGCGCCTATCATGATGAAGTGAAAGTTGCTGGAAATATCCTCCGCTACAGTTGCGAGATGGCCAGCAACCGCGGTACCTACCCACTAGCCAGCTACCCGGACTTCCAACGTTGGGCCGGGATACTGGCCTTGGAGGGAAGGAACCCCCTGGCAGTGGTGCTGGGGCAGTAACAGCCGGGCGGGGCCGTTATTCATTGGCCATCGGTTTCAAGAACAAACGCTGTTTGGCCGGGGCGGCGACGATGCGGTTGCGGCCACTGTTCTTCGCCTGGTTCATGGCGGTGTCAGAAGCTTTGAGCAACTCGTCTACTTCCTCGCAGGTCTCCGGATAGGCAGCGACTCCGCCACTGATGGTCATCTGCAATTCGACACCATCGGAGAGGGTGAGAGTGGAAATCTCGATCAGATTGCGCAACCGTTCCGCCAGCATAGTGGCAACAGACTGGTTGGTGTCGGGGAGGAGGATGACGAACTCTTCGCCGCCCAACCGGGAGATAACGTCATTGGAGCGGATTGCTTTCTTCAGGATATTGGCGATATGGCATAAGGCACGATCGCCATTGTCATGGCCATGAATATCATTGACCATTTTGAAGAAATCGATGTCAAAGAAGATCACCGCCACCGGGCGATTGAAGCGCTTGGCGCGGCTCAGCTCTTCGTTCATGCGTTGCATAAGAAAACGTCGGTTAGCCAGACCAGTGAGATTGTCAGTAATCACCGCTTGCTCAATTTCAGTCACCTGGGCGCGCACCTCATCCACGGTGCAGCGCATCTGCAGGTAAGCGAGGACGCGGCGAACCAGTGAGAGAAAGAGCAACATGGTGAGGACGGTGAGCGTCTGATAGTTGCGCTGCAGATCGGTCGTCAAGGCCAGGAAGACGAAGATGACCGCCATGAACATGGCCAATAATGGCAAAATCTCGCTTAACAATCCATAGGCCACATCCGTCATCAATTCGGGAGGGGAGGCTTTCCGTAGTGCATCCAGCTCCCACATGATGGAGATCCCCAGCAAAAGGAAACCGGCCATCCAGCTACCTAACCCGGAATAGGAGAGGTCGGAGAATTGATAGCACCAACGGATATTGTCACACCCGATGAGAAGCAACATCACAGCGATGATGAGCACGATACCCGGGGTACGTAAAGTAGGCGCCGTCTCGCGATGCTGCACTAGCGGCAAAGCCACCATGATAGTGAGTAGTGCGATAATTGATCCGGAAAAGATGGAGATTTCCATTACCGAGAATGTCTTTACGGATTGTTGCCAGTCGGTCATCATGAAGAACGGGAGGAGCGAGGCGCCTACCATCAGTGCTATATCTACTGCGGTCACTGTCCAGTTAATCGGGGCGGCACGAACATGCCCATGCTTGAGTATGAGGCCAAAGGCGAGTAGCAACAAGCCGCCGATGAATAATACCCCATCTAATTGTATAATTTTAAGTATATCGGGCAATAATTTCAAATGATCAAAGAGTAGTGTCGACGCGGCGAGGCCAAAACAGATCGCCGCCCACCCCAGCCAATTCCTACCGCGCCGTTCTCCGATAGGTACATTATTGCGCTTGCTCAGATACAGAATAAATCCGCCCACAATTAAGGCAGTTAATATCCGAATTATGTCAGCGACAATGAAGCGGTTTGGTAACGACACGCTGTTAATCAGCGCACCAACGAGCGCGCTAACAAATAGCGCGCCTATAATTATAGCTCGCCAGCGAGTTAACATAAGACTCATACTCCATTATTCCATAATATACAGAAAATACACAACAAAGTATACTTTCATTTCCAGAAAGTTAGCTTTTTATTTTTTCACCCATTTTGCTCCCGCAATACCGGGGGTGGTCAGCTCATAGGAGCTGGTGATTTTGTCCAGTTCGGCAGGGGTGAAAAGCTGCTCTTGCACGAGCATTTCGCGTATCGTAAGGCCACATCGTTGGGCTTCCCGCGCAATTTCATCGGCACGCTGGTGCCCGATATACGGGGCGACGGCGGTGGCCAACGCGGCGCTGCGCTCCAGCCAGTGGGTGGTCTGCGCCAAATTCACCGTCAACCCGGTGACACAACGTTGGTTAAAAATGGTAACACCGTTGTGCAATAACTCTAATGATTGTAGCAGATTATGCGCAATTAGTGGCATAAAGGCGTTTAACTCCAGTTGCCCGCCCTGCGCCGCCAGCGTTATCGCCTGGTCATTGGCCATCACCTGCCAGCACACCTGCGTCATCGCCTCGGTGATCACCGGGTTCACCTTGCCGGGCATAATGCTGGAGCCTGCCTGGCATTCCGGCAGACTGATCTCATTGATGCCCCCCGCTGGCCCGCTGGAGAGCAGGCGCAGGTCGGCGGCGATCTTCGCCAGCGTCACCGCGGCCGTCTTCAGCAGGCCGGAGACCTCCACAAAAACGTCCACGTTCTGCGTCAGGTCAATCATATTCTCCGCGCGCACCACGTTCAATCCGGTCAACTGCCGCAGATCATCCACCACCACCAGCATATACTTGCGGTCAGCGTTCAGCCCGGTGCCTATCGCCGTGCCGCCCAGGTTCACCTGGCGCAGCTTCTCCTCCACCACATGCAGCCGCCACCAGTCGCGCTGCACGGCGCCCGCCCACGCAGCGAAGCGTTGCCCGGCGGTGATGGGCACGGCGTCCTGCATCTCGGTGCGCCCCAGCCCCACCACGGCGGCATACTGCTGCTCTTTCTCCTGCAACACCCCCTGCAATTGGCTAAAATCCTCAATGAGCGGCAGCAGCAGGCGCAACGCCGCCACGCGTACCGCGGTGGGGAAGACGTCGTTAGTGGACTGCTCCGCATTGACTACATTTAGGGGGTCGAGCAGGTCGTAGCGCCCCTTGTCCTCGCCCAGTAGCTCCAGTGCGCGGTTCGCCAGCACCTCGTTCATGTTCATGTTGGCGCTGGTGCCCGCGCCGCCTTGCAGCGCATCTACGATGAACTCGCCGCGCAACGCCCCGCCCGCTACCTCGGTAGCCGCGGCGATGATCGCCTCGCCCAGCCGCGCCGGGATGCGCCCCGCGCGGATATTCGCCCGCGCACAGGCGGCCTTCACTGTCGCCAGCGCGCCGATCAGCTCCGCGTGCAGCGGCTGCCCCAACAACGGGAAATTCTCCGCCGCCCGCAGGGTATGAATGCCAAAATAAGCATCCACCGGCACTTCACGCTCCCCCAGCAAATCTATCTCTGTGCGATATATCATCGGTTGTATTATACCATACTTGGGTCGTTAAGATTGCAATAATGTGAGCAAGCGGGGCTAAATAATAGCGGGATGTACATCACCTTTACTCCCCCCGGAGGACGCGGCGGGCTGCTATGCTCAAATGTGGAAAATTGCCGGTTGCGGCACTCTCCAGCGCGTTGAGAACGGCCATGTCAGCGCGGTGGCTGGCCAGCGCCTGGCAGGCGGCGCTACGTATCTTTTCGCTATGTTTGTGTAAAGTGCGGAGGCCGGTGGGATGTAATTGTATGAGCAACTCTGCCCGGGCACGGTCATCATTAAAAAGCCCCAGCGCCTGACAGACGGCACACAGCACCTCTTCATCTTCATCCTTTTGCGCAAGTTTTGTCAGGGAATCCAGCACCTGGTCATTCTGACACCGCCCCGCCACCGCAGCGGCCCGCGCACGTACCTTACAATCCGGGTCGGCCAGCGCTTTCACTACTTGGGTGGCCACCTTTTGTCCGGCGATATTAACCGCCGCATCCAGGGCGGCGATGCGCACTTCGGGGTCAGGGTGCGCCAACTTCTCTTCAATAGCGCCCAGTGCGCCCAGGGTGCCAGCGGCAGCCAGGGCGTGCAGCAGATTGATGACCGTCATTCGGGTGCCGGGGTCACGGAGCGTCTGCGCCAGCTCATCCAGCTCCGGCTTCTGGAAGAGGTGCAATGCATTTAGCATATGCGGATATGAATCCAGCTGGTCAGTCATCTTGATGGTATAGGCGAGAGAATCGAAAGCCAGCTTCCCGAGGGTTTCGTAAATACGTCGGGCTCCTTCCGGCAATTCACTCTCATTCGAGCGGTAATAGAGCAGCGGGGCCAGCGCCGTGGGATTGCCGACGGAGATTAGGAATGCCAGCAACGCCTGCCGGATAATTTCCTCCTGTTCTATCGCCAACCGATGGTGTACCGCCTCAAGGATAGTGATGGCATCTCGCCAGACGTGCAGGCCCAGCTGCTGCGTGAAGGCATGTTCCAGGATGACCAGCTGCTCCGCCAGCGCCACCGGGTCATCCTCGAAGTCCAGCCGTTGGACGAAAATATAACTTAGGGTGGCAGGGATGACGGGCACCTGATGTGAACGAACCAGTTGGAGCAGATATCCCAGCAAGGATCGCCGCTCGGCGATGGGAGCGATGGAGAATTCCACTAATAGCTGCTGCACCAGCGGGGCAGTGGGAGTTGCCTCACTGTGCAGAATCTGCGTGAAGGTTGCCAGCAATTTCTCCGCATCAGTTATCTTATCCCCCGGCTCTATCTGCATCGGTTGGGTGATCTCATACAACGACAAGCAACGCACATGGGGCAGCGGCAGCTCGCGCAGTATCTCGATGAGGGGGCGCTCCGATGTATCATCATAGCCGGCCAGTGTGCGCAAGCAGAGCGTGAGTTCAGCACTGGTGATACCGCGCATCAGCTGTAATTCGCCGATGCTGCCATATTGGAACCAGTTGCGAACCTCCTGGAGCGGCAACTGCAAGTAACGTTGCGAAAGTGGGTGGCCATCAATAGCCAGTACTCCATCATTATAGGAGATGAGAATTTTGGCATAAAAATCCGGCAATTCCTCCAACAATTGCTGCGTTTTATGCAGCGAATTCACCACCATTGAGCTATTGTCGGGATATAACCGCAGGTGCATACCGAGCATACGGATAGCGAGCAAGATATTTACCCGGCGTTCCATCTCCTTGGGCGCGAGCAAATCTGCGGTCACCGGGCTAAGGTCAACTTCTTCCTGGACGGTGGGCTTGCTCTCCCACCGGGACGGCGGCGCCGGCACTGCTGATATGGCTATCCACTGATTATGCTGGAACTGTAACTTGCCTTCCTGCAGCCAGGTGGTCAGCGTCTCCTCCAGCGCCAGCGGTGCCCCTTGCGAGGACTGGTACAGCTCTTCCAGCACCTCCTCAGTGGCTAGCGTGGCGGAGAAACAGTGGAGGTACTCTTTTACCTGGGCGCGTGTGTACCACGGAAGGCGGATGACCAACGGTTTCGCGTACAAAAATTCTCGAAAGGCGGGCGGCAACTGTTCCTCGGAGTGTTCCACGCTGACAACCAGCCGGAGCGCATGGTCTTTTCGCTGTTGCAACGCTGCCAGCTCGAGTAACGAAAGCGCGTCTGCGTGCTGCAGTTCATCCACTACAGCGATATGTGGCAACATTTGGGCGAGGGCACGCAGCAGCTCATGCAGACCGGCAGTTAATTCGTCGATATTCGCCGGGCGGACTATCGCATTCCTCTCCCCCAGGCCGGTGAAACGCGCTGCCAGCCACGGGTAGCGCAGCAGCAACGCGGCCAGCCGCGGGCGGAGCACCCCCGCAGGGAAAGCGGCGAGGAATTGCTGTAGGATTTTGGTGAGTAGCGTCCCCGGCACTACACTGTCCCGGGCCACACAGGAATGATGCGCGAGCGGCAGGTGATGCTTATGTAAGAGCTCATCCACTTCGTGCAAGAGACGATCCTTGCCCACCTGGTGGGGGCCGTAGATAATCACCGTGGCCGGATGGGGAGCAGGCAACTGCAAGTGACTGATCACCCGCTCCATGATCCCTTTGCGGCCAAAGAGGCGCAGCGCATTAAGGCGGTTGTCGAACGCTTCATTGGCGGGCAGTGATTGTGACATCGCTTGCGGTGGAGCCAGGAATTCCGGGCTTTGCGTCAGCACCCGCTCGGTCTGCTGGAAGGCCAGATTGGCATCAACAGGCGCGGTGACCAGTAAATGGGCGAAGATCAGCCGGGGGTATATCAATTCGCCGTTCGGCAACTCTATCGGGGTGGCGCAGATATTGCGTCGCAGATGCTCACGGAGGGAAACAGCATACTCCTCATCGGCATGTAGCGCCCAGATGAAGATCATGCTGGCGTTATTGAGTAAGAGAACCGATCCAGCAGGGAGCACAGCATGGGCACGAGTGAGTACCCCGTGGAGGATAATCTTGCCGGTATTGCGCCCGAAGGTCTGTGATACCCCGCCCAGCCCGGCGAGATGCACGGCGATTATCGCTCCGGGGGTGGTCAGTTGTTGGCCAGGCAAGCCAGCACACCACACTTCGGCGGAGGCTACTCCGTGTATGGGTTCCGCGCTTGATGCTGAAAATACCGGATCGAAATTCATCATCGGTACCCCGCTAATAGCCATTTAATTCCGACTGGCTTTTCTTCGCAAATATATATATTAGAATCATACCGGCAACAAACCCACCTATGTGTGCCCAATATGCGACACCGCCCTCGCCTCCGTTCTTGTTGGTGCCATTAAATAATTGCAGCACAAACCAGAAACCAAGTACCAGGATGGCGGGCAGGCGAACAGTAGTGAAGAAGATGATGATGAAAAGGCACGTATCTACCTGCGCTTTGGGGAAACGCACCAGGTAGGCCCCCAGCACCCCGGCGATAGCACCGCTGGCTCCCAGCATCGTCATCGCCACATGGGGTGCACTGACGATCTGCGCCACGGCGGCCACCACCCCGCAGAGCAGGTAGAAGATGATGAAGCGCACTGGCCCCATGGAATCCTCGATGTTGTCGCCAAAAATCCACAGATAAAGCATATTACCCAGCAGGTGCATCCACGAGGCGTGCAGGAACATAGCGGTAAAAACTGAAGTTATCGCATGATGGGTAATCGGGATATTACTCGTAAAGTCACGCGAATGCATGGCGAATTGCTGCGTAAAAGCATCCGCCCCCTCCTCACCCAGGCCGATCATATAGAGGAAGACCAGCACATTAATGAGTATAAGCGTGATAGTGACCACCGGAAAACTCCGGCTCGGATTATTGTCACGGTACGGTAGCATGATTTAGTTTAGCATATTTCGCCGGAGAATGTGGCGAAAATAGATTATTTGTCACACGCAAACGCGCAAATATCTGCCAGCTGGCATAAAAGGCTTACATATTGGGCGGAATCGATTGCTGGCAGCGCAGGCGTCTCGCCTGCCCGTAACATGGGCGTCCCGCCCATTTAAGATAGAACGAGGAAAACCACGAAGGCACAAAAACACAAAGAGAGAAAAAGGGCAGGCGGAATACCCGCATTCCCCGACCGTCTCTGTGTTCACTGTGCCCAGTGTGTTAATATATTTCTCTCTTCGTGTCTTTGTGCCTCCGTGGTTATACCCGTTCTCATGGGCGCCATTCGAGAACGGGGTATCAGGACTGGGCAACATCCCTCTGTAGCCCGCGCCCGCCGTGGCGCGTATTTGCTGACAATAACGCGCCACAGCGGGTGCGTATTTACTGACAATAACGCGCCACAGCGGGCGCGTATTTACTGACAATAACGCGCCACAGCGGGCGCGGGATACAATCCCAGGGATATTTGTCATAAAAACAACACAACTTTGTGCAGAATCTACCCCGTTTTGTCATTACTGCGAGTATAATGTTTACATAATTCCTTACTATCGGAGGTAAACATGCCAATAAGATTATCCATCAAAGCGCAGTTAATCCTCGCGCTGGTGTTGTTGTCGGCGGGTGGGTTCATGATGCACTCCAGCTTTCACAACCCGAGCAAGGTCCCCTGGGGGTATGTGCCGTATATCTCCGGGTTGCTCAGCATGGTGGCGTTGCCGGCGCTCTATTATTTCCGCCGGACGCTGCACCTGGCCAATATCCTCAACGGCTTCACCTGCATCATCGGCGTCATCACCATGATGCACTTCTCGCTGGCGATGCGGCCCATCTACCCGGATATCCTCATCGTCATCGCCAAATTCTACGTCGGGCTGGCGATATTCGAGTTGCAGCTTTTCCCCAACATCGACGCCCCTCGCATGGTGAAGGGTTGGGCGCTCATCCGCTACCCGAACACCGGCTTCTGGTACGTCCACCTGTTCGCCCTCGCTGCCGTCTACGCCGCCGGCCATTTTCTCTGGAGGTAAGCATACATGAACGAGATAAAATTCCTCAAACCCCTCTGGTGGGCGCTCCACATAGCCGCCATCGCCGGCGTCTTCTGGCTGGGGCATTTTCTCCACTTTGCCGGGAAATGAATTATTGTCAGAACCCGGATTTGTGGGATAATAAGGATTTAGGGATAATTGAGGCACCACGCGCTAAAGCAGGTGGCTATAAGATCAAGCACCATGAAGGGCGCTAATAACCGATATTCCTGGTGGGTTCTCACAAGTTATCAGGAAAATCCTTATAATCAGGTAAATCCGGGTTCAGACAAGGTTTATCATATGAACGATGCCGCCATAAGCCAAACCAGACGCTCGATACACTAAATGTATTACTAACAGCGCTGCAAAACACTACTTCTGACAATAAAGAGGCTGATAAAATAGATTAACTCCTGTTGCTGCGGCGGTTTTTTTGACGTGATACCTTCATTTCCGGTATAATCAATCGGTTTAGGCCGGGGCATTTTGTGACCCTGGAACTATCGATTTTAGGAGATAACTAGATGCTCGATTATGGCTTGTCCGAAGAACAGATATTCATCCGCGATTGCGCGCATGAAATCGCCGAAAAGAAAATTCGCCCGATATCCGCTCATTGCGATGAAACCGGCGAATTCCCCTGGGAAGTCATCAAAGCGATGGGTGCCGCTGACCTGTGCGGTGTATATATCGACGAGAAATACGGTGGCCTCGGCGGCTCCACTCCTTACATGAACATGGTATTGGTGACCGAGACGCTCTCCAAGGCGTGCGGCGGTATCTCACTGGCCTTTGCTGCTACCGGTCTGGGGACCATCCCCATCATCGTCAGCGGTTCCGAAGAGCAGAAAGAGAAATATCTGCCGGAGATCGCCAGCGGACGCAAGCTGGCCGCCTTTGGTCTCACCGAAGCCTCTGCCGGCTCCAACGTAGCTGGTCTCACCACCCGCGCGGTGAAAGATGGCGATTACTACATCCTTAATGGTACCAAGCAGTGGATTACCAACGGCGATGTCGCCGAAATATATACCGTCTTCGCCATTACCAACCCGGAGAAAGGCGCCCGTGGTATGTCCGCTTTCATCGTGGAAAAAGGCACCCCCGGCTTCACCTTCGGCAAGAAAGAAGATAAACTCGGTATCCGCGCCAGCGCCACCTGCGAGCTGGTCTTCCAGGATTGCCGCATTCATAAAGACCAGCTTCTCGGCAAAGAGGGCACCGGCTTCGTCACCGCCATGAAGACCTTCGATCTCTCGCGCCCGGGTGTCGCCGCCCAGGCGGTAGGCATTGCCGCCGGTGCGCTTGACCTGGCAGTGGAGTTCGCCAACAACCGCAAGCAGTTCGGCGTCCCGGTCAGCAGCTTCCAGGGCCTGCGCTTCTTCCTCGCCGACATGGCCATGAAGGTAGAAGCCTCCCGCGCACTGGTATACGCCACCGCCCGCCACATCGACGCCAACCCCGGCCAGCGCTACACGCTCTACAGCGCCATGAGCAAATGCTTCGCCTCTGATATGGCCATGCAGGTGACCACCGACGCCATCCAGGTGTACGGCGGCCACGGCTACATGCGCGAATACCCCATCGAAAAATACATGCGCGACGCCAAAATAACCCAGATCTACGAAGGCACCAACCAGATCCAGCGCGACGAAATCGGCCGTGCCCTGATCCAGGAACTACACAACCGCCACAAATAGTCCGCGCTTGTGAAAGCAAAAAATAAAACCCCCGCCCACCGGTGTAAACCGGTGGGCGGGGGTTTTGGTGTTTTGGGTTAGAACAGGGGGATCTGCTGCTCTTCTGGAATTTGCTGTTCATATGGTATCGGGAATACGCCGATGATTGTCCATGGATTAGGAGCTTTACGATGATTCTTCTTTGTTGTACCCAAGAAGAAGTGCAGGTCTTTTTGCATAAATTCGTCTTCGTACTTCAAGCGAACTTTTTCCAAGGCAATCATTTCATTCCCATTGGTATTGCGTAAGCAATTCCAATATAGTGCGCCGATTTCCCAGTCAAATATTTGCATTGTACTTGTTTTTCCATTTTCATCTTCAAATTGATAGAAGAAGCGATAAGGTAACTTGGGAATAATCTGGAATGTTTTTCGCCATTGCTCCTCCTCAAACAAGTCAATCTGAGCCGGGTTTCGCATGGCATGAATTTTAGAAGGATCCCATTCTCTCTCAGTTTGTCCTTTCCAAAAAAATCTAATAATCCGTGTCGGCTTAAAAATCGCAAGTGACATTGTGTTCGATTTAGCAGCATCAATCAACGTCTGCCTACATGTATAGACATGCGATGCTTGAAGTACTAGCTTTCGGCGTTCCTGCCAGTTATTATTGGTGCCAATATGACCAACTGGATCAAATTGATTTTCATTGATTGGGCGATATGATTCGGGCCGCTGGTCTTTGCGATTTTTAATTAATTCGCAATCAATCCAGTCGAATTTTTTATACTGCTGCTCTTCATTTAGTCTACGAAATGGGACTGGATATATCCGCACCCACGATCCATCCTCGCGAATACCGGCAGTGCATACCGTCTCACCGTATGATTCCGACAAATCAGGATATGTTTTAACCGTAATAAGAATGCGCTCTTTCGGCATACTCTACTCCATTCAGAGTTGATCCGGTATGAATGTTGTTCCGTACAGTTTTTCTAATTCTTCAGCGACGCATTGGCGGTGGCACTGGCGTGCGTCTGCTTCATAACATGTTAAGGCCAGGTAATTACCGTGGGCTACCAGCTCTTTGATACTCATTAAGGCCACCGTCTGTTGTGGCAGGGTGTTACTTCGGTAGGTTTCAAACAAGGCGTCATAATCCGCCTGCGTGACTAGATTTCGCCGTTCTTCAGTGGCGATGCCCAACTCGGGTAGATGCATATAGATTATTCCGACTCCACTGCAGGCATTACTCAGGGTACCCTTGGAGAATCCATATTTCCGGCTAAGTGGATTTTTTCGCACATCGCACAGAATTGATACACCGGAGCGTATCAGTATATTCAGGTAGCCTTCCAGTGAACGACCTTCATAACCTATCGTGCAGATACCTGGGATATGATGTTGCGGTCGTGCCTGCTCAATAGCCTGTAAACGAGCCGGATCGCCCGCCAGTACCCGCGCTGCAATCTCGCTATTTATCGCGTGGTACGGATATTGGCGGTATACCTTTGCCACCAGCTTGTCACCGCGTAAATCAGCGTAATGCTGCGCGAAGCCGGCCATCTTTGACTGAACTTGCGGGGCGACAGCAGCATTGCTTCTCCCCAGCGGAGTCAGGCACCAGATTCGCTCATCATTGACGAGAAACCCCTGTTCAATCAGACGGCGTTTATCTGCGTACGAGGTGAAAGAAAAGCCACCGAACTTGTACGGCACAAATTCATAGGTAGGGGATTCCTCGACTTGATAACAGAAGAGAAAGAGCAATTTCTGGTAATCCAGGTTGCTGATCTCACCGCCAAGTGTGTCCAATAACGCGAGCAATCGTTTTTGGCGTTCAAAAATCATATGCTAAGATTATCAGTAACAGCGGAAATATGCAATTCCGGTGACTCTACCCCACCCCACCCCCGCAGACCCGATACTGATGCACATCCGCGTGGGGCGGGAGGCCGAGGGCGTCTACGTCGGTGGTGGTGACTATCACCTGCGCCATGGGGGCCAGGAGGGCGGCGCGGCGGGTGCGGTCCAGCTCGCTGAGGATGTCGTCCAATAAGAGTAGCGGCGGTTCGCTTAGCAGCTTGTTTTGCAGCTCGAACTCCGCCACGCGCAGCGCCAGCGCGGCCGTGCGCTGCTCGCCTTGCGAGCCGAACTGGCGCAGGTCGTCGCGGTGCGGGCCGGCCAGGCTGCTGCCGCGGGCGATCAACCCGCGGCAACAGTCACATATCTGCTTTTTTCCTCTCAATAAGATGGGGAGAGTTTGACGTTTACGAATATGATGTCACTTCCAGGCAAATAAAAGGGCATAGAGATTATTACTCTCTGTGCCCTCTGTGCTATCAATGGTTAAATTTATCCTACCCCCGCGCAATCCCATAATGCAGCGCGTCGGTCAGCGCTTCCAGGCTGGCTACTATCAGGTTTTCGTGCACGCCGACGGTGTTCCAGATGTTGCCGGTGCCGTCGCTGCTCTCTACCAATACACGCACGCGGGCGGCGGTGCCGGCGCGGTCGTTTACGATACGCACTTTGAAGTCGGTGAGGTGGATCTCGCGTAGTTTGGGGAAGTGCGGCTCGATGGCTTTGCGCAGGGCGCTGTCGAGGGCGTGTACCGGACCATCGCCGTCCGCCACCATCAGCTCTTCCTCTTCGCCGATGCGCACACGTACCACTGCGTCGCATTTGCCCGGCCCCCACACATGCTCACCCACCAGCACGCGGAAGTCGATCACCTCGAACTCCGGCACGAAGAGACCCAGCTCACGGCGGATGAGCATTTCAAAGGAAGCTTCCGCCGCCTCGAAGGAGTAGCCCGCGTTCTCGGCATCCTTCATACGTTCAAGGATGGCGCGCGCCGCCGGGGATTTCTTCTCCAGCTCAATGCCCATCTTGCGCG